>DATCCB010000068.1:0-40891 GCA_036511515.1 Caulobacteraceae bacterium | reverse complement strand
AGTTCAGCTGTCCGCCATTGTACCGTCCGATCGCCTCGCCAATCCGCGCCATCCTCACCTCCGCATGCATCCGATCCGCTCCGGCTAAACCGGACAAATCGTCTGCTACGAAAACCGGACATATCGTGTGCTACCTACACGGCGCCGACCGCGCCTTGACTTTCGCCGCCCCGCGCCTAGGTTCCGCGCCTTCGCCGACCAAGGCGGCGCGCGCTCGTAGCTCAGCTGGATAGAGCACCAGACTACGAATCTGGGGGTCGGGCGTTCGAATCGCTCCGAGCGCGCCAATTTTCCGCTCCCCTTACCGTAGACCACGCCGATGGCGGCGTGTGGGGGAGGCGAAGCTCTCGTCAGCACTTCGCCCGCCCCAGCCCTGAACGGGTGCTGGCGCGGCCGATTTTTCGCGGCGGACCAGCAAAACCGACAGCTTGAACGCTTGCGTGCTCAACGAGGGGTGGGCAGATTGCCTCTCGGATCAGAGGAGTTCAGTGACCATGCCCGATCAACCGGAACGTCCCACCACCGGCATCACCCCGTTCCTCGCCATCGGCGGCGGCAAGGCGTCGGAGGCGCTGGAATTCTACCGGCGCGCGTTCGGCGCGGAGATTATCGAGCGCAATGTGGCGCAGGACGGCAAGCGGCTGATGCAAGCCAGCGCCAAGATCAACGGGGCCTGGATCATGCTTTCCGACGACTTTCCCGAGCAGGGCTTCACGGCCGCCACGCCAGGGGCGGTCACCATGCACTTGCAGGTCGACGACGCCGATCGCTGGTGGAAGCGCGCGGTGGACGCCGGGGCCACTGTGAAGATGCCGATCGGCGATCAGTTCTGGGGCGATCGCTATGGGCAGGTGGCCGACCCGTTTGGCCACAGCTGGTCGGTGGGCTCGCCGATCAAGTCCTGAGCCCGGCGGGGAAGCGCGGCCATGCCGACCCTCAAGTACCGGCTCCACGGTCATCGGCCGCCGCCGCAGCCGGTGCAGCTGGAGATTCCTGGATGGGCGGGCGAGGCGCAGCCGCGGGCCGACGGCAGTCACGAACAGCCGTGGCACTGCGGACCGTTCTCGGAGAGCGCCCGCTATGGCGTCGAGGTGCTCTATCCGTTCGATGAGGAACTGCGGGTGAGCAAGTTTCGTGGCCGCGTGCGGCTGGACGCGCAATGGGGCGAGCCGGCCGACGACGATATGATGTGGCCGCCGTTTCGGGCCTTCGGCGAGGACTATTATTCCTACCAGATCTCGCTCGATCTCGAGGTTCCGGCCGGGTGGGCGATCCGCACCGAGCCGCATCCGCGCTACTATACCGACGCCACCAACACCACGCCGCTGGCGGTGCCGGCGCTGATCCGCAGCGAGTGGTGGCCAATGATGTTCTTCTGCATCTTCAAGGCGCCGCCCAAGGGGGTGACCCACGTCTTCCGCAAGGGCGAGCCGTTCATGAACGTTGTCGTTCTGCCGGCCGACCCTGACGTCGATCTGCGGCCGATGACGAAGGAAGAAGCGGCCGAGCGGGAGATGCGCGCCCGCCGACTGGCCGCCAGCCGCGACGCCCTGGCCAAGGGCACCCGCTGGGTCTCCAGCACCGACACCATCTTCGACGGCACCTATCGCCAGATGTTCCGCGCTGCCAAGACTAGAGATCGCGCGGGTTAGGCAGCTGCGGCCCAAACCCTTCTCCCATTGAGAGAAGGAGGGGCCCGCCGCTGAAAGCGGTGGGAAGATGAGGGGTTAGACTGCAGGCCGCGTAACCCCTCACCGTCCCACGCTCTGGCGAGCGCGGGCCCCTCCCTCTCCCTCCGGGAGAGGTGTTCAATGGGCCGGCGGTAGGAAAGAGCTAGTAGTTGCTGTGATGGTGATGGTGGTGGTGGTGGTGGTGGGCGCGTCGGACGGGCCGAAGCATCCAGGCGCCGCCGGACCACAAGTAGCCGTGTGAGCGGTACCAGCTCCGGTTGTGATGACTGTGATGGTGGTGGTGATGGTGGGCGACCGGCGTCACGTACTGCGCTTCGATCAGTCTGGGCGCGGAGGCGGCCTCGGCGTTGGCCAGTTCCAGACGTTCGACGGCGTTCGGAATCGGCTGAAGCAACTCGGCATAGGACGCGGCCACCGGTGTCGCCGGCGCTGGCGCGACGCTTGTGGCGGCCAGCGCGGGGCCCGTCGCCAGGGCCGCGGCGGCCAGTGTCAGGGTGGCGGTCTTGGTTCTCATCGTTCTTCTCCTTGGAAAACTAAGGGCCTCGCGCGGCCAGGATGGTCGCTCTCAGGTGAAGCGCGCATGAACGGAATTGAACGCCGATGCGCTCAAGGATGCAAGTCGCGTTGCTGGCCGCCAAGGGCCGCGGCCACGCAGGCTATCAGCGCGCCGATGAGCATCGCCAGGGCGGTGAATATCGACGTGGCCGAGGCCGCCTTGCGGGCCTTGTCGGCGGCCACCCGCACGCGAGCCAGGGTGTCGTCGACCCGGGCCTGGGCGTCGGCGGGGGCGAGGCCCGTGCGCGCGGAAACCAGGGCGGCCAGGTAGGCTCGGTCGCCAGCCGGAGGCGTCGCGGTGGCCATATCCTTGGCGAGGATTCGCGTGGCTTCGGCTCTGACGGCGGCGGCCGAGACGCTATCGTCGGGCCGGGCCGAGCGGAACAGGCTGTCGACATCATAGGCGTAAGGGCCGCTCGCCGCAGGCCCGCCATCCATCGCCGGCGAGCCGCGCGCTCCGCCGCTGGCCGCCCACGAAGCGGCGCCCAGCGCCAGCAGGGCGACCATCACCGTGGCGACGGCCCAGGTCAGAAACCCGTGAGCGGTATCGCGGAAGAACACCTCATGGGTGTGCAGATCGGTCCAGCGCGTCCGCAGGCGGCCGGTCAGATAGCCGCCAAAACCCGAGGCGACCCATTGCACGACGATCAGCCAGATGCCGGTCATGACCGTGAAGGTCGCGAGGGAAGGGCCCGCCGACCACGGCGAAACCGAAGCCAGGCCAAGGCCGGAGCCCAGGGCGATGAGGATAAGGCTGACGGCGGCGGCGACGAAGGCGCCGGCGATGATCGCCGCCCAGGAAACGCCCGAGCGCGGCGATTCAGCCGGGCTCCCGGCGCCGGCCGGCGTGATGGCGATGATGTCGACGCTATCGGTCGCCACGTCTAATGCCAGATCAGGGCAAGCAGGATGATGATCGGAATCGGCACCCCCAGTAGCAACAGGAGAATCGACCGTCCCATGGCGTTCGTCCCTCTTTAGCGCCTTGTCGCGCCATCAACGCAATGGTGCAGCTTGGGGTTCCCGGCAGGCCGAAACGGTCCGGAATCAGGGCGCGCGCATGGGCGATTGCCGATGCCAAGGATTGTCGACAAGGTGGGCCGATGAGCGTCGCCGCGGCGGAAGCAGAGATTGCCGATGATCGGGGCGCCCCGCCGCCGCTGTCGCCGCCCGATCGGCTGCGCGTGCTGGGGTTCGGCGGGGCGCTGCTGCTCCTGATCAACTTCGCCGGGCCGATGAACGGCCTGATCACCATCCCGGTGACCTTTTTCCTGAAAAACCGGATGCACCTCACGGCCAATGGCCTGGCGGTGTTCAACCTATGGGTCGGCGCGCCGCTGTTTGTTTCGTTCCTGTTCGGCCTCGCGCGCGACCGGTGGAGCCCGTTCGGGACGGGAGATCGCGGCCACGTGGTGGTCTTCGGGCTGGCCACCCTGGCGGTCTATGCGGGCCTGGCGTTTCTGGCCCCCAGCTACGCGGTGTTGCTGACCGGCCTCATCGTCGCCACCATCGCCTATCAGATGGTCGCCAGCGCCGCCAACGGGCTCCTGGCCGCCATAGGCCAGAGCCAGGCCATGGCCGGCCAGATGAGCACCCTGGTCTCCATCACGGCGTCTCTGCCGGCGCTGGCCGCCTTCCTGGCCGGCGGCGTGCTCAGCGGGATGCTGGAGGGCCGTGACGCGATCAGCGCGGCGCGCATCCTGTTTCTGGGGGCCGCCGCGCTGATGGCCGGCATCGTCGTCTTCGGGCTCTTGGGACCATCGGCGCTGTTCCCGCGCAAGTCGGAGCGCGCTGCCCCGACGACGACGCTCACGGCCGATGTCGGGCGCCTGCTGCGCCACTGGCCGGTCTATCCGGTGATGCTGATCCAGCTCTTGTGGCAGTTCGGACCGGCGGCGGGGACGGTGCTGCAGTATCATATCACCGACGCCCTGCACGCCAGCGACGCCCAATGGGGGGCGTGGAATGCGATCTTCGTCGGTTCGTTCCTGCCGATGTTCGTGATCTACGGTTTCCTCTGCCAGAAGGTGCGGCTTTCCAGGCTGCTTTGGTGGGGGTTCGCCTTGGCGGTCGGCCAGATGGCGCCGCTGCTGTTCATCAAGACCGCGGTCGGGGCTCTCATCGCCGCAGTCCCCATGGGATTGATCGGCGGCATCGGCCAGGCGGCCCTTGTGGACCTGACCATCCGTTCATGCCCTCGGGGCCTGCAGGGCACGATGATGATGCTGATCATCGCCCTCTATTGGCTGTCGACGCGGTTCGGCGACCTTTTCGGCACCTGGCTCTATGACAAGCATGGCGGATTCCCGGCCGCGGTCTGGGCGACGATCGGCGTCTATGCGCTTATCCTGCCGGTGCTGCTGCTGGTGCCTCGCCGCCTGATCGACACCAGGGACGGCGAGGCCTTGGCGAACGGGGGTTAGCGATGACCACGGACCAATTGCCCGCCGCGGCGGACCTTGCCGCCGATGCCCCGGCGCCGCTGGCCGGGAAGACCCGATGGAGGATTTTTCTCTACCTGGGCCTGTTGATTGTGCTCCTGGGCTTTGGCTCGCCGGGCAGCGGACTGATCGGGCTGCCGATCAGTTTTTTCCTGAAGAACCAGCTGCACCTCAAGGCCCATCAGGTCGCCACCTTCGCGCTGATCAGCCACATCCCCGTCTATGTGTCGTTCGTGTTCGGATTCGCCCGCGACCGGTTCAATCCCTTCGGCATGAAGGATCGGGGCTTCATGGTGCTGTTCGGGGCCATCAGCGCCGGACTGTTCACCTTTTTCGCCTTCACCCATCCTACCTATGCGAGCCTGCTGATCGCGATGCTGCTGCTCTATTCTTCGTTCCTGTTCATCCTCAGCGCCCAACGCGGGCTGACCTCGACGATCGGCCAGCAGCATGTGATGAGCGGCCAGGTCAGCGCCGCCTGGAACATCTTCGAATCGCTGCCGGGGATCGCCGCGTTGCTGGCCGGCGGCGTGCTCAGCGACCTGATGGAAGGCGCGGGGGCCGACCAGGCGGCGCGGATGCTGTTCCTGACCGGCGCGGCGATCATGGCGGCGCTGGCCCTCTACGGTCTGTGGAAGCCCGCCAGCGTGTTCGGCGCCATCCATTCCGAGCGGATCACCGGGGCCCGGCCGCTCGACGATCTGAAAAGGCTGGTCCGCCACTGGCCGATCTATCCGGCGCTGCTGATCTGGCTGTTGTGGAATTTCGCCCCTGGCTCGATCACCTCGCTGCAGTTCTATCTCCAGAACACCCTGCACGCCAAAGACGCGCAGTGGGGGCAATGGAACGCCATCTTCGCCGCCTCGTTCATCCCGACCTTCATGGTCTTTGGCTATCTGTGCCGCCGGTTCCCCTTAAGAAAGCTGTTGTTCTGGGGAACCGTTGTCGCGGTGCCGCAGATGGTTCCTCTGGCCTTCATTCACTCGGTGACCGGGGCTCTGATCGCCGCCGCGCCGATCGGGCTTATGGGCGGCGTTGCGACGGCGGCCTACGTGGACCTGATCATCCGTTCCTGCCCAAAGGGCCTGCAGGGAACCGTGCTGATGGCCACTGTTGGTCTGACCTCCATTGACGCGCGGTTTGGCGACGTCCTCGGCACCAATCTCTACGACCACTTCGGGGGCTTTGGCGTCTGCGTGATCGCCATCACCGTGGTCTATGCGCTGATCGTGCCGGTGCTGTGGCTGGTGCCGGCGCGCTTGACAGCGACCCGGGACGGCGAGGCGCCAGCGGAGGCAAATTGACACGTCCCAAGGCGCCGCCCATGTTCCGCTGGCGGGGACGTGTGCAAGGAGAGAAGACCATGTCCACTTCGAGAGCCCTCATCGGCGTCGCGGCCGCCGTCGCCACCCTGGGTCTGGCCGCCACCGGCGCGTCGGCCTATCCCCATGAGCGCGACGTGGGCGCGGCAGGCAGGAGTTGTTTCTATGTCAGCGAATGGCGCGGCTGGAAGGCGCCCCGACCCGACGTGCTCTATCTCGGCATCAACCAGCACGAAGTCTATCGCGTCGACCTCGGCGGCGCCGGCTCCTATAAGTTGCAATCGCCCGGCGTACACCTGATTTCCAAGGTCAGGACAGGGGTCAACATCTGCGGGCCGCTCGATCTGGACCTGTCGGTGGCCGACGAACATGGCATGGCCGAGCCGCTGATCGCCACCGGCCTGACCAGGCTGAGCGATGCGGACGTCGCCGCCATCCCGCCGCGTTATCGGCCGTAGGCGCCAGGCGCGCCTCGCCGGCCGCCCCGCGAAGGGGCCATGGCTGACACGATCGGCGCGCGGCTGGATCGCTTGCAGTCTGCATGGCCGGTCTGGCGGCTGATCGTCCTCATTTCGCTGGGCGGCTTTTTCGAATTCTACGATCTGATGATGACCGCCTACATCTCGCCGGGACTGGTGAGGGCCGGCGTATTCCACGACGGTGCACGCGGGCTCTTCGGACTTGCGGACCAGGCGACGTTCGCCTCGGCGACCTTCCTTGGCCTTTTTTTGGGCGTGCTGATCTTCGCTGGCGTGGCCGATCGTTTCGGCAGGCGGGCGATCTTCACCGGCTCGCTGATCTGGTACGCCTGCGCCACGGCGATCATGGCTCTTCAGTCGTCGGCGGTCGGCATAGACGCCTGGCGTCTGATCGCCGGAATCGGCATCGGCGTGGAGCTGGTGACCATCGATGCCTACATTAGCGAGCTGGCCCCGGCGCGCATGCGGGGCCGCGCCTTCGCCGTCAATCAGGCCATCCAGTTCCTGGCCGTGCCGACCGTCGCCCTGGCCTGCTGGCTGCTGGTTCCGCGCGCGCCGCTGGGCATCGCCGGCTGGCGCTGGGTTATGCTGGGCGGGGCGGCGGGCGCCGTCGTCGTCTGGCTGATCCGCGCCGGCATCCCGGAATCGCCGCGCTGGCTGGCCGCCCGTGGTCGATCAGACGAAGCCAATCGGATTGTTGCAAAGCTCGAGGCGGCATCGGGTCTGCCCGTAACCCGGCCGGTAGCTGGTGCGGTCGTCCGGGAACGGCGCGGGCGTTTGCGGGAAATATTCCAGCCGCCCTATGCTCGAAGAACCGCTCTCCTGGCCCTGTTCAACGCCCTGCAGGCCATCGGCTTCTATGGTTTTGGCAACTGGGCGCCCTCGCTGATCGCCGCCCAGGGCCATGGCGTGGTCAAGAGCCTGCAGTACGCCTTGATCATCGCCGTGGCCTACCCCGCCGCCCCGTTCCTCTGCGCCGCGTTCGCCGATCGGTTCGAGCGCAAGCACCTGATCGGCGCAGCCGCCGCCGGCACGGCGCTGTTTGGTCTGCTGTTCGCTATGGCCCGCGCGCCGGTCGTGCTGATCGGTCTGGGCGTCGCCATCACTTTCAGCAACAATCTCATGTCCTTCGCCTATCACGCCTACCAGGCCGAGCTCTTCCCCACCCGAATCCGGGCCTGGGGTGTCGGCTTTGTCTATTCGTGGTCGCGGATTTCGACGGTGTTTTCGAGCTTCATCATCGCCGCGCTGCTGGGCGCTTTTGGGCCACGCGGCGTCTTCACCTTCATCGCGCTGGCCATGGTGGCGGCCATCGTCGTCGTCGGTGCGCTGGGCCCGCAGACCGGCGGCCGGACCCTTGAGGAGGTCTCCGCCTGACGGTCTAGCGTTTTGCCCGGGCCATCGCGCCGCCGCCCCCGCTCTCAGCCATCAGGGCCGAGCAGTCGGCATTGTGCGCCAGGGGAGGGCTGACGAAGGGCAGCATGAGCGCCAGGGGGGAGACCACTGCCGCCAGCAGTCCGCCCACCGCCAGCTGCCCGATGGCCTTGCCGACGTCGGCGCCGAACCTGGGCGCCTGCAGGCTGCCCTTGACGGTGATTGGGGCCATCAGACGCAAGAGCTGAAATCTCTTCGGCTTGCCGGCGAGGCGCAGATTGAGGGTTTCGTCACGAAGGTCGATCCAGCCGGTCCCCGTCGACAGCACCGGGTCGGTGTCGATGACCAGGCGCTGGGCGTTGAGAATTCCGTTGGAGGCGTGGAAGTCGGCCACCGCGCAACGGATCGGGGTCTCGCTCTGACTCTTGCCGAGCAGCAGCAACAGACCTTTGCCGTTTATGCCCAAGAGCTCAGCGAACGCCTTGCGCATCTCTCCGCCCGGAATCACCACGGTGAACGAGCCGTTGGCGTTCGCCGCGGCCGCTCGCACGGAGTCGCCGGTGCTGGTCAGTCTGGCCCGGGCGTACAGACCGCCTTCGACGGGCGGGAAACCGGTTTTGCCGGGAAACAGATTTTCTACGCGGGCGCCGGACAGTCGCAGGTCCATCACCTCGGTGGGGACCGCCCTGCGCGCATCAAGGCGGATGATGCCGGTGAACGCCCCCTGAGGCAGGGTCATGGTCACCGGATCGACATTGAGCACCCCGTGATCGAGCGATGCTTTCAAGGTCAGCGACCGGATTGGCGCGTGGCCCGCATCGACGCTCTCCGCGCGGTAGGCGACCCTGGCGTCCATGCCGCGCATGCGGCTGACGTCGAGGTGAGTGTTTGGCAGCAGGCGATGCTCGGCGTTGAGTTTGGCCGAGACGATCTTCTGCATCGGCGAAAGCGTATGGCCGGCCACATGCTTGGGGGCGCCGCCAAGGACCGCATAAAGGTCGACCAACCTTAGCCGGCGCGAGGCGAGCTGCGCCCTCAAGAACGGCCGGCCAGTGGAATCGTCCACCGAAAGCGAGCCGGCCAGATCGCTGTCGCCGAGCCGCCCGTGAAGGCGCTGAAAGGCGTAGACGGCGCCCGAACGTCCAAACCCGGCCGCCAAGTCATAGGGCGGCGTGTTGGGCAGGGTAAGGCCGGTCAGATGGTAGAGGTCCGAGAGATCCGGCCCGCTCAGCTGCACCTTTCCCGATAGCCGCCCGAAGTCGAAGGGGTGGGCGATATTTCCGGCGATCGCCACGCGCGTCGCGCCGGCCTGGATGTGGGCGTCAAAGGGGTAGGGGCGGTTCGGATCGACATTGGCCAGCGGTCCGCCGGTGATCACGGCGGTGAACGGGGCGCTGTTGAGAACGCCTTTGCCCTCCAGATGGAAGGTCCCGCGCCCGGCGCCGACGACCCGCTCGTTCGACGACACCGTGCCGACGAAGTTCATTTTCCGACGCGCGTCGCTGAAGCGCAGCTGGCCGTCGGCGATGATGAAGTGATTGATCGGCGGCAGCTTCAGCGGCTTTGGATGAGGGTTGTTGCTGAAGTTCCAGTTGGCTCGGCCCGAAGCGTCGCGCACGAGACTGACATCGGGGGCGTCGGCTTCGACGAGCGGCAGGATGACCCGTCCACGCAGCAGCGGCCAAATCTTCACCTGCACGGTCAGCCGGGGCAGCCGCGCCATCGGCGCCGGGCCGTTCCACGCTGGGTTGCCGATGACCAGGCCGTTGACCGTGGCTCTGGGCGACCAGGACCACGGATGCACCTCCAGATTGCCGGTGATGCTCACCGGCCGATGCAGGCGATGGGAAATGGCGTTGGCCAAGGGGCCGCGCAGCCAGTTCCATTGGAACAGCAAGAGGAAGATGACCACGGCCAGGACGATCGCGCCGACAATCGCCGAGATCCATCGCGCGCGCGGCGAAAACCCGCTCGACGGGCGGCGAGCGGGCGGCTGTTCGGGCGCGCGGCTTTCCTCGCCAGGAAGCGTGGTCAGGGGCTTTTGCAACAGGTCGGCCTTTGTCGTCCCGCTCTGTTAACGCTCCGACCCCGGTGGGCAGTTCCACCGGCGGCGGGTCGCTGACGCCTCAGCCGGCGGCGCCGCCTCCCAGCACCGTGTGCAGCCAGGCGAACAGCGGCGGCAGCAGATAGCGCTGAACGCCGCCGATGACGATGAACAGAATGATCGGAGAGAAATCCAGCCCGCCCATGGTCGGCAGCAGTCTGCGGAACGGCGCCAGGATCGGGCGGGCGACCGCTTCGAGAAAGTGCGAGGCGCGATAGACGAAGCGGTTGCGCACGTTGACGATGTCGAAACTGATCAGCCAACTCAAGATCGCGTAGGCGACGATGATCCAGATGACCAGGGTCAAGAGGGCGTTGATGACGAATTCCAGGAAGTTGAGAATCGCGTCCATGGTTCGCCCCGCGCTGCGCGCCGCTTGGTATCGGCGCGGCCGGACGATGGCAAGCCTCGGCTGATCGGTCGTCGCGGGCGGCTTTCTTGACAGCCCGACGGGCGGGCCGCTATCTGCCCGCGCCTCCCCAACGGGCTTGGGGCCGTAGCTCAGATGGTAGAGCGCCTCGTTCGCAATGAGGAGGTCTGGGGTTCGATTCCCCACGGCTCCACCACCGTTCTCGCATTGCCTGAAGACGAGCGAAGGGCGGTCATGGCGCTCCCTGGTCGTTGCGGCTCTTTCCAGGCGCTTGGGCGGACCGGACCTCAGAACCAGCCGGCGGCCCTCAACGTCGACGCGTGGCTGCGGCTGACCGGGGCGAGCAGCCCGCCGATCAGGCGCGCCTCCCCAACGCCCCGGCGCCAGCGCAGGTGCTCGATCGAGTCGGCGGCGACCCACCAGGAACGGTGAGTCTGGAATCCGTGGACGCCCGATAACGCCTTCAGTGCGTCGGCGAAGCGCATGGTCAGCATTTCCTCGCCTGCGTCGGTGTGGACACGCAGGTAATGGTCCTCCGCCTGCACGGCGATCAACCGCGCGTTGCGACGCCTCGAGGAGAGGCGACGGCGGAAGGCGGCCTCCGCTTCGGGCAGGGGTGGCGCGACGATCGTCCGGGTCTCGACTACCGTACGCGGCGACCGCCAGGTCAGCGCCCGCAGCGTCATGACGAGCGCGCTGATGACAAACACCTGCCCAAGAAAACCTAACGACCGCGGCGGCTGGGAGTCTCGCGGCGCAAGCAGCATGCTCACGCCTGTGACCAGGAACGCGACCGGCAAGCTCATCACCACGCTGGTCAGGGCGACGCGCCGCCAGGGCCGCGCGATCGACCGTCCCAGCGCTTCATCCACAGCCACGCCGATCAAACCGCCGCCCAGAATGCACAGAAGCCAGTAGACCATGCGCAAGGTCGTGGGCATTGCGCTGGTGCCGTAGGGACCGATCACACCCATGACGAGGCCCAGACCGATCAGGAAGATCAGCTCGGCAGCGGCGCGGCGCCAGGGCGGCGCGACAGGCAAGCGGGTCGACATTCGGTGCATTTTCGCACGGGATCCGTTCGCGCAGAAATGACGCCGCTGGCGCAAAACGGGATGGCGGCGGGGAGGAGAGGCGGCAATCTGGCGGCTCGCCGGGAGAACGCCTGATGAAAACACGCATGAGCGCCGGTCTCTGGGCCCTGGCTGCGTTCCTGAGCGCGGGGGTCGCCGTATTCTCCTACCGCTACCTGCCTGGAATTGGCCCTCGCTCGCCGCAGATCCTGGGCAATCTCTTTGCGCGGCCGTGGTTGGATGTGCATATCGCCGGCGCGGCCACCGCCCTGTTGCTGGGACCTCTCAACTTGCTTTCGGCGATTCGCCGCCGGGCGCCCAGGGCGCACCGCTGGATCGGCCGCGTCTACATCGTCAGCTGTCTCGTGGGCGGCGCCGGCGGGCTGGTCATCGCCTTCGGCTCGTTCGCGGGACCCGTCGCGACCGCCGGTTTCGGGAGCCTGGCGGTGTGCTGGATCGTCGCCAACCTGGCGGGTTGGCGCATGGCGCTGGCGCGACGGTTCGCCCTTCACCGCGCGTGGATGGTGCGCTCCTTCGCGATGACGTTCGGCGCGGTCACCCTGCGCCTCTATCTGCCGCTGATACCCTTGTTCCACGTGTCGTTCGTCGAGGGGTACCGCGCGATCTCATTTCTGGCTTGGGTTCCCAATCTGATCCTGGCCGAATTCTACCTTAGGCGGCCACCCAACCGCGCCTCAGCCGCGCTGCAGAAGATTGGGGTCGCCGCTGGACAACCCGAAGCCGCCTAAGGCATGCCACAAGCGGATTCCGTGCATCCCAAAGTGGCGTTGGCGCGTTGTTTCAAGCCGGCGACCGGCTAACGGGGATGGACGTATCGCATGCAGCGATGGATCGCGATGACTGCCCTGGCCAGCGCCCTGGCCGTGCCGCTGCTGACTGCGCCCGGCGCGGCGAGCGCATCGTGCCAGGACCGCAGGCTGACCGGGACGGTGATCGGCGGCATCGGCGGCGCCCTGATCGGCAATTCCATTGCCAGGGGCGGGGCAGGCGCGGTGATCGGCGGTCTTGGCGGCGCTGTCGTCGGCCATCAGATCGCCGGCGCGGGCTGCGGACGATATCGGCGGGAAGCCTATTATCGGGACAGGCCGCGTTACCGCACCGCCTATCGCTCGGATTCCTACGTCGATGGCGCGCGGCGTCCGGCATCGGGCATGCGCCGCATCTATTACGATCAGTTCGGAAATCCCGTTCCCATCGGGCCCGCCCCGCAGCCGGGGCGTTATACGTCGGCGGCCTATGGCGACGCCGAGAGCTCTCAGTGCCGCACGCGGATGCAGTCCTATTACGACGACCGGGGAAATCTGGTGCAGCGCCCCGAGCAGATCTGCGCGCGATGATCCGCTCGTCCTGTCAGCACCCACTGCCATGAGGCCAACATCATGAACCGCATGCTTCTGACCGCCGCCCTGACCCTCGCCGTCGGCGGCCTTTCTGCCTGCGAAGGCCAGGAGGGACGCATGGTCAACGGCAAGATCTGCGCCAACTTCAAGACCGCAACGAACGCCCAGACCGCCGCCGTGGCCAGCGACGCGGCTTCCCCCGTCAACGAGTGCCTGCGCCGGTGGGCCTATAGCCTGGCCGGAGCGCGCGACCGCGCCGACGTGGTCGCTGACGCCGCCGTGGCGGCCTGCGCCGGGGCGATGACGCGGTGGAACCAGGCGGGGCTCAGTCAACAGGCGCAGGATGACGCCCAGGGCCCGGTCGAAGCGCTCAGCCTGACCACCGGCGAGCCGACCAACCCGCTGGCGGCTCACAGCGCCTTCGCTCGCGGGCGGGCGTTGTTCTATGTGGTCGAAGCCAGGGCCGGCCGCTGCGCGCCGCCACCGGCAGCCAACGGCATCCCGGTCGGCGTGGCTTCAAACTAGAGGCATCTCGCGACCAGACTGTTTCGGCCTTGCGCCCCTTCCGTCACGGTGCTCATCGCGCCGCGCCACCTTCCCCGCGTTGCGGGGCAGGAGTTTAGCTAAATTCCTCCCCCGCAAGCGCAGCGCCGCGGGGGAGGGGGACCGCCGGCTTGAGCCGGTGGCGGAGGGGGCGCAAGGCGGCGATCAACTGATCGGAATTGGCTCAAGGGTAAGGCTCGCTCTGCTCCACAAACGCAAGACGCCCCCGGCTGTGGGCCGGAGGCGTCCGCGATCGCCCCATAAAGGTCGGCATGACCTAGCCAGTCCGCGCCTCCGCGAATAGGCAAACCCGCCGAAGGCGTTGATTTGTCGCAGCTATGGCGTGGCCGAATTTGAAGGGGCCGGCGCGGGGCGGGCCTTCGCCTCGAGGTCGGCGATTTCACTGGCCTGCGAGGCGCCGCGCAGTTCGAGCTGGGTGACCCGGCGCTGCAGGGCTTCTATCTTCTCATTCTCATCGGCGACCCACATGCTCGCCTGGGCCGCGTCGGGGCGTGGCGCCGGCCGAGTGCATCCCGCCAGGGCCAGGGCGACCGCTGCCAACAACATCCCTGCGCGCATGGAAGTCTCCCTCTCGTTGGACCCGCTTCGCCGAAAGTTCCACCGTCCTATCTCCGCCTTGCGCCGCAAGCCAGCCGGGCGCTCTTAGAACCGGCGGCGCGCTGGTGCGTTAACCTCACGGCGAAGCTTCGCCAAGACAGCCTGGGAGGCCCGTCCAATGACCGAAACCTATGCCAGAGATGCCGAGGCGCGCGGCGCGCCCCTCGGCTGGCCCGCGGTGATCGCGGGCGCCGCCGTCGCGCTCGCCGCGGCGGCGATGCTCAATCTGCTGGGCGCCGCCCTGGGGGTCGGCTCCCCGGGGCCCTTCGACCTGGCGCAGGGTAGCGCCCGGGTGTTTGGCAGCGCCGCGGGTCTGTGGGCGGCGCTGGCCAGCCTGATCGCCTTGTTCGTCGGCGGCTTCGTCGCCAGCCGCCTGGCCCGCTTCGACGGCGCCTACGAGGGCATGCTGAGGGGCCTCGCCGTGTGGGCGGTGGCCTTCGTGGCCGTGGCCGTCATCGGCGGACCGATGTTGGCGCGCGGCGCCGCGGACCTGTCCGATCAGCTGGTCACCGACGCGGCTTCGGCGACCCCGGACGTCAATGCGCCGGCCGACACGTCGGCGGCACGTCCGGATGGGTCGATGCTGCGCTCCGATGGCGTCGTCGTAGGCCCAGACGGCGCCCCCATCAGCCCGGCCGCCGCGGCGGCTACGCCTGCCGCTCCGGTGGCTGTGACCCCGGAAAAACCGCCGGTTACGGCGGCGACCATCGCGCTCTGGGGCTTTCTATCGATGCTGCTAGGCGCGGTCGGCGCGGTTTTCGGCGGCCGCTACGGCGTACGCCGGCATGCCTGGGAAACCCGCGTTGCGGCCCGGGAGGCCGCCCCGGTCGTGACCGCGCCGCGCCTCTAGGCAGGGGACCTATTCGGCCGCGATCAGGTTCGCGGACGTGCGATTGCGGAAGTTGACCGCCTGAAGATACTTGATGCCTTCTTCGGCGATGTCGTCGCCGACCATCCGCTCGCCCTCGGCCTTCAGCTCGTCCATGTTGACGTAGAAGCCGTAGAAGGCGCGCGTCCGATCGGTGATCAGGCCGGCATTGAGCAGGGTCTTGATCAGAACGCGGAAGATGTTGGTCGCTCCCTTCATCCGCTCGCGGCGTTTCTCGTCGGTCTGCAGCGCGCGCAGGCCCTCGATGACCTTGTCCGGGTCGAGGCCGAAATCGCGGTAGACGGCCGCCTGCTGGGTGGGCGAGCCCATGTTGAACAGGAGCGACTGGAAGCAGTGCGCGGCCCAGTCCTCGACCATATTTCGTTCTTCCTCAGAAAGCTTTGGCACCGTGCGGTCGGCCCAGATCTTTCCGAACTTGTGGTGGAACGCCTCGTCGGTCATCACCAGCTGCATCAGCTGCTTGCCGACCGGATCCTTGAGGGTCTGGTAGAAGCTGGCGAAGGCGCCCATGGCCAGGCCCTCGACCAGCATCTGCATGCCGATGATCTTCTTGTAGACCTCGGGCGATGAGATGATCTCGACCAGCAGGGTCTGCAGCGCCTGGCCGCACGGCCGCGGCCGGCCCCAACGCGCCTTGATGTATTTGGCGAAGGCGGTGACATGGCGAGCCTCCTCGCGCGTCTGGTTGGCGGCGTATTCCTGCGCGCCCTGGTCCTTGAGCACATGGCACAGTGAGGCCGAAAGATTCAGCGCGCCCTGCTCGCCATGCAGGATCGACGAGAATTGCCACAGGGTCATCTCATTGATGAACCGCGTGCGCTCGCGCGGGTCCTTCAGGTGATTTGAGACATAATCGGTATTCAGCGACATGATCATGTCGTCGGGCACCAGGGATTGGGTCTCCATGTCCCACGGCGTGTCGAAGTCGATGTATTTCTTGTCGAGCGGATCCCAGAAGTGGTCATGGGTGGCGCTGATGATCTTGTCGAAGGCGGTCGACCGCGCGCCGTATCGATCCAGCTCCAGCATCGACTCGAAATCGTCGGGCGCCACCGCCTCGTAGCTGATGTCCTTGGTGATGTTGGCGAGGGTCATTTAAGGTCGCTTCCGGCGGCTGAGCGTTTCAAGTGATCACTGTCAACCTAAGATCGTCGGAAACGCAAATCAAAACACCCTGTCTCTCTTCCCCCTCTATCTGAGGGAAGAGGATCGGCGCGGCTTCGCGCCGAAACGAAGGGGGTCTTTCAGCGCCACGCCAGGAGACCCCCTTCGCCGGCTTCGCCGGTACTTCCCCCAGGTAGAGGGGGAAGAAAGCTTTCTACCCCTCTTCCGCCCAGGCCTTGATCAGCTGGTGGGCGATGGCCATGGCGCCGGGGGCTTTGGCGTCGGCCAGCTGGCCGGCGATCAGGGCGCGGGCCTGATCACGGGTGAACCAGCGCACCTCGTCCAGTTCGGTCTGGTCGGGCGAGGCGTCCTCGTTTTCGACCTCGGCTATGAGGCCGATCATCAGCGAGGAGGGATAGGGCCAGGGCTGGGTCGAGTGGTAGCGGACCGATAGGGTGCGAAGGGCCGCCTCCTCGGAGAGTTCGCGCGCACAGGCCTCCTCGATGGATTCGCCGGGCTCCAGGAACCCGGCAAGGGCCGAATACATCAGCTTGGGCCACGCCGCCTGCCGGCCTAGCAGGCATTTTTCGCCCTTCACCGGCAGCATGATCACCACCGGATCGGTGCGCGGGAAGTGCTCGATCCGGCAGGACGGGCAGACCCGCTTCCAGCCGCCGTCGATGACGTCACTCGGCTCGCCGCAGGCCGCGCAATGGCGATGGCGCCGACGCCACTCGAACATCGATTTGGCGGTGGCCAGCATGGCGGCGTCGGCGGGCGGGAGCGCCAGGGCGATGGCGCGCAGATCCTCGAACCGGCCAAGCCCCTGCAGGGGCCCGTCGGCGGGGTCCGCCGCGCCCTCGAGATCGAGGGCGAACACGGCGGCCTCTTTCCATAGACCCAGAAACAACAGCCGTTCAGCCCCCGCGGATAGTTCGCCGGCCATCGCCGCCTGAAGGTAGGCGATCTGCACGGCGCCATCCTTGCCGGTCTCGACCAGCGGCTTGCCGTTCCAAAGCGCGATGGCCAGCGACTCCGGATCGGCCAGCTTTTCGGCCAGCCACGCCGCGTCGCCCCGCCGTTCGCTGGCGCGGTCCAGCGGATTGCCGGCGAACGTGTTGGTGAAGGCGGTGAGGGGCATGGCGGTGAGGTCTTACGGCGTCTTTGGCCTCTCGTCATGCCCGCGCTTGCGCGCTCCCCTGGGCCACGCGATATAGGAAGCGGAGATCGGCGATGGGCGGAGGCCTCGCCAACCCGGTCAGGTCCGGAAGGAAGCAGCCGTAACGAGATTTCTCTCCGGGTCGTCTGCCGGTCTCCACCTTTTCTCAAAGACCCTTGTGCATGGCTGACCAGGATCTCACGCCGCAATCGGAAGCGCCGGCGATTGACGAGGCGACAAGCGAGCTTTTCGCGCCGCCGCCATCGTCTTCGCCCCCCGCGCCCTACACGGTGCTGGCCCGAAAATACCGGCCAAAGAGCTTCGACGACCTGATTGGTCAGGAAGCCATGGTCCGCACGCTGAAAAACGCCTTCGCCAGCGGACGCATCGCCCATGCCTTCATGCTCACCGGGGTTCGCGGCGTCGGCAAGACGACCACGGCCCGGCTGCTGGCGAGGGCGCTCAACTATCAGAGCGAAACGGTCGACCAGCCCAGCGTCATCGACCTCGCGATCGAGGGCGTCCATTGCCGCGCGATCACCGAGGGCCGGCACCTGGATGTGCTCGAGCTCGACGCCGCCAGCCATACCGGCGTCGACCGCATGCGCGATCTTCTCGACGGGGTTCGCTACGCACCCGTCGAGGGGCGTTACAAGATCTACATCATCGACGAAGTGCATATGCTGAGCCCAAGCGCGTTCAACGCCTTGCTCAAGACCCTCGAAGAGCCGCCACCGCACGCGACGTTCATCTTCGCCACCACCGAAATTCGCAAGGTGCCGGTGACCATCCTCTCGCGCTGCCAGCGTTTCGACCTGCGTCGCGTCGAGCCCGACGTGATCATCGGCAATCTGGCCGCCATCGCCGCGGCCGAGGGCGCGCGGATCGAGCCCGAGGCCCTGACTCTGATCGCGCACGCGGCTGAAGGATCGGTGCGCGACGCACAGTCCCTGCTCGACCAGGCGATGGTCCAGGTCGAGGCCGGCCAGAGTGTCGTGGCGGGGATGGTCCGCGACATGCTGGGGCTGGCCGACCGCGCTTCGACCATCGGCATCTTCGAGCATGTGGTCCGCGGCGACGCCCGCTCCGGGATCGAGGCTTTCCGGTCCCTCTACGGCTTTGGGGCCGACCCGACGACGGTGATGAACGACCTCCTGGAGCATTGCCATGGGGCGTCCATCGCCAAGGCGCTCGGGCCCGATGTGCTGATCCTGCCCAGCGACCAGGCCGCGCGACTGGCCGCGGTCGGCGCGGCGCTTTCGGCCGGCAGTCTGGCTCGGATCTGGCAGATGCTGCTCAAGGCGCATGAGGAGGTGCGCCAGGCCGCGGCGCCGGCCGCCGGTGTCGAGATGGCCCTCATCCGCCTGGCCTATGTCGCCGACCTTCCCGGACCCGAGGAGGCGCTGAGGGCGCTGCAAGGCGAGGGTCCGGCGCCCGATGGCGGCGCGCGATCTTCCGCAAGCGGCGGCGGGGCCGTCACGGCCCGCGCGCCCAAGGCGCGCGCGGAGAGCCGCGCGGCGCCGCAGGCGGGGGTCGCGCCCCGGTCGTTCGAGGAGGTCGTGCGCCTGATCGACAGCCGGCGGGATGTCGCCCTTTTGCTGGACGTCGAAAAGTACGTCAGGCCGATCAGCTTTCGCTCGGGGGCCATCGTCTTCGAGCCAGCCCCGGGGGCGCCGGCGAATCTGTCGACGCGGCTGGCGTCGCGGCTCAAGGAATGGACCGGCCTGCCGTGGCTGGTGGCCTCGGAAGGCGGCGGAGGGGCCGAGACCCTGCTTGACCGGCATAAACGCGAGCGCGCCGCCGAGATGGTCGAGGTGCTGGCCGAACCGTTCGTGCAGGCGGTGATGAGCACCTTTCCCGGGGCTGAGATCATCGAGGTCCGCCGGATGGCCGAAGCGCAGGCTGGAGAGAACCCCGAAATGGACCAAGAAGAGGATTGAGCAGCCGTGAAGGACCTGGAATCGTTGATGAAGCAGGCGCAGGCCATGCAGGAAAAGCTGCAGACGGCCCAGGCGCGGCTGGCGGAAACGTCGGTCGAGGGCTCCGCGGGCGGGGGCCTGGTTCATGTGACGCTGAAGGGAGCGGGCGACCTGGCGGCGGTGACGATCGACGACAGCCTGCTGGTTCCGGGCGAAGGCGATATCCTCGCCGACCTGATCGTCGCGGCGCACGCCGTCGCGCGGCGCAAGCTGGAGGCCAACCAGGCGCGGATGATGCGCGACGTCGCCGGTCCCCTGGCTGGAATGCCCGGCATGCCGAAGTTCTGATGGCCGCATCCGCGGGTCCGGAGATCGAGCGGCTGATCGCGCTCCTGGCCAAGCTGCCGGGGCTGGGTCCGAGGTCGGCGCGGCGCGCGACCCTGATGCTGCTCAAGCGGCGCGAACAGCTCCTGGCGCCGCTCAGCCACGCCCTGGCCGATGCCGCCGCCAAGGTTCGGACCTGCCAGGCATGCGGCGCGCTCGATACCCGCGACCCGTGTTCGATCTGCGCCGATGCCGGACGCGACCGCGCCTTGCTGTGCGTCGTCGAGGAAGTCGGCGCGCTGTGGGCGATGGAAAGGGCGGCCGCGTTTCGTGGACGCTACCATGTGCTAGGCGGGCTGTTGTCGGCTCTGGACGGGGTCGGACCCGAGGCTTTGCGGGTCACCGCCCTGGCCGAGCGCGCCGCCAGCGACGGCGTGCGCGAGGTGATCCTCGCCCTGCCGGCCACGGTCGACGGCCAGACCACCGCCCATTATCTCGCCGACCGCCTGGCTGGGACTGGCGTCGCCATCACCATGCTGGCCCGCGGCCTGCCGGTGGGCGGAGAACTCGACTGGCTCGACGACGGCACCATCATCCAGGCCATGCGCGCCCGGCGCCCGGCCTGAGCTTGGGCCGAGCGGCGACTCCTGATACGAACGGAGCATGAACGCGCCCGTCGCCTGGTTTGTGGCCACGATGATCTGCGGCCTTGCGGCCGTTGGCGCGGCGATGTGGGCGATGGCCGAGCGCGCGCGCGCGGCGCGCGCCGAACTGAAAGCGGACCTGCTGGCCGCGCAGACCGCCGCGGGCCATGAGACGATCAAGGCCCAGGCGGCGCTTACCGCCAACGCCGTCGCCGCCGAACTGGTGACGCGCGCGGCCGACACCTTCAAGGCTCAGGACGCTCACGCCCGGACTAGACTGGAGGCGCAGCTCAAGCCGGTGGCTGACACCCTGGCCAAGTTCGAGGCCCAGGTTTCCGCCGCCGAGGTGGCCAGGGCGCAGGAGACAGGCGGGCTCAAGGCCCAGATCGAACAGCTGCTGGCCGCGTCGACAGCGACCCAGGAGGAGGCCCGCAAGCTTTCGGCCGCGCTGCGGCGCGGCGCCGGCGTCCAGGGTCGCTGGGGCGAGCAGATGCTGCTCAATACGCTCGAAATGGCCGGCCTGAGAGCCAAGACCGATTTCGAGGAGCAGTTTACCGTCCAGGGCGACGGCGGCGCGTTGCGCCCCGACGTCGTCGTCCGCCTTCCCGGGGCGGGCATGTTCGTCATCGACGCCAAGTGTTCGCTCAACGCCTTTCTCGAGGCCCAGGACGCGCCCGACGAGGTGCTGCGCGAGGCCGGATACGTTCGCCATGCGGCCAGTGTTCGCACCCACATGCATGCGCTGGCGGCGAAGGCCTATTGGGCCCAGTTCGAACGCTCCCCCGACTTCGTGGTCATGTTCGTGCCGGGCGAAGCCTTCCTGGCCGCCGCGGCCGAACGCCTGCCCAACCTGTTCACCGAAGCCATGGAGCGGCGCGTGATCGTGGTCACGCCCTCCAGCCTGTTCGCGCTTTGCAAGGCCGTGGCCTATGGGTGGCGGGTCGAGGAGCAGACCCTCAACGCCAAGGAGATCGCCGTCCTCGGGCGCGACCTCTACAAGCGCTTGTCGGTGATGGGCGATCACCTTGCCGGCGTCGGTGCCTCGCTGGGGACGGCCGTCAAACGCTACAACGAATTCGTCGGCTCCCTCGAAAGCCAGGTGCTGACCCAGGCGCGAAAGTTCGAGGACCTCAAGGTCGATCACCAGGGCAAGGACCTGCCGGTGATCGTCCCCGTCGACAGCGCGGTTCGTCCCCTGGTCAAGCTCGCGGCGCCCCCGGCGCAGGGCAGACCCGTCTTGACCGAGTTGGAATCGGCGCCTACCTCCGCAGCATGACCGTGCGCCGCATCCTGACCGTCGATGGCGACCTGGCCGTGCTCAAGCAGGTCTCAAACCCCGTCGAGGGCGTCGACGACGCGCTGCGGGCGCTGATGGATGACATGCTGGAGACCATGTACGACGCGCCGGGCATCGGGCTGGCGGCGATCCAGATCGGGGTCGCCAAGCGCGTGCTGGTGATGGATCTGTCGCGCGGCGAGGGCGAGCCCGAGCCCCGCCATTTCGTCAATCCCGAGATCCTGTGGGCGTCGAAGGAGACCCTGCCGTACGAGGAAGGGTGCCTGTCGGTGCCGGAAATCTATGACGAGGTCGAACGCCCGGCCAAGGTCCGACTGCGTTATCTGAACTATCAGGGCGAGCGGGTAGAGGAGGAGGCCGAGGGCATCTTCGCGGTCTGCATTCAGCATGAGATCGATCACCTCGATGGAGTGCTGTTCATCGATCACCTGTCACGTCTCAAGCGCGCCAGGGCGGTAAGCAAGGTGAAGAAGGCCGCCCGTCTGGCGGCCTGAACCGTGCGGCGGGGTTTCGGCCGCCGATCGCTGCGCCTAAAGCCTTACGGTCATGCGCCTCGCCTTTCTGGGAACCCCCGATTTCGCCGTGCCGACGCTGGCCGCGCTGATCGATGCGGGGCACGAGATCGTTCGCGTCTATTCGCAGCCGCCCGCGGCGCGGGGGAGGGGCCACGCGGTGCGCCCCTCGGCGGTTCACGCCTATGCCCTTGACCGGGGCCTGGAGGTCGCGACGCCCGTTTCCATGAGAGCCGGGGGCGAGATCGCGGCCTTTCGCGTCCTTGGCGCCGACGCGGCGGTCGTCGTCGCCTTTGGCCAGATCCTGGCGCCCGAAGTGCTGGAGGCGCCGCGCCTTGGCTGTTTCAATCTGCACGCCTCGCTGCTGCCCCGGTGGCGGGGCGCCGCGCCGATCGCCCGGGCGATCATGGCCGGTGACAGCGAAACCGGCGCCTGCGTCATGCGCATGAGCGAGGGCCTCGATGAAGGACCGGTGCTGGACTGCGCCCGCCTGCCGATCGGCGCCCTCGATACCGCCGGGATCCTGCACGACGCCCTGGCGAGCCTTGGCGCACGGTTGATGGCGGACTGCCTGGCCGACGTGTCGCGCGGCGCCGCGATCGAGACATCCCAGCCGACGCAAGGCGCGACCTACGCGAGGAAGCTCAAGGCCGTTGATACTCGCATCGTCTGGGAACGGCCGGCCGCGATGGTCGATCGCCAGATTCGTGGGCTGTCGCCGTTTCCCGGCGCCTGGTTCGCGGTTTCCTCGCCGCGCGGGCCGGTCCGTGTCAGGGCGCTGTTGTCTTGCGTCGAAGACGCCAACGGCGCGGCTGGGACGGTGCTCGACGACCGTCTTCTGATCGCCTGCGGAACCGGCGCCGTGCGCATTCTGCGCGGTCAGCGCGAGGGCCGCGGCGTCCAGGACGGCGAGGCGTTGGTGCGCGGCTTCGCCGTGCCGGCGGGCTCGCGGCTTACCTGATGCCGCGTTACCGGCTGACGGTCGAATACGACGGCGGCCCGTTCAGCGGCTTCCAGGCGCAGGCCAACGGCTCGACGGTGCAAGGGGCCATTGAGGGCGCTGTGACGGCTTTCTGCGGCGAGACGGCGCGGATCCATGCCGCGGGACGCACCGATTCGGGCGTCCACGCCACTGGCCAGACGATCCACGTCGATCTGGCCAGACCGTGGGGGGCGCGGACGGTGATGAATGCGCTCAACGCCCACCTCGCGCCGCTGCCGATCAGCATACTGGCCGCCACCGTCGTGGGAGACGACTTTCATGCGCGATTTTCAGCCAGCGGACGGCAATATGTGTATCGGATCCTCAACCGCGCCGGTCCGCCCGCCCTGGAGCGGGGTCACGTGTGGCCGATCAGCCGACCGCTCGATATCGAGACCATGGGCGAAGCCTCGGCGCATCTGGTCGGCCGGCACGACTTCACCACCTTCCGCGATGCGGCCTGCCAGGCGGCGTCGCCGGTGAAGACCCTCGACGAGGCCCGGGTTTGGCGTCAGGGCGAGGAAGTGCGGCTAGCCTTCACCGCCCGCTCCTTTCTCCACCGCCAGGTGCGTTCGATGGTCGGCTCCCTGGTCCAGGTTGGCCTCGGGCGATGGTCGCCAGACGAACTCACCGCCGCGCTGGAGGCCCGTAATCGCGCCGTCTGCGGGCCGGTCGCGCCGGCCGCGGGTCTCTGTCTCACCGCCGTCGTCTATGGCGATGAGGCGGCGAAATACTCGTCGATCACCCGTTCGTAGACCGCCGCCAAGGCCTGGATCTGCGCCGTGGGCGCGCTTTCGTCGACCGCGTGCATGCTGGCGCCGACGAGGCCGAACTCGACCACCTCGCACATCGCGCGGATGAAACGGGCGTCGGAGGTTCCGCCCGTGGTCGAGAGTTCAGGCTCGACGCCGGTCACCGCCCGCACGGCGCTTGAAACGAGGGCGGTGAACGCGCCGGGCGGCGTCACGAACGCCTCGCCGCCGATGGCGCTGGTCAATTCGACCCGCCCGCCGAAACCCTCCGCCGCGGACCTTGCCGCGTCATCCAGCCAGGCGCCGAGCGTCGCCCCGGTGTGGGCGGGATTGAAGCGGATGTTGAGCGCCGCCGTCGCCCGCGCGGGGATCACATTGCCGGCGGTGTTGCCGACATCGACGGTAGTGACTTCGAGGTTGGATCTCGGAAAGCCCGGGTATCCCTCGTCAAGCACCCTGGCCTGGAGCGCGGCCAACAGGCGGATCAGGACCGGGACCGGATTGGCCGCGCGGTGGGGATAGGCGACATGGCCCTGGACGCCATGGACGGTGATTTTCGCGCTGATGCTGCCGCGCCTGCCGTTCTTGATCATGTCCCCGAACACGGCGTACGAGGTCGGCTCGCCGACGAGGCAGTGATCGATGGTCTCACCCTCCTGGATGAGAGCCGCGACCACGGCCTTGGTCCCGTGTTCGGCCACGCCCTCCTCGTCGCCGGTGATCAGCAGCGATATCGAGCCTTTCGGCTTGCCGCGCGAAAGCGCCCCGGCGGCCGCGCAGATGAAGGCGGCGACGGCGCTCTTCATGTCCACCGCGCCGCGACCGTGGACTATCCCGTCGGCCAGGTCGCCGTCGAAGGGGCCGCGTGACCATGCCGCCGCGTCGCCGACCGGCACGACGTCGGTGTGTCCGGCGAAACAGAGGTTAGGCCGCGCCTCGCCGATCCGCGCATAGAGATTCTCGATCTGGCCGAACCGCATGCGTCGGCAGGTGAATCCCAGCTCGGTCAGCGCGCCCTCGACGATATCCATGGCCCCGGCGTCGGCGGGGGTCACCGACGGGCGCCGGATCAGCGCCTGGGTCAGGGCGACAGGGTCATTGAGGCTGGCAATTTCCATCGCCGCTCCTCTAGTCTGGCGCCCATCCCGTGGCAATTTCCTGGAAGGTCAATGAAGAAGATCGATCTGGACGCCGTTCCCACACGTAGCGGCTCTGGCTATCCGCCACCGTACAATGCGCCGGTGATGGCGCGCAGCCGCAAGCGCCTCGGCCAGGCCGCCGGGCTGACCGAATTCGGGGTCAATCTGCTGACCCTGCCGCCGGGCGCCTGGTCAAGCCAACGCCATTGGCACAGTCACGAGGACGAGTTCATCTTCGTCGTCGAGGGCCAGGTGACACTGGTCACCGACGCCGGTGAGGAAATCCTGAGCGCCGGAGACAGCGCCGGCTTCAAGGCCGGCGACCCGGATGCGCATCACCTGGTCAATCGCTCGGAGCGCGATTCGGTTGTCCTGGAGGTCGGAAACAACGACGGGGACCGGGACCGCTGCGTCTATTCCGACGCCGACATGATCGCCGAGCCCGGCGAAGACCACTTTCGCCGTCGCACCGGGGAGCCCTATCCAAAGGTCGCGCGATGACAAACGCCGGGCGCCTGTTTAGGCGATTGACCGGCTTTCGTCCGCTCACCCCCGCGAAGGCGGGGCTTTGCGCGCGGGGGCCAAGGCCCTAAACCGCTTTCGCCTTGCCCACACTTCCGAAAACATCCATCCTCAGTCTGCCGCCGTGGTCGCAGAGCCTGCTGTTGGCTCTGGCCAGTGCGGCTCTTGCCGGGGCCATGCTGGCCGGCGGCTCGTCGCAACAGGCGATGATCTCCACCGCCGTGGATGACCTGCTCAGCCTTCCCTTGCTGGGTTTCGCCCTGTGGCTCGGCATTCGTCATGGCCTCGGTAAGGCGCTCTGGCCGGCGGCGATTCTCGCCGCGGGGCTTGCGATCGGCGCGGCCCAGCTGATCAGCCTGCCCGTCGACGTGTGGCGCACCCTGCCGGGACGCGGCGCGGCCCTGGCGGACATCCTCGCCGCGGGTCCTGCGCCGCGTTTTCTCGCCGCCAGCCTCGATCGGGGCGGTACGGCGCGCGCCCTCGCCTCGCTGACGCCGGCTATCGCCATCTTCCTGGGGGTCGCCATGCTCGCGCGCGAGGGCCGGCGGCGGCTGATCTGGCTGATCCTTTGTTTGGGCGTGCTCGGCGCGCTCGTCGGCATCGCCCAGGCGACGGGGGTGATGTCGAGCTTCTATACCGTGACCAATCCGGGCTTCGCCGTCGGCTTCTTCGCCAATCGCAACCATTTCGCCGCCCTGATGTACGTCCTTTTGCCGATGGCCGCGGCGATGGCGGCGGCCGACCGCTCCGCCGGGGGAGAGGGGCACGGGCAATGGCGCAGGGCCGCCGTCCTGGCCGCCGCCGGGATGGGGGCCGTCTATCTGTTGGCCCTGGCGGCCTGCGGCTCGCGCGCCGGGCTGGCCCTGGGCGTCGTAGCCTTGATCGGCAGCTGGGCCATCCTCGCGCCACGGGGGGGCGGAGCCGATCAAGCCGCGGGCTGGGCGCCTGGGCTGGTCATCCTCGCCGCCATCGCCGTCTTCGCGCTCCTGCAGTTCACGCGCGTCGGCCTGCTCGCCGGCGGGAAATCCCTGCCCCTCGACGAGGGCCGCGCCGCGATCACCGCGACCACGCTGCATGCCGCCGCCCGCTACGCGCCGCTGGGAACGGGCCTTGGCGCCTTCGTCCCGGTCTATGAGGCCGCGGAGCCGGTCTCTACCCTGACCGGCGATTACATCAACCATGCCCATGACGATTGGGCCGAGCTGTGGCTCGAAGGCGGTGTGGCGATGGCGGCGGTGACCGGGGCATTCCTGACCTGGTTCGCAATCGCCGCGCGCCGGGCCTGGGGTTCCGCCATGGGGAGGATAGGCGGCTCCTTCGCGCGGGCCGGGGCCATCGTAGTCGGCCTGCTCATGGTGCACTCGACCGTCGACTACCCGCTGCGCACAGGCGCGATGTCGGCACTGTTTGCGCTGGCCTGCGCCCTCATGGTCCCGCCCCACCTCGACTCGCGGTACCGTGGCCCACCGCTGACCACTGGCGAGAACCCGAACTGATGTGGATCTACTGGGCGCTGTTCTGCGTCCCGGCCGTTGCGAGCTTTTCGCCGTGGCGCCTAGCCCCACGCTCGCGACTGTTCATGGTCGCGATCGCGGCGCTCACTTTAATCCTGATCATCGGCCTACGCGACCACATCGGCATAGATTGGGCTAATTATGAGGATAAATTCCATGATTACCAAGTGCAGTCGCTTTTCCAGATTCTTCTTGGACCGGAACCTGGATTTGGCTTGATCAATTGGATTAGCGCCCAGTTCGGCTGGGGTGTCTATGGCGTCAATTTCTTTTCCGCAGTCATCCTAATTACAGGTCTGACATTTTTTCTAATTCGACAACCAAATATCTGGCGCTGCCTCGCGCTGGCTGCGCCGATATTGTTAGTGCAAATGGGGATGAATCTAATCAGACAGGCGTGCGCGATAGGATTTATCTGTCTCGCATTGAATGCCTTCGTCGATCGTCGTCTGTATAGATACATTTTGTTTTCCGTTCTAGCGTTTACATTCCATCAGACGGCGATCGTGTTTGTTCCCCTCGCAATTATGATTCGGCATAGTCGAACGCTCATATTTCCCATAATAGTACCTTTAGCGGGAGTAGTGTTAGTAATATTTCTGTTTAGAGGTGTAGAATTTTACCGTGACACATATATTCTTCAGGATTTGGGAGGCGCCGCTGGCGGATTTCCCCGAATAGCGCTTAATTTAATTGCGCTCGCGGTATTCGCGGCATTCAGAAATTATTGGGCGAAGGAATACGGAGAATATCGGATATTTGCGATTTTGTCTATAATAATTCTATCCGTTACGCCACTTTTTGTTTTCGCTCAAGTCGCGGTAGACCGATTGGAATACTATTTTATTCCAGTGCAAATTGCTGTGATATCTAGAACCGCCGGAGTTCTTCCTCCTCGCATTGCTGTGCCATTCAAGCTAGTAATGTTCGCCATTTATGCAGCAGTAATGGGAGCGTGGTTCCATTTTTCCTGGATCGCTCAGTTGAATTGGCTACCATATCGGTCTCTAGTATTCTAGTATGATATCTAGGCGGTTTTGGTTGATCGGTCATTTTATGCGCGCGATGACCTCCGCACAACTTCTGCATGAGCGCTAATGACCTTTGCGTAGAGTTCAGTGGTTGCACGTAGGATGATCGGGTCGGCGAAACATTCCAACGCCCGCGCCCTTGCCGCCTGGCCGAGCGAATGCGCAAGCCTCCGATCGTCGTCCAGCCGGGCGATGGCGGCCGCAAGCGCGCTCCAATCTTCAATCGGGATCAACAACCCCGTCTTTTCGTGCGCCACCACGTCGCGACAGCCGGGCGCGTCGGTGGTGATGAGTGCTTTGCCGCAGGCAGCCGCCTCGATTAGGCTTCTGGGAAGGCCTTCACCATAGCGGCTAGGTAGCACAACCACATCGACCTCGGCGTAAAGCGGGGCCGTCTCCTCCACATGGCCCAGCCAACGCAGCGGGCCCGCCATGTTCCAACTGGCGACGATTTCGGAAGGAATTGACGCCGGGTTGCCGGGATCTGGGTCGCCGGCGAGCATGAACTCGATATCCCGGCCCTCCGTCTTCAAAGCCTCGGCGGCCCGCGCGTATTCGCCGATGCCTTTATCCCACAAAAGCCTCGAGGCCAGCAAAACGCGTAACGGCCCCGGCCGCCGCGCGCCCGCCCTCGGCGTAAACCGCGTGCAATCGACGCCGGAGCCTGGAATCAGATGAGTGCACTCGGCCCTGGCAAGGCCATTGTCGACGAAGAACCGCAGGTCGGTCTCGTTCTGGACGATCAGGCTTGCGCGCCGTCCGCCCAGGGCGAACCGCAAAATCCATTTCAGCGGATTCCTCAATAGCCTCGCCCGCGCGTCCCTGCTGACGAACACGTAGCCCAGGCCGGCAACCGAACTGACCCGCGCGGCCACTCCCGCCAGCCTCGCGGCCACCGCGCCATAGACCGCGCATTTGATCGTAAAGCCGTGGACCAGCGCCGGCGCCTCACGTCGGAACAGGCGCGCCAGCCTGCATACCACGGCAATTTCGACCAGCGGATTGAGGCTGCGCCGCTCCATGGCGATCGGCAACCAGCGATAGCCCAATGCGCGCAGCCGCGGGCCATACTTCCCTGGCGGAGAAATCAGCAGGACGTCATAGCCTGCCTCGACCAAGGCGCGCGCCAGCGAGAGCCGAAAATTGTAGAGGTACCAGTCGGTGTTGGCAAAGAGCACGACCTTGTACTTCGGTGGGACCGCCACGATTTTTCCCATCTATCACTCGCGAAACGATGTACAATAACGATATTGCAGTCCACTTCGGCCACCGTCATCCGTAGATGTCTCTAGATGATACTAGATCCTGGCCCCTCGGGCCCTCTTTCAAACCATAGAGGCGTGGACGGACTGCGATCCGAAAATCTGGATGGCGCTACCGTCCGCGACTTCGGCAGAGAGTGGCTACGTTTCGACCAGAGCGGCATTTCCCCGGAAGAGCTTGCGGTCAGGTTCGCCGAGTATTTTTCAATCTTCCCGTGGGAGGATTTGCCCGCTAACGCCGTGGGATTGGACGCTGGTTGCGGCAGCGGCCGCTGGGCCATCGCTGTCGCGCCCCGGGTGGGCCGTCTGCATTGCATCGACGCCAGTGAAGAAGCTTTGGGAGTCGCCCGACGTCGCCTTGAAGGCATGGCCAACGTCGTTTTCCACGCTGCCTCAATTGAGGTCATGCCTATTTCTGACGAAACCATGGATTTTGGCTACAGCCTCGGCGTGTTGCACCACCTCCCGGATCCCGAAGCTGGATTGGCTGCGTGTGTCAGTAAATTGAAACGCGGCGCGCCGATGTTGGTTTATATCTACTACGCTTTCGATAACCGTCCCCGATGGTTCCATATACTGTGGCACGCAAGCGACGTCTTGAGGCGGCTGATTTCGAGAATGCCCTTCCCGGCGAAATCGTTGCTTGCGGATATTATCTCGGCTCTCATCTACTGGCCCCTCGCGAAGGCGGCGTATAGATTTGAGGCGTGGGGTGCAAAGGTCGATGCCTGGCCTTTGAGTTACTACAGAACGAAGAGCTATTACACAATGCGGACTGACTCCCTTGACCGCTTCGGCACGCGCCTCGAGCATCGGATGACCCGGCCTCAGATCGAGACGATGATGGCGAACGCCGGCCTTGGAGATATCCGCTTTTCTGAGGCCTCGCCTTTCTGGTGCGCGGTCGGTCGCAAACTCTAAAGCCGACCATTGGGTCGCGCGCTATCTCGGGGCGACGGAGACGGTCATGCGGTCGAACAGTGCCGGCGCCTGGCTGCTGTCCTCGCTCAGAGAACTCAGCCGTCTTAGTTCAAGCCATTGCCCGGCGCAGGCGCCGGGCGGGGCCGTGAACGCCGTCGCAAATCCCGACCAGCGATCCGTGGCCGATACCGGACCTGTCTGGCCAATCACCTGCCCCGTGTCGGCGCAACGCATGGACCAGGCAAAGCCGGCGCTCCGCGGAAACGCCGCGCCGGGAATGCGCGTCTGGCCGCTCAAGCTATAGCTTCCGGGCGCAAGGACCATTAGCTCGGCGACCAGGGGCGCGTCACCGCTGCTGTCGGTGGGAACGGCGCGCAGGCCCGCGCCGTCGGCGCCGGCCGCCAGTGAGACCACGCCGGCCGCATCGGAAGCGATCATCCAGTTGAACGGCGCCTCACTTCCGCCGGTTCGAAACCGGCCGTTGTAGACCGCCGATCGCGGCGCGCCGCGGGCGGCCGGGGATAGGCTGCGCCAGTCGTCGATCGCGCGACCGTAATCCTTAGCGGCGATTTCGCCGCGCAGCAGGCCGGCGACCTCCGCATCCGTGGGCGGGTGGGGGGTTGCCCGCAGCGCCGTCAGGACGGTGGCGACCGCTTCCAGTCCGTCCGGCTTGGCGGCCAGCGCTGCGAGAAGCTCGTCGCGCCAGGGCGGATCGGTGGCCATCAGGGCGCTGAGCGGCGCCAGAGCGCCGGGCTGGCGCAGGGCCTGCGCGATCACCGGTGGCAGGGCGGCGGCCAGGCTGCCCGGCGAAAGGCGCAGGATCACATTGAGCACCGCCCACGCGGCCGCGTAGTCGGCCCGCTCGAGCGCGCTGGCGAAGCCGTAGGCCTCGGCCGGCAGTTCCCGGCGAGACAGCCGCCGGGCGATGGCGAACATCGTGTCGGCGCGCGCCCGATCCCCACCGAGCAGGGCGACGACGCCCAGATCGCTATAGGACCATGCCTCGACCGGCGCCTCGCGCACCGCTCCTTGCAGGCGCGCCGCAGCCTTGGCGAGCGCCGGCGGCCGACGCCGGATGTCGGCTTCGGCGGCCGATAGCAGCGCCTCGACATTGGCGGGATCGATGGCCAAGACTGCTTCTGGAGCCGAACTGGCGAGCTGGTCGGCGACCGCGGTGCGAACGATCCACCAGCCCAGTGCGCAGAGAGCCGCGGCGACGACAGCCGCCGCCAGCAGGTCGCCGATACGCCCAGCTTGCCGCCGACCGGGCTGGCCACCCGCCAGGCTACCAATCGGTGGGTCAGCGGGCGGCGGGATTCTAACCCGTCTCCTGGAGATCGACCAGTTTGGGCTTGGTCTCGGCGGCCTTGTAGCGGTAGTCGGTGTCAGCGTAGCCGTAGCCATACCCATAGCCGTATCCATAGCCATAGCTGTAGCCTGAGGTCTTGGCGTCGAACTTGGTCATGATCGCGCCGATGATCCGACCGCGACCGATGCCCAGCCGCTGTAGGGCGGCGTTGACAAAACCGAGCCGCGTCTGCCCGGCCTCGATGACCAGCATGGTCCCCACCGCGACGCTGGAGAGCAGCGTTGAATCGGCCAGGCCCATCACCGGCGGCCCATCGATCAGCACCAGATCGAAATTGGCCTGCGCCTCGGCAAGCAGCGCCCGCAAGCGCACGCCCGCCAGCAGTTCGGTCGGATTGGGCGGGAGAGGCCCGCTGGGGATCAGCCAAAGATTGGCGATGGAGGTCTGCTTGGCCACCTCGGTGAACCTGGCGCCGCCGGCAAGGCAGTTGCTGAGGCCGGGGGCGCTATCGCCGCCCAGCAGGCGGTGCAGGGAGGGGTTGCGCAGGTCGGCGTCGATAGCCAGCACCCGCATCCCCAGCTGTGCGAAGCACCGAGCCAGGGCCACCACGGTGGTCGACTTGCCTTCGCCCGGTCGGCTGCTGGTGATCAGCAGGCTGCTAGGCACCCCGTCGCCGGTGGCAAACTGCAGGGCGGTGCGGATCGAATAGTAGGCCTCGGAAAAAGCCGAACGCAGATCGGCCAGGGCCGAGGCGGGTGTGGCGCCCCGCTCCAGAGCCGGCGTCGCGCCCAGCAACGGCAGGCCGAGGCGCTGCTCGATCTCCTGGGGCACCTTAAGGCTCTCGTCGACGTGCTCGAGCGCGAAAGCCGCCACGCCACCGACCAGCAGACCCAGCAGCGTGGCCAGCCCAAGGCTCAGCGGCCAGTTGGGCTGGTACGGCAGGCCAGGCGCCAGGGCCCGATCGATCACCGAGATGTTGTTGGTGCCGACGCCGCCAGCGATGCCGACCTCCTTGTAGCTTTGCAGCAGACCGTCATAGAGCGACTTGTTGGTGTCGACCTCGCGCTGCAGGGTGTCGTACTCGATACTGCGCGAGCGCAGGTCGAGCGACCCCGACTTGGCCTGCCCCAGCTGGCCCGAAAGCATCTGTTCGAGGTGTGCGGCAGCGATATACTGCGACTGCAGGGACGCCTTCACGTCGTTGACCTGGGCATTGATCTGGCGATCCGTTTCGTCGATCTGGGCCTTGATCTGCTGCATCTTCGGATAGTCGGCGTTGTAGGTCTGCAGGCCTTCCTGATATTGCGAATTCAGCCTTCCCTTGTCCGCCTGAAGCTGCTGAATGGCGGTGTTGCTCTCCACCTGGGGCAGCCCTAGCCCCGACGAATTTCTCGCCTGTTCCCAAAGCGCCTGCGCCTTGATCCGGTCAGCCTTGGCTGTATCGACGGCGGTGTTGAGCGACTCCAGGGTGCCGTTGCTCAGGGGCTTGCCTTCATCGACATTGATGATCTGCTGGGCCTGGGCATAGGCGACCAGCCGCCGCTCCGAATCCTCGAGCTTGTTGCGGATGTCCTGAAGCTTGTTGTCCAAAAACATTCTGGCGTAATTGGAGGCGTCGAATCGGCGGTCGAGATTGGACTGGATGAACTGGTCGGCGAAAGCGTTGGCGATGTTTGCCGCCAGCACCCGATCGGGACCGGAAAACGAAATCTTGAACACGTGAGATCCGCGCACCACCTCGGCGTGGAGGCCGCGGACGGCCAGTCTGGTGGCCTGCATCTCGCGCTGGTCGGGTGACGCGGTCGCCGCTCCCGGCGCCTGCGCTCGGTTTACATGCGCCAGATGCAACAGTTGGCCGATCGGCGAGGCCGAGCGGCGGCTGAGAAAATCGTTGTTGTTGGCCAGGCCCAGGACGCGAACGACGCGCTGGGCCAGGGCGCGGCTCTCCAGCAGCTGCAGCTGGGTCGAAAAGAACGAGACCTCGTCGCCCTGCGCGCCAGTGGTGTCTTCGGTGTCCTTGGTCTGCACGATTTTGGCCGCCTCCCGCTCCACCTGTACCGTGGCCGAGGCGCGATAGAGCGGCGTGCTGAGCAGGGTGAAGGCCAGGCCGAGGCCGAGGAAGACCAGGACGCAGGCGGCGATCGTCCAGCGCCGCTTGACCATCATCCGCCAGTAGTCGAGCAGGTTGATCTCGATGGGCGCGGCGCCCTGGCCGGAGCCGCGCGAGCCGTCGAGGCGCGCGGGGGACTCGCCGCCCATCGGCGCCAGGGCCAGCCGCCCCGATGTCGCGCCGCCGACGCTGAGTGGAAGTTCGCGGTCGCTCATCTAAGGCCGCGGCACCAGGGTAAACAGCGGCACCGCTTGCAACACATTGTGGAAGAGGGCCTTGGCCCCCGATGTGTTGACCTCGACCAGATCGTTTCCATAAAGCGTCGGATCGGGCTGATTTCCCTTGCGCACGGCGTTGAGATCGAAGCCGGCGGCCAGGCGCTGTCCGTTGACCGTGCGGAAGATCGCGATCCGGGTCAGTTTCGCGTTCTGGGTCGTCCCGTGGGCCAGCGCCAGGGCCTGCAGCAAGGTGGTCTTGCCCTCAATGGGATAGATGCCCGGCTGGTTGACCTCTCCCTCCACGGTGACCCTCTGGCTGGAATATTCCTTCACGAACACCGAGACCTCTGGGGCCTTGACGTATTTCTTCAGACGCTCGGCGATCGCCTGCTGCAATTCCATGGCCGTGTCGCCGTTCACCGCCATCGTGCCGACTAGGGGCAGGGAGATCTGGCCGGCGCCGGACACACGCACCGTGCCCACTTCCTGCGTGATCTCGGGAACCTGCGGAACAGTGATTTCCAGCACGTCCAACGGGCCGATCCGGTAATCGGCATCGGCGGCCACTTGTTGGACGGCCGGCTGCGGCGGCAGACTGGCGGCAAGCTTGGCATCCTTATCGGCGCCGCCCGTCGCGCACGCGCTCAGCGCAACCGCCAAGGCGGCCACGGTGGCCGCGCTGACCGCGTTCCCCGGACGCGCTCGCGCGGCAATACTAAGCAAACGCATCTTCGTCATACTCAAAACGCCAGGGCGAGGTGGGCCTCAGGCTTGCCGCGCCCACTCTAGCTGCCCGGTAGCGGCGCGATCAAGGCGCAGCATGTCGGGATGGATCAGCCGTCTGGGCTTCGCGCCCGATTGCCGATACGATGAGCGAAGGGGGGTGAACTTAAGATTTGAGGACATTGCTTTGAACAAGGCCGAATTGGACGCCTTGAACCAGACCTTCGCAGACGTCGAAAAGGCCTTCAACAATCTCAACGCGCGCCTCCAGGCGACCATGGCCTTCGCGGCCAGCCTGCCCGGCGCCGAGCGGGTGACGGATGCCGACATCACCTCCCGGCTGGCGGTGACCGCCATGGCCCCGGTGCTCGATGGCGGCCACGCCGCGCCCGAAGATTTCGTCGGCGAAGCCTCCCGGCAACTGGGCAGGATGGCGAGCGAACCGGGGGCGAGGAAAGAGCCAAAGACCCGCACCGGGCCTTAGGCAGGCGCACGGGGGACATAGACGAGACGATGCGCTCATTCCTTTTGGCGATATTCATGCTGGGGCTGGCGGCCATCATCGTGGGCGGCATTGCCGTGTCGTGGCTGGCGTCGCGCCGGCGGCGCAGCCAGAATCGAGCCGCCAGCGTCCGCGCCGCGGCGGCCAAGTTTCGCGCCAGGCACGGTGAGAAGGCTCAGGCGGCCCTGCAGAAGCGCCTCAGCCAGGGCCGGCTTAGTCCCAGGGGCCGGCGCTTTTACAAACTAGTCGCCGGCGAACTGCGGCGCGCGTCTGCGGGCGACGATCCTTTGAGCGGGCGCGGTAAAGCCCTATAGAGACCGCCTGGCTCGCACGCGGGGCTGGCGGAGAACTCTTGGTTTGTGCGGCATCGTCGGCCTGCTGTCCCATCGTTTGGACCAAGCCGCGCGGCCGTTGCTGAACGCAATGGCCACCGCCCTGACCCATCGCGGCCCGGACGGCCAGGGGGAATTCGTCGACCTCGAGGCCGGGATCGCGCTGGGTCACCGCCGGTTGAAGATCATCGACATCAGCAGCGCCGGCGACCAGCCGATGGCGTCGGCCGATGGGCGGTTCGTGATCACCTTCAACGGCGAGATATTCAACTTTGTCGACTTGCGCCGCCGGCTCGACAGCGAACGCGCCATCCCCTGGCGCGGACATTCCGACACCGAGGTGCTGGTGGAGGCGATCGCCGCCTGGGGACTGGACGCCGCCCTGCAGGCGATCGAGGGTCAGTTCGCCTTTGGCCTGTGGGACCGCTCGGCCAGGGCGCTGACCCTGGCCCGTGACCGGTTCGGCGAAAAGCCGCTCTATTACGGCCGCTTGGGCCGCACCTTCGTCTTCGCCTCCGAACTGGCCGCCTTTCGTCCGCATCCCGATTTCAGCGGCGAGATGAACACCGACGTGCTGCCCGCCTATGTTCGCTATGGCTACATCCCGCATCCGTGGTCGATCTATCGCCAGGTCGCCAAACTGCCGCAGGGCGCTACGGTGCGGCTGAGCGCGGCCGACCTGGCCGGCGACATGCCGCAGCCGCGAGCGTTCTGGTCGCTTCAGGAGGCCCTTGACCACGGCCGGGACCATCCCTTTGGGGGATCCGAAGACGACGCCGTAGAAGCCCTGGATGCTCTGCTGCGCCAGACCGTCGGCCTGCGCATGGTCGCCGATGTGCCGCTGGGCAGCCTGCTCTCAGGCGGCATCGACTCCTCCCTGGTCACCGCGCTGATGCAGAGCCAGTCGCCGCGGCCGGTCAAGAGCTTCACCATCGGCAGTGCCGATCGCTCGCTCGACGAGGCCGACCATGCCAGGGCCATCGCCAAGCATCTGGGAACAGACCACACCGAACTCTATGTCGGGCCTGATCAGGCCCTGGCCGTCATTCCCAAGCTGGCGGCGATGTACGGCGAGCCGTTCGCCGACTCTTCGCAGATTCCAACCGCCCTGGTCTCGGCCCTGGCGCGTGAACACGTCACCGTGGGCGTGGCAGGCGATGGCGGCGATGAACTGTTTGGCGGTTACAACCGCTACATGCTGGGGGGGGCCTGGCGACGGGTGTCGATGATTCCCCGCCCGGCCCGCGCGGCGCTGGGGGCCTGCGTACAGGCAATCAGTCCGCGCGCGTGGTCTGGGCTGGCCGCCCTGGTCCCGTTCACGCCGGCCGCGCTTGGCGGGGGCCGCGGCGGCGACAAGCTGCACAAGTGGGCGGCCAAGCTCGACGCCCGCGACGACGGCGATTTCCTCGATCGCCTGCTGTCGGGCTGGGACAATCCGGCGGCCATCCTGCAGGCGCCCCGGGGAACGGGACTGCTGAACAGCGATATCCGCCTGCCCCCCGCCGCGAGTTTCAGCCAGCGCGCGATGGGCTTCGATACCGAGAACTATTTACCCGACGACATACTGGTCAAGGTCGACCGCGCCTCGATGGCCTCCAGCCTGGAGGTGCGCGCGCCGTTTCTCGATCGCCAGGTGCTGAAGTTCGCCTGGAGCCTGCCGATGGCGATGAAGATTCGTGGGACCAGGGGCAAGCACATCCTGCGCCGCGTTCTCGCGCGCTATGTTCCCAGCGCCCTGTTCGAACGGCCCAAACAGGGTTTCGCCGTACCCATCGACCAATGGCTGCGCGGCGAGCTGCGTCCATGGGCGGAGGATCTGCTCAGCGAGGCGCGGCTGAAACGCCAGGGCCTCTTCAACCCGGCGCAAGCGCGCAAGCTCTGGGCTCAGCACCTGAGCGGCGCCATTAACGGCGACGTCAGGCTGTGGTGCCTGCTGATGTTCCAGTCTTGGGTCGACCAGCGGCCCGTCGCCTAGCCGCGTACCGCCTCGTCCGCCTCGGACCCTCTCCACCGCGGCGCGACCAGCTCCGGATCGCCTGGCGCGCGGGACACGCACAGCACCTCGACCGGGCCGCCCAGCCTGCCGCGTTCGAATATGCCGACGGCCAGAACCCCCGTCAGATAGGCGCCGGTGTCGAGGTTGGTGCGATGGGCGAGACGCTCGACCTGCGCGGTCCGCATCTTCTCCCGCCACTTCGGACTATGGCCATGGACCACATGATGGGTGAGCCGGTCGAGACTGGAACTGAGGAACCGCTCACCAATCCACAGGCATGTCGCCTCGCTCTGCTCATCGATCGGCACGGACGGGTCCACACCGGCGTGGACATAGATGCGTTCGTCGTCGCGGACCATCAGCGGCAGGCCCGCCATCCAGTCGAGGTGGGCGGGCGGAATCAGCGCGCCGCTCGCCGCGTGACGGCCGCTCCAGCCATAGCTGCGCATGGTCTCTTCGCCGCCGTGGAACATCCAGGCGGACATCCTGTTCAGGTCCCCCCCGCGAATGGCCTCGACCATCATCGCCTCGTGGTTGCCCTTCAGGCAGACGATGCGCTGCGACTTTGTATGGGCGATAAGATACTCGACGACGCCGCGGCTGTCGGGCCCGCGATCGACATAATCGCCGAGCATGACGATCCGGCCGTGCTGGCCACCGCCATGGTCATGGATCGCCGCCATGGCTTCCTGCAGCAGGTCGTAGCGGCCATGGACGTCGCCGATCGCGTAGGTGAACTTGCGCATGGCTCGATCGACCAGGATTTTTCGCGAAGCGGCGCTAGCTACGACGGCGCGCCGCAACCCCACCGGCAGGCTCTATTCGAAAGACATTGGGCACGGCGACGCCAGCCAAGTCAAACGAGCGGTGAGGACTTTGAACGCAGGGTTTTTCAGATAGGTTCGCCCCCAGTCGAGCCTGGGAGATGCAATGCGAAAGGGAATCGTCCTGGCGGGGGGCGCGGGCACTCGCCTTCACCCGATCACCGCGGTGATCAGCAAGCAGTTGATGCCGGTCTACGACAAGCCGATGATCTACTATCCGATCTCGGTGCTGATGCTGGCCGGCATCCGCGAGATTCTGATCATAACCACCCCGCAGGACCAGGCCGCCTTTCGCGCGCTGCTGGGTGATGGCGCTCAATGGGGGATTTCCTTCGCGTATGAGGCGCAGCCGAGCCCTGGCGGCCTCGCCCAGGCCTTTCACATCGGCGCCGACTTCCTGGCCGGTGGGCCAAGCGCCCTGATCCTCGGCGACAACATCTTTTACGGCAATCTGTTGGCGGACCTGTTGCGGCGGGCGGACAGCCAGCGGCGGGGGGCGACCGTATTCGCCTACCACGTCGTCGATCCGCAGCGGTACGGCGTGGTGTCCTTCGACGAGCGGGGCAGGGTGCAGACTCTCGAAGAGAAACCCGTCCAGCCCAAATCAAGCTACGCCGTCACCGGCCTCTATTTCTACGATGAGCGGGTGGTCGATTTCGCCAAAACCATATCACCCTCGTCGCGCGGCGAGCTCGAGATCACCGACATCAACCGGCTCTACCTCGAGGCGGCCGCGCTCGACGTGGAGCTGATGGGAGCCGGTTTTGCCTGGCTCGATACGGGCACGCCCGCATCGCTTCTTGACGCTGCGCTGTTCACCAAGATCATCGAGGATCGACAGGGTCTGAAGATCTGCTGTCCGGAAGAAATCGCCTGGCGTATGGGGTTCATCGACGAGGCCGCGCTGGTCGGCCTTGCCGGCGCGATGGGCAAAAGCAGCTATGGGGCTTATCTGCTCAGGATCGCCGACCAGGCAGCCCGCCAGCGTCGGTGATCAGCGCTCATCAGGACTCTTCGCCAGGGTTGATCTCAGCCTGGCGGCGATGATCACACCGACGACGGCGAGAATGCCGATAGTGTCGGCCACCCAGTCCCAGACATCGCAATCGCGATGGATGATGGGAAGCGCCTGGATCAGCTCGATAGCCGCGCCGGCGAACGACAGCACCGCGCCGATGCGCCACAACGGCGCGCGCGGGAATGAAACCATCGATAGCAGCATCAGGCCGAGGAAGGCGGTAAAGTGCTCGGCCTTATCCCAGGGCATGATCGTCGGCGCCTGGCCGGCGGGCGCGAAGACCCCGTACCCGACGACCACCGACGCCGCCGCGAGAGTCGTCCGCGCAGCTACGAGAATGAGCGGGCGGGAGGGGTGAGAAGCGGTCGTGTCCGATCCAGGTTCGTGCGAGCGCACGCTGTCAGCTTGAACCGACGTGGGAGCGCGTCCCGGGCCCGCCGATCCGGCTCGCGGGGCAATAGCTGGCGACGGTCCTGGCGATCCCTTCGGCGAAATCGACGGTCGGTGCGTAGCCGAGCAGGCGTTTCGCCTTCGAAATATCGGCCTGGGAATGCAGAACATCGCCCGGGCGGAAGGCGCGATGGCGTCTTGGGCCCCGGTAAATCACACCGTGCTCGGCCAGGGTCGCCACGAGCACGTCGAAGACCTCCGTCAAGGTCAGCCTGTTGCCGCAGGCGACATTGTATATCTGGTCCCTGGCGTCCTCGACCGCTACCGCCGCCAGGATGTTGGCCTGCACGACATTGTCGACAAAGGTGAAATCTCGGCTGGTCGACCCATCGCCGTTGATCCACACCGGCGCGTGAGCCAGCATAGCGGCGAGCCAGCTCGGGATCACCGCCGCGTAGGCGCCAAGCGGGTCCTGCCGGGGACCAAAGACGTTGAAATACCGCAAGCCGACGCATTTGAAGTCATAGGCCCTGGCGAAAACCGCGGCATACAGTTCATCGACATATTTGCTCACCGCGTAGGGCGACAGCGGCTGGCCGATCGCCTCTTCGCGTTTGGGAAGGGCCGCATGGTCGCCATAGGTCGAACTCGACGCGGCATAGACGAAGCCTCGTACCTGCGCGTCCTTGGCTGCCGAAAGCATGTTGACGAAGCCGCCGACGTTGACCGCGTTGGTGGTCGCCGGATCGGCCAGTGACCTGGGCACCGATCCAAGGCCGGCCTGATGCAGGACAAAATCGCAGCCGCCGACGGCGCTCTTGCAGACCTCGATGTCGCGGATGTCGCCTTCGATGAAGTGAAGGCGCGACCAGGCGGCGCTCCCCAGACCACGCTGGACGCTGTGAAGATTGTCCTTGTGGCCGGTGGAGAAGTCGTCGAGGCCGACAACGCTTTGCCCGCCCGCGAGCAGCCGTTCGACAAGGCTTGAGCCAATGAATCCGGCCGCTCCGGTCACCAGCCAGGTGCGCGGTTCATCCCTCAAGGTTTCGAGGGCGGCCTGATAGCGACTGTCCATGGGCTCGAGCTCGGCGGGGTGAGTGAAATTGCCGAGCGCCCGGCGCGGGCGAGCTCGGCAGGATCATCAGCGCCGCGCGACGCGGTTCTGGCAAGCCGGAATCTTCAAAGATCGTTGGCGTGGGCGACTCGTCTGCGACAATCCCAAGCCGCGACTCTGCAATCGCGGCTTGGTTTGGCCCCCTACTGATAGGCGGCGGTTACGGTGAACGATCCGCTGTAGGCGCCGGGCGTTGTGGTGGCGGTCAGGGTGACGGTTCCGCCGACCGCGACGGTGAGGCTGCCGGCGGTGTTGAGTGCGCCCGACAGGGTCTGGGAGCCGGTGTTGGTGGCCGCCAGGGTGACCGGGAGGTTGTCTGACGGACTGCCGGAGGTGAGGTTGGCGAGCGTCAGGGCTCCGACGCTGACGGTGACCAGCTGGCCGCCTTCGCCGCCGACCGTGAACGAGGCCGCCGATGGGGTGGTCGAGGCCAGGGCGACGACGGCGCCGGTG
>DATCCB010000067.1:0-13014 GCA_036511515.1 Caulobacteraceae bacterium | reverse complement strand
TCCACCTCCACCTCCACCTCCACCTCCACCTCCACCTCCACCTCCACCTCCACCTCCGCCTCCACCAACTACAGTGGCGCCGCGCGATGCGAGGCTGTTCAGTGCTCAGGATTTCGCCTTTGCCGAAGCGAACGAGAATTCCGTCACCAGCCTGTTGGCGGTGGCGCTTCCGAACGCGAACGGGACGACGTTCTTCAACCTGGCGTCTTGCGACCTCGCCTCGCCAGACGCGTCGCAAACGCGGGCCTGGGTGCGGGTGCTGGGAGACTTCCTCAGCAGCGGCCAGGACAATGGAACGCCGGGTTTCCGAGCCAACTGGGGCGGCGTGGAGGCTGGGACAGATGTCACCGTCGGCCAGTCCGCCCGTCTGGGCGCCGCTCTCGGCTACGAAGGCGGCAACCTATCGGACAGCCTGGGCAGCCGGGCGACGCAGCAACTCTTCCGCGTCAGCCTCTACGGTTCACAGACCTTTGGAGGCGTGGGCCTGAGCGCAGCGTTCAGCTACGCTCACGGCTGGGATGACACCAGCCGCGAATCCGGCTTCGGCGTTTCCGCAGCTTCGCGAGGCGTGAACGAGTGGACTGGGGCCATACAGGCCGCTGCCCCGCTGGAAACGTCGGGCCTCTCGATTACGCCAGCGGCCGGCGTGCTGATCTCGGGCTTGAGCGGCGGCGCGTTCAGCGAAACAAACCCGCTCAGCGCCGGCTTCGCCGTCAGCGGGTCAGAGCAGGACCGGACCTTCGTCTCACCCTACGCCCTGGTCGGCTTCTCACACGCGTTCACCAGCACCGGCGGCATGGTCGTCACGCCCGGCATCCAGGTCGGATATCGCTACGACGCCGCTGCGGACGGAGGCCGAGTGACGCTGGTCGCCCAGGACGGCACGGCGTTTTACAACAATGCTGTCGAACGCAATCGAAACAGTGCTCTGGTCGGCGCCAGTATCAGCGGCCACCAGGGTCGTTGGACAGGTTTTGTGAAATATCGGGCCAACCTTTCGAATAACTGGACAGACCAGGCGGTTGAAGCCGGCTTCCGCTTCGGATTCTAGGCACGCCCGCAGGGCGTATGCCAGCGTCCCGCCAGCCTGTATCGTGGCTGCGAGAGGCATTGAGGATCGCTTGGCATGGAATTGACGGCCTATCTTCACCCAGGCTGGGCGCCGCTGATCCGACCGGCGCCGGCCACGCGGCCCTGGATGGATGCGACCCCCGATTCGTTCGCCTATCGCTGCCTGCCACTCAACATCGCCAATGCCCACGGCTGGGAAATTCTCTGTCCCTGTGGTTTCGAGGCAGTATGGGACGGGGAAGCCACCACCGGGGCGGTCACAATCCGGCCCGATGATGGCGCTCAGCGCGTGCCCGTCTCCCATTTCGGGCAGGGAACGATCACCTTTCACATCGAAGCCATCTTTCGCACACCCCCCGGCTGGAACCTTTGGGTGACCGGCTCGCCAAACCGCCAGAAGGACGCCATCCAGCCCTTGAGCGCCGTCGTCGAGACCGACTGGTCGCCGTTCACCTTCACCATGAACTGGCGTTTCACTCGCCCCGCCCAATGGATCCGTTTCGAAGCTTTCGAGCCGTTCTGTTTCGTGTTTCCAGTTGAACGCACCTCGGTTGAAGCCTTCAGGCCGGCCTTCGCGCCCCTCGGCGCCAATCCAGGCACCCAGGCGCGTTTCCGGGCCTGGAGCGAGGCGCGCGACACCTTCCATGCCAAGCTGAAAAGCGAGCCCCCGCGCGCCAAAGCCGAAGGCTGGCAGAAGCATTACTACCGGGGCGTCGATGTCAGCGGAGAGACGCTCGCTCCCGATCACCGCCCTAAGCTCCGTTTACGCCCCTTCGATCGTTCAGGATCGCCCGACACGCCGATGGCGCCGAACGATGACGTTCCGGAAAAATCGGCGGCGCAGGTCCGACCGCAAGCTTCCGACCCGATAGCCGATAGGATCGGGCCGTTGAATCTCGCCCTGGCAAGGCGCGAGTGGCTTCTGAATACCCTGGAGCGGCAACGCGATCTCGCGCCCGGCCCGCGCGCCATCGAACGGCGTGAGGGCATGGGCTCGTGGGAATTTCTCGAGCGCTATTACGCCGTCGGCCGCCCGGTCATTCTGGTGCGCGAAATCGATGGATGGCCTGCGCTTTCCCGGTGGAACCCTGCATACTTGAAGGCCAGGATCGGCTCCGCTCCCATCGCCTACCAGGGCGAACTGACCGGCAATCCCGAGGCGAAAAATGACTTCAAACCACAACAGGCGGCTTTTGACGCGTTAATCGACGCGATCGAGAAGGGCGCCTGCGCCTCAATCGCCCCCTGTGATTCCGATCGAAACAAACAGGTTCTCGCGCCGCTTGGCGAGGACATTGGCAGCCTCGACAAGTTCCTGAGCCGGGAGTCGCCATCGCCCGCAGGCATGCTGTCGATCAGTCCAGCCGGCGCTCTCACCTCGCTGCACCATGAGCTGGCCAACGTCTTCATCGCCCAGGTGGTCGGTCGCTCGAAACTCAAGCTGCTGCCGGCGTCCCAGGTCGGAGCGCTCTACAATAACCACCACGTGTTCAGCGAGATTCGCGATCTCGAGGACCCGGCTCTCGACCCAAAGCGCTATCCGCGTCTGGCGGAGGCTCGCGCCTACGACGTGACCCTCGAGCCGGGGGAGATTCTGTTCATGCCGCTGGCATGGTGGCACCAAGTGCGATCGTTGGACTTCAGCGTCACCTCGACCTTCACGAATTTCCTGTGGCCCAACGACGGCCATGCCACCTATCCGTCGGGCTAGTGCCTCCAAGGAAATCATCGGCGCGGTTGCGGGCTGACAAATCGGCGCGCGCCGCCTAGGCTTGGAGATTGTGTCGAGCGGCGAGACCCGCAAGGGTGGGGCTACGGTGTGCGGGATGACGGGGACCGAAGATTCCCTTCTCTTGGATCAGATCTACAATTCCGCCCTTGAGCGGGAACTGTGGCAACCGGTCATGGCTCGCCTTGCGGACATGGTCGGTGGGGTCAATGTCTGGCGCTCACAACTGAACCTCATCGATGGAACCGGCGGTAAGGCCGACCTGATGCGTCTGATGCTGCGTTCGGCGGGTCTCAATCCGGCTTGACCGCAAGGCGGCGAACCCTGATGCTCTTTCCCCCTTTCCGACCGTTAGCTGACCGGACTCGCCGCCGATGATCGTGCTGGCGATGGATACCTGTCTGGGGGCCTGTTCGGCGGCTATCGTCGACGACGGACGGACGATCGCCACGCGCATGGAGACGATGGCGCGCGGCCATCAGGAGAGGCTGGGGCCGCTGGTCAGGGGCCTTTTCGCAGAAGCGAGGCTGGGTTTCGAGGCCATCGATCTGATCGCCGTCACCGTCGGGCCAGGATCGTTCACCGGCCTGCGCGTTGGGCTGGCGTTCGCCAAGGGGCTGGCCCTGGCGCTGGGGCGCCCTTGCACGGCTGTTGGATCGCTCGAGGCCCTAGCGGCCAGCGCGGGAGGAGACGGCCCTTGCGCCGCGGTGATCGATGCGGGCCGGGGCGCGGTGTTCTTTCAGGCTTTCGACGCCGGCTTGGCCCGCACGGAGCCGACGAGTTCGCCACGCGATTCCGCCGCCAGGGTGATTGCGGCTTTGGCGCCGGCGGATGCCTGGCGCCTCACGGGACCCGGCGCTGGGCTGTTGGCGGACCTTCTGCCGGGGAGTTCTTCCGCCGCTTTGGAGGCGCCCCTGCCCCACGTCATCGCGCATCTCGCGGCGGGCCGACCGTTGAGAGAGCCGCGTCCCCTCTACCTTCGCGCCCCCGACGCGAAACCGAAGGTTTCATGAGGCTGCGTCCAGCGACGGCCAATGACGCCGGCGCCCTGGCCAGGATCCATGCGGCCTGCTTTCCGGCGCCCTGGGGCGCCGCGCAGATCGGCCAGCTGTTGGGCGGCCCGGGAAGCTTCGGGTTACTGGCGAGCGCTGGCCGCGCGGCCAGCGGGTTCATTCTCTGCCGAGTGATCGCCGACGAGGCGGAAGTTCTGACGCTGGCGACCGTGCCCAGACATCGCCGGCGCGGACTCGCCCGCGGGTTGCTGGCCGCCGGCGCTGAAGTTGCGAGAACCGGCGGCGCCACGTCGCTGTTTCTCGAGGTCGCCGAGGACAACATTCCCGCCGTCGCTCTCTATGAAACCGAACGGTTCGTCCCCGTCGGACGCCGAGCGAGATATTACGCACGGCCCGGTGAAAGCCCCGTCGACGCGCTGATCATGCGCCGCGCGCTTAACAGGTGAGGCCGGGGGGCCTATGGTCTTCGCCGCCGACAAACTTAAAGAACGCTCTTGGATCGCCTGGAAAAGCTTTGCACTGAAAAAGGCATGCGCATGACCGAGCAGCGCCGCGTCATCGCGCGCGTGCTCTCGCTGGCCAACGATCATCCCGATGTCGAGGAACTTCACCGCCGCGCCCACGCGGTCGATCCGCACATCTCCATCGCCACCGTCTATCGCACCGTGCGGCTGTTCGAAGAGCTGGGCATCCTCACGCGCCATGATTTTCGCGATGGCCGTTCACGCTATGAGGAGGCCAGCGAACTGCACCACGATCACCTGATCGACATGAAGAGCGGCAAGGTGGTGGAATTCGTCGATGAAGACATCGAGGCCCTTCAGCGCGCCATCGCCGAGCGGCTCGGCTATCGCCTGATCGATCATCGGCTCGAACTTTACGCGGTGCCGGTTGAAGAGTGAGCGGGCCTTGCGCGCCGGCGCGGCCGTTCCCATAACCCGCTGATGCAGGCAACGGCGGCAGAGAAGCGGCTCTACATCAAGACCTACGGCTGTCAGATGAATGTCTATGACAGTGAACGGATCGGCGATGTACTGCGGCCCCTTGGCTATCAATTGGTCGAGGAGCCCGAGGGCGCCGACCTGGTGATCCTCAACACCTGTCACATTCGCGAAAAGGCCACCGATAAGGTCTATTCGGAGCTGGGCCGGGTCAATGCCCTCAAACGAGAGAGCGCGCGGAGCGGCGGGGCGATGATGGTCGCCGTCGCCGGCTGCGTCGCCCAGGCCGAAGGCGCCGAGATCATGCGACGCGCGCCCGGCGTCGATTTTGTCGTCGGACCGCAGGCCTACCATCGGCTGCCCGAACTGATCGCCAGGGCCCACCGCGCTTCCGGCGAGCGTCTGGCGGCGCAGTTCACGCCGGAAGAGAAGTTCGACGCGCTGCCGGTGGAGCGCCAGGCCGATGGCGTCAGCGCTTTCCTGACCGTGCAGGAGGGGTGTGACAAGTTCTGCACCTTCTGCGTGGTTCCCTATACCCGCGGCCCTGAATATTCCCGGCCCCCGGAGGCCATCGAGGCCGAGGCGCGCGCCCTGGCGGCGCGGGGTGTGCGCGAAATCACCCTGCTTGGCCAGAACGTCAACGCCTATGCCGGCGGGTTGGCCGATCTTATCCGGCGCTTGGCGCGCATACCGGGTCTTGCGCGCATTCGCTATACGACCAGCCATCCCCGCGACATGGACGATGCGCTCATCGCCGCCCATGGCGAGGTCGAGGCGCTGATGCCGTATCTGCACCTGCCGGTTCAGTGCGGTTCCGACAAGGTGTTGAAGGCCATGAACCGGGGCCACACGGCGCAGAGCTATCTTCGGCTGGTCGAGCGCATTCGCGCCGGCAGGCCCGATATCGCGCTTTCCGGCGACTTCATCGTCGGCTTTCCCGGCGAAACGGCCGACGATTTCGAGGCGACCATGTCCCTGGTGCGCGATGTCGGTTACGCCAGCGCATTCTCGTTCAAATACTCGCGGCGACCAGGAACGCCCGGCGCCGCGATGGCCGGCCAGGTCGACGAAGCGGTGAAGAACGAGCGCCTGGCGCGGCTGCAGAGCCTCATCGCCGCGAGGCAGATCGCGTTCAACGCCTCGGTCGTCGGACGCGTCCTGCCGGTGTTGTTCGAACGGCCAGGCCGCCACTCCGGTCAGGTTATCGGGCGCACGCCCTATCTTCAGGCGATTCATTGCCAGGGATCAGAGCATCTGATCGGCCAGATAGCGCCGGTGAGGGTTACCGCCGGGGCGCAAAACAGCCTTTCGGGGCGCCTGGTCATGGAGGCGGCTTGAGTCGCGGTCCTTCCGAGTTTCTTCCCCTGGCCGACGAGGCGTTGCGGGCGGTGGCCGGCCCCGGGGGGCGTCATGCGGCTCTGATCGAGGACGCCTTTCACGTGCTGATCGAAACCCCGGGCGGCGGCGTGGCCCTGAACGGCGACGCCAAAGCTTTGCGCGGCGCGCGCCAGGCGATCCAATCGCTGGCCGGCCGGGTCGCCTCGCGATTGGAGGTGACGCCGGCGGACGTTCGCGTGGCCATCGACGAGGCCCGATCGGGCGGGGCGGGGCCGGGCGTCGCCGGTCGGCGTGGCGCGGTGGCCGCCAAGACCGCCGCCCAGGCGCGCTACCTCGAGGCCCTCGCGGGGCACGACCTCGTCTTCGGGCTTGGCCCGGCGGGGACCGGCAAGACCTTTCTGGCGGTCGCGCATGGGGCCAGCCTTTTGAGATCCGGACAGGTGGAGCGGCTGGTGGTCACTCGCCCGGCCGTCGAGGCTGGCGAGCGTCTGGGTTTTCTGCCGGGCGACCTAACCGAAAAGGTCGATCCCTATATGGCCCCGGTCTGGGAGGCGATGATCGACATCCTCGGCGCCGATGGCCTGCGCCGACGCCGCGACCGCGGAGAGATCGAGGTCGCCCCGATCGCGTTCATGCGCGGGCGCACCCTGGCCCACGCCTTTGTCATCGTCGACGAGGCGCAGAACACCTCCCGCCTGCAGATGAAGATGGTCCTGACCCGGTTGGGCGAAGGTTCCCGCATGGCGGTCACCGGCGATCCCAGCCAGGTCGACCTGGCCAATCCGGCCGATTCCGGCATTGTTCACGCCGTGGCTATCCTGGGCGCGGTGCCGGGAGTCGCCATCACCCGTTTTTCGACAGCGGACGTGGTTCGCCATCCGCTGGTTGGCCGCATCGTCGAGGCCTACGACGCCGATGCGGCGCGCCAGTCACGGTGATCGAGATCGCCATCACCGACCGCGCCTGGACCCGCGCCCTAGGCAATGCCCGGGCCCTGACGCGCCGCGCGACCAGGGCCGCCTTCGCCGATCTGGCGCCTGGCGCTGCAGCGGCGGTGAGGCTGACCAGCGACCAGGCCATGAGCGAACTCAATCGCCGGTTTCGGGGCAAGGAAGGCCCGACAAACGTCCTGGCTTTCCCCGCGACCTCGGGGGTCGGGGGCGGCCTTGGCGATATCGCCGTCGCCTTCGGAGTCTGTGAGCGCGAGGCCGCCGCGCAGGGCAAGTCGCTTGCCGACCACCTGCAGCATCTGGTGGTCCATGGCGCCTTGCACCTGATTGGCTATGATCACCAGAACGACGGCGAAGCGGAGACAATGGAAACCATCGAGCGCAGGATCCTGGCGCGCCTGGGCGTCGCCGATCCCTATGCCGATCGCGATGGCCTCGAAAGCCATGTCCGAACCCTTGGATGAGCCGCCCCTCGAGGCGGACGAACCGAAGACGCGCGGGCCGATAGACCGCTGGCTTGCCAGGCTCGGTCTCGCGCGGTCCGCCGGGGCCGGCGCCGATGACGCCCAGACGTCGCAGTCGCGCGCGGCGGCGGAACTCGTCGATCACGCCGAGGCTTTCCAGACGCTGCGGGTCGCCGATGTGATGACCCCGCGGGCGGACATCACGGCGGTGGAACTGTCGGCGACATTCAGCGCCTTGGTGGCGGCGTTCGCCGAAAGCGAACACTCCCGCTTGCCGGTCTATCGCGAAACCCTCGACGACCCGGTCGGGGTTGTGCACCTGAAGGACGTGTTCAAGCTGATCGCGCAGTCGGGCGGCCGGGAGTCGCCCAGCGAGAATGTCCTTCGAAGTATCAAACGCGAGACCCTCTACGTCCCGCCCTCGATGCGGGGCGCCGACCTCCTGGTCAGAATGCAGGCCAGCCGCATCCACATGGCCATGGTCATCGACGAGTTCGGAGGCGTCGATGGCCTCGTCACGCTCGAAGACCTGATCGAAGCGGTGGTCGGCGAGATCGACGACGAGCACGACGAGGCCGCGGCGATCCAGATCGTGGCCAGGACGGGGGGTGTTTTCGAAGTCGACGCGCGGGCGACGCTCGAGGACTTGCAAACCGCCTTGCGACGCGACCTGTCGACGCCTGAAATGGACGAGGACATCGACACCGCCGGGGGCCTGGTGACCGCGCTGGCCGGACGGGTGCCGCAACGCGGCGAAGTCATCGCTCATCCGGCTGGTTTCGAGTTCGAGATCACCGACGCCGATCCGCGCAAGGTGAAACGACTGAGAATCAGGCCGACGGCGGCCGCAGCGCCACAGGGCCCGTCCGCAAATGGCTGAGGCGCCGGTCGCGCCTTCGCGGCCGTGGCTGTTTCGGGCCCTCGCCGTTGTCGCCGGCGTCGGTGCAGCCCTCGCCCATCCGCCATGGGGAGTCTTGCCGGGGCTCTGTGGCTACGCCCTGATGTTCCTGGTCGTCGACCGGGCGGCGCTCGGCAGGCCGTTGCGATCGGCGTTCTTCAGGGGCTGGCTCGCCGGCGGCGCCTATTTCACCATCAGCTTGTGGTGGCTCGCCGAACCCTTCTACATAGACGCTCAGGAACAAGGCTGGATGGCCCCCTTCGCGGTGGTCATCGTGGCGCTGGGGATGGCCCTGTTCTGGGGCGCCGCGGCTTGGGCCTATCGGCTCCTGGGCGGCAGAAGCGTGGCCAGGGTCATGCTGTTCGCCGCCGCGCTCGGCGGTTTCGAATGGCTGCGCGGCCATATACTGACAGGCTTTCCCTGGGACCTGCCCGGCGAGAGCTGGCGCGCCGGATCCGCGCCGTCTCAGGCGGCCGCCTTCGTCGGCGCCTATGGGCTGACCTGGCTGACCGTCGGCGCCTTCACCACACTCGCGGTGGTTCTCGAGGGCTGGCGCGGGCGCGCAGCGCTCGCCGTCGGCATGGCTGTGGTCCTGGGCCTCTATGGCGTCGGCTGGGTGCGGCTGGCCGGCGCAATTCCGCCCGGGCCTGACGCGCCGTGGGTCCGCATCGTCCAGGCCGACGTCAAGCAGGAGTCGAAATACGACCAGAGCCTCTTCGCCAGCATCGTCAGCCGCTATCTGGTTCTGACCGCCCGTCCCTCGGCGCATCCGCCCGACATCGTCGTCTGGCCGGAGGGGGCCATCCCCCAGGCCCTCGACGACTATCTCGCGCCCGGCGCGCTGACCCGCGAGGCGATTGTCGGCGTCATGCGGCCGGGCGAGACGCTGCTGGTCGGAGGTTATCGCTACGGCCACGCCAGCGATGGGCGATCGGTGGTCTACAACAGCCTCTGGGCTTTGCGGCGCACCGCCGACGACCTGGCGGTGATCGGCGTCTACGACAAGTTCCGCCTGGTGCCGTTTGGCGAATTCATGCCGCTTGACGGGCTGGCTTCGGCCCTCGGAATAAAACAGTTCGTTCACGTCGGCGACGGCTTCGCGCCGGGACCCAAGCCCAGGCCGATGCGCCTGCCGGGCCTGGCGCCTGTCCAGCCCCTGATCTGCTACGAGAGCCTGTTTCCAGGCTTTACCCGCGATGGCGCCAGGGCGGCGGGCATCCGCCCGACCTGGATCGCCAATGTCTCCAACGACGCCTGGTTCGGAACCGGCAGCGGCCCGGTGCAGCACCTGAACATGGCCAGCTACCGCGCCATCGAGGAAGGTCTGCCGATGGCCCGCGCGACGCCGACCGGGCGCTCGGCGATGATCGACGCCTTTGGCCGGATCGTCCCCGGCAAGGCGCTCGGAGAGGGCGCACTTGGGGTCATCGACGCGCCGCTGCCCGCGGCTCTGCCCCCGACCCTGTTCGATCGCCTCGGCGACGGCGCGTTCTTCGCCATGCTGATTGTTTCCCTGGTCGGCGCGAGGGGGATATCACGGCGCCATGGCAGAGGCCCGCCCGCCCCTTCGCACCTTCGGACGGACGAGGTCCCGCGCGATCAAGCCCCGCCAGGGCGCCCTGATCTCGACACTGCTGCCGTCGATCGCCACGCCGGCGCATCCGTTCGACCCGAGGACCCTGGCGCCGGACGCGCGTGAGGTCTGGCTCGAGATCGGTTTTGGCGGCGGCGAGCATCTGGCGGCCCAGGCCGCGTTGCATCCGGACGTGCTCTTCATCGGCGCCGAACCGTTCGTCAATGGCGTGGCCAGCGCCCTGCGCCACATCGAGGCGTCGGCCCTGAGCAACGTTCGCCTGCATATGGGCGATGCGCGGGACCTGATGGCCTTGCTGCCGCCGGCCAGCCTCGATCGACTGTTCCTGCTCTTTCCCGATCCCTGGCCAAAGGCCCGCCACCACAAACGCCGTCTTGTGCAAAACGCTTTCGTCCTGGAGGCCGCCCGACTGCTGAAGCCGGGCGGCGGGCTGCGGTTCGCCACAGATTGGGCCGACTACGCGGACCAGGCCCTTGAGCGGTTCGTCGCCTCGCCCGACTTCCGCTGGACCGGTCAGGCGTGCGGCGACTGGAAAACACCGCCTGTCGATCACATCACCACCCGCTACGAAGACAAGCGCCTTGGCGACTGCGCACCGGTTTGGCTGGAATTCATGCGCGTCTGAGGCGACAAGGGAGGCGATGAAGTTTCTCGATCAGTGCAAGGTTTACATTCGCTCCGGCGATGGCGGGGGCGGCGCGGTGTCGTTTCGGCGCGAGAAGTTCATCGAATACGGCGGCCCGGACGGGGGCGATGGCGGTCGCGGCGGCGATGTCTGGATCGAAGCGGTCGGGGGCCTCAACACCCTGATCGACTATCGCTATCACCAGCATTTCAAGGGCAAGACCGGCGGCCATGGCATGGGGCGCAACCGCTCGGGCGCCAATGGCGAGGACGCCCTGCTCAGGGTTCCCGTCGGCACCGAGGTGCTGGAGGAAGACCGTGAGAGCCTGATCGCCGATCTCGACCAGGCCGGCGCGCGGGTGCTGCTCGCATCGGGCGGCAACGGCGGTTTTGGCAATTCGCACTTCAAGGGGCCGATCAACCAGGCGCCGCGGCGCGCCAATCCGGGCCTGGAGGGCCAGGAACGCTGGATCTGGCTGCGCCTGAAGCTGATCGCCGATGTCGGCATCGTCGGCCAGCCCAATGCCGGCAAATCGACCCTGCTGGCCTCGGTTTCGGCGGCGCGCCCGAAGGTTGCGGACTATCCCTTCACCACCCTGACGCCGCATCTGGGGGTCGTCGATCTGTCGTCGGGGGAGCGGTTCATGATGGCCGATGTTCCTGGCCTGATAGAAGGCGCGTCCGAAGGCGCGGGGCTGGGCTCGCGGTTCCTGGGCCATCTGGAGCGCACCGCCGTGCTGATCCATCTGATCGACGCGACAGCCGACGACCCGGTCGCCGCGTGGCGCGCCATCCGCCGCGAACTGGACGCCTATGGCGAGCCGTTGGCCGGCAAGCGGGAAATCGTCGCCCTCAACAAGATCGACGCCCTCGACGCAGCCACGCGCGCCCAGAAGGCCCGGGCGATGAAGAAGGCGACGGGGGCGGCCCCGTGCCTGATATCGGGCGTCTCCGGCGAGGGCGTTCGACGCCTGTTACGGGCGGCCCATGCGCTGGTCGGGGCGCGCGACGCGGCGTCGCCCGCGCTGGCGACGTCGGGGCCGGACTGGCGGCCGTGAGCATTCTCGCAAGCGCCAGGCTGCTGGTGGTCAAGGTCGGCTCGGCCCTGGTCGCGGGCAGTACGTCGGGGAGCGTCGATCGGGAGTGGCTCGCGGCGTTCGCCGCCGACGCATCGCGGATCGCGGCGCGCGGGCAGCGCCTGGTCGTGGTCTCTTCGGGCGCCGTAGCGCTCGGGCGGGGCCGGCTTGGACTTGGCATGCGCGCCCTCAGCCTTCCGGAGAAACAGGCCGCGGCGGCGGCCGGCCAATCGCTGCTCATGCGCGCCTGGGAAGAGGCGCTCGAGCCGGTGGGTCTGCGCGCCGCGCAGATCCTGCTCACCCCGGACGAGACCGAGGTCCGCCGCCGGTTCCTCAACGCCAGGGCGACCCTGGAAACCCTGCTTGGCCTGGGCGTCGTGCCGGTGGTCAACGAGAACGACACCGTTGCGACCGAGGAGCTTCGCTACGGCGACAACGACCGGCTTGCGGCCCGCGTGGCGCAGATGGTCGGCGCCGACCTTCTGGTTCTGCTCTCCGACGTCGATGGTCTTTACACGGCCGATCCGCGCGGCGGCACGGCTGGCGACCATGTGCCGCTGGTCAATGAGATCACCCCCGAAGTCGAGGCGATGGCCGGCCGCGCCAATGCGGCGACCGCCGTGGGCAGCGGCGGCATGAGCACCAAGATCGCCGCCGCGCGCATCGCCGGCGCCGCCGGCTGCGCAACCCTGATCACCCTGGGCCGGCGCGCAGCCCCCCTGCGGGCAGTCGAATCCGGCGAGAAGGCGACCTTTTTTCGGCCGCGCACGACACCGGCGGCGGCCTACAAGGCGTGGATCGCCGGTTCACTGGCCCCGCGCGGCGCGATCATCGTCGATGCGGGCGCCAGAGCCGCCCTGACCAAGGGCAAGAGCCTGCTGGCGGCAGGCGCCAAGGGTCTGGAAGGGCGCTTTGGCAAGGGCGACACAGTCATTGTGCGCGACCTGGCCGGGGCCGAGCTCGGCAGGGGGCTTGCGCGCTACGACGCCGATGACGCCAGACGAATTCTGGGTCTGCGCTCGGACGCGATCGAAGCGGCGCTGGGCTATACGTCCGGGCCGCTGATCCACGCCGACGACCTGGCCCTGACCGCGGCCCTCGCGGAATCGTTCTAGAGCCGATGCGTCAAGGGCGCGCCCTGCGCAGTGGCCTCCTGCTCTCACCTGGCATGCGGGTCGGTCTCTATGGCGGCTCCTTCGATCCGGTCCACGCCGGCCACGCCCACGTCGCGCGCACGGCGCTTCGGCGCCTGGACCTCGATCGCGTCGTTTGGCTTGTCTCACCGCGGAACCCGCTGAAAACCGCCCCGCCCGCCG
>DATCCB010000066.1:0-18191 GCA_036511515.1 Caulobacteraceae bacterium | reverse complement strand
TCAGGCCAAGACCCAGGCCGATCACGGCCAGAAGGGCGATGATCGCGCCGGCGCCATAGGCCAGCGATCGCGGCGGCAGGGATATGGGGCCGTTCTCGGTCCAGTCTGAGGCCATGGCGGGTCCTGGTTTGCTGTTGGCTGCGCGCCTTGATCGTAAGCCAAACCGCGGGCTAAGTCGAAAGGCGAAGCGTTCGGTCTTCGCCGACAGAAGAGTCCCAATGACCGAACCGGCGCCTTCCGCGGGCCCGTCCGCCCCAGACCCGGCGCCGCCGACGATCTCGCGACGCCAGGTGGCCGCCGCGGTGATCGGCAACGGGCTCGAATTCTATGACTTCACCACCTACGCCTATTTCGCCGTCCAGATCGGCCACAGCTTCTTTCCAGGCCAGTCCGCCTTCGCCAGCGTCATGCTGTCGCTGGCCACGTTCGGCGCCGGCTTTCTCTTGCGACCGATCGGGTCGGTGGTCATTGGCCGCTATGCGGACAGGGTCGGCCGCCGGCCGGCGATGATCTTCAGTTTTTCGCTGATGGGCGTGGCCATACTGGGCCTGGCCCTGACCCCGAATTTCGCCAGGATCGGCATTCTGGCGCCCCTGCTGGTGCTGATGTGGCGGCTGACGCAGGGATTTGCGCTGGGCGGCGAGGTCGGCCCGACCACAGCCTATCTCGTCGAGGCCTCGCCGCCTGGAAAGCGGGGCTTCTACGGCGCCTGGCAGGGCGCCAGCCAGAGCATCGCCTCGCTGGTCGGCGGTCTGGTCGGGGTCAGCCTGGCGCATGGCTTCGGCGCGGCCAGCCTGGAGTCGTGGGGGTGGCGGGTGGCGTTCCTGCTGGGGGCCTTGGCCCTGCCGTTCGGGCTCGTCCTGCGGCGCAGCCTGCCCGAAACGCTGCATCGGCCCGAGGCGGCCAGCCACGTCCACCCGGCGAGCGCCAGCCTCGGCGCCCACCGGCGGGTGATCGTGCTGGGTCTGGCGCTGATCACCGCCTCGACGATCTCGACCTACGTGTTCAGCTATATGACCACCTACGCCATCACCACCTTGCACATGCCGCCGGAAATCTCCCTGGGCGCCACGGTGGCCAATGGCGCATTCGGGCTCGTCGCCACGCTGGCCGGCGGGTTCCTGTGCGACCGCTTTGGAAGAAAGGCGCTGATGATCTGGCCGCGGATCGGCTTTCTGATCGCCACCTATCCGGCGTTTTATCTGATGGTGCGCAACCATGACGCGCTGACTCTGCTCACCGCCACCGCTGTGCTTTCAATCCTGGGCTCGCTGACCACGGCGGCGGCGCTCGTTGCGATCACCGAGTCGCTGCGCAAGGAAATTCGCGGCGCGACCATGGGCGCGGTCTACGCCACCGCTGTCGCCCTGTTTGGCGGCACCACCCAGCTGGTCATTCACTGGCTCATTCACGTCACCGGCGATCCCCTCTCGCCCGCCTGGTACATGATCGCTTCCATTCTAATCGGCCTTGTCGCCTCGCTGATGATGAAGGAGACGGCCCCGCGCCTGGCCCCCATCCGCGCGGGCCCTCTGGCTGCTCATTCGTAGGAAAGGCTGGTCGTCCATGCATATCGAGGTCAACGGCGCGCGCATCTTCTTCGACGCCGTCGGTCCGCAGCTGTCGGTGGACGCCGAGGCGATGATGGAGCGCCCGAGCCTGATCGTCATGCACGGCGGCCCGGGCTTCGACCATTCGATCATGCGGCCTTGGTTCGACCGGTTCGCCGACACCCATCAGGTTATCTATCTCGATCACCGCGGCAACGGCCGCTCCGGCGGGGAACTCGAGACCTGCACGCTCGATCAGTGGGGCGACGATGTGAAGGCTCTCTGCGACGGCTTGGGGATCACCCGGCCCGTCGTCTACGGCCTGTCGTTCGGCGGCATGGTGGCCATGGCCTACGCGGGCCGGCACCCGCGGCATCCGGCCAAGCTGATCCTGGCCTCGACGGCGGCGCGGATGGATCTGCCGGCCGTTTACGCGATGATGCAGCAGCTCGGTGGCGATGAGGCGCGCACCGTCGCCGAAAAGTTCTGGAGCGAACCCAGCCCCGAGGCGGCTGCGCGCTACATGTCGATCTGCATGCCGCTCTACAACCCAGGGCCAGACGCGGGCGGCGAAGCGGCGCGCAAGCGGGCGATCCAGAGGCTGGACGTGATGGCCCATTTCATCGCGGGCGAACAGCGGACGATGGACCTTACGCCCGACCTGGCCAGGGTCGCCTGCCCGACGCTGGTCACCGCCGGGACCCTCGACCCGATCACGCCGGTATCCTGCTCGCGCGAGATCTTTGGCGCCCTGCCTTCTGGCCTTGGCCAATTGGAGATATTCGAGGGCGCCGGCCATGGCGTTCATCGCACCCAGCCGGAGCGCGCCGAAGCCAGCCTGCGGCGGTTCCTGGCCACAAAGGACTGACCAAAAATGAACTCCGCCGACAGCTTCAGCGCCACCTATGCCCAGGCCCGCGACAAGTTCCGCAATGCGGTCGCCGACGCGGGCGGCGCCGGCGAAGCGCTCGTGCATCCGCAGAAGGGGCCGGACGGGGAGGAACTTTCCACCGACGTGGTCTGGTTTGGCCCGAAAGATGCCCATTCGGTGCTGGTGACCCTGTCGGCGACGCATGGCGTCGAGGGTTTCTGCGGCTCGGGGGCGCAGATCGACTGGCTGCGCCGGGGCGAGGCGGGCCGGCTCCCCGCCGGCGTCGGCGTGCTCTTGATCCACGCCATCAACCCCTATGGGTTTGCCTGGCTGCGGCGGGTGACGCACGAGAACGTCGATCTCAACCGAAACTGGGTCGACTTCTCAAAGGCCGTGCCAGAAAACCCGGCCTACGACGCCCTGAGCGCCGCGATCTGCCCAACCGAGTGGACGCAGGAAGCGCAAGATCAAAGCGCGGCGACTCTTGGCGCCTATGCCGCCGAACACGGATTTCCGGCGCTCCAGCAGGCCCTGAGTGGGGGCCAGTATCGCCACCCCGGCGGGATTTTCTATGGCGGCGACGGGCCGACGTGGTCGCGGCGCACGCAGACCGCGATCTTCCAGGCGTGGCTGGCGCGCGCGCAGAGGGTTGCGGTGATCGACTATCACACCGGCCTTGGTCCCTGGGGATATGGCGAGCAGATCGTCACCGAGCGGCGCGGCAGCGAAGGCTATCGGCGCGCGGCGGCTTGGTATGGCGCCGCGATCACCTCGCCCGCCGAGGGCAATTCGACATCAGCCGAGATCACCGGCGATGGGCTCGGCGCCGCGGCGCAGCTCGCGCCGCACGCGGAATTCACCGGCATGGCGCTCGAGGTCGGCACTCTGCCGACCCAGCAGGTGCTGACCGCCCTGCGCGCCGACACCTGGTTGCACGCCCGCGGCGACCTGCAATCGCCTTTGGGACGCGAGATCAAGGCCCAGATGCGCGCGGCCTTCTATGGCGATGCCGATGACTGGAAAGGCATGGTCGCCGGCCAGTCGCTGCTCGCCTGCCGCCAAGCCCTGGCCGGCCTGGCGGTTTGAGCGGCGCGTCCTGGCTTGGTCCTGCGCCCCTTCCACCCCCGCGCTTGCAGCGCGGCGGTCCCCCTTCCCCGCTTCGCGGGGCAGGAGTTAGAAAAATCCTCCCTCGCAAGCGAAGCGTAGCGGGGGAGGGGAACCGCCCGCGAAGCGGGTGGTGGAGGGGGCGCGAGGCCGCAATCTACACGCGTCGACTAGCTGCTGGTTGACAGACTATCGGCCGTTGCTAAGCAGACCGCCGAACCAAAGCCCACGGAGCGCGGCCATGGCCGATGAGATGGTCTTTTACCACAACCCCCGGTCGCGCGCGCAGATGGCGCACTGGATGCTCGAGGAGGTCGGCGCGCCCTATCGCATCCACCCGATCGATTTCGAGAAGGCTGAACACAAGACGCCGCAGTTCCTGGCGATCAATCCGATGGGCAAGCTGCCGACCATCGTTCATCGCGGCACGGTGGTCACCGAGACGGCGGCCATCATCGCCTATCTGGCGGACGCCTTTCCGCAGGCTGGGCTGGCGCCGGCGAGCGACGATCCGGCCCGCGGCGCCTATTATCGATGGCTGTTTTTCGGCGCGGGCTGCATCGAGCCGGCGCTGATCGATGTCATGCTCAAGCGCCCGCCGGTCGAGGCGAAGATGGCTCTGGGCTACGGAAGCTATGACGATGTCGTCCGGGTGCTGAAAGAGGCCCTGTCTCCCGGTCCCTATCTGCTGGGCGACCGCTTCACCGCGGCTGACGTCTATGTCGGCAGCGAGCTCAACTGGGCGATGATGTTCGGAGCGCCAGGCCTGAAGGGCGAAGCGGTGATCGACGACTATGTCGCGCGGCTCACCGCGCGGCCGGCCTACAAGCGCGTCGCCCCAGCCCCCGAGCCCGCCCCGAGCTGATCGGGCCACGCGGTGGTCCGGACGCGAGCGCCCGCGCCGGATCCGGGCGTCGCAAAGGTCGCCCGGGCGCTGCTTGCGCGCCGGACCGGCGATGGCGCCTTCATCGTCGCGATCACCGGCGCGGTAGCGGTCGGTAAGACAACCTTCGCAACAACCCTCGAAAGGGTTTTGAAGTCGACCGGCTCTCTGAGCGTCGAACGCGTGTGCACGGACGGGTTTCTCTATTCGAACGCCATGCTGGCCGAACGTGACCTTGCCATGCGCAAGGGATTCCCCGAGAGCTACGATACCGCCGCCCTGATCGGAGCCCTGACAACGGTTCGCGCAGGTGGAGCCGAGTTCCCCGGATATTCACACGTTACCTATGACGTCGATCCGGCCCTGGTCCGGCGGATTTCGGCCCCCGACATTCTCCTGGTCGAGGGGCTCAGCCTGCCCATCGCATCCGCCGCGGCCGGGACGATCGACGCCCTGATCTATCTGGACGCGGACGAGGCTGTGGTCGAGGCCTGGTATGTGGCCAGGTTTCTCGAGCTGTGGACCGCGGCGCAATTCGATCCCGGGTCCTTTTACGCGCGCTTTCGCCACCTGGGCCGAGAAGAGGCGCAGGCTTTCGCGCGGTCGGTGTGGCGGGCGATCAACCTGCCCAATCTGCGCGAGAACATCGCGCCGGCCCGGGACATCGCCGACATCGTCGTCACTAAAGGCGCTGATCATCGGACCCTCGGCGTTTTGGAGCGGCGCGGCGGCGCTCAGTCCTGTATCTGACCGCGACAATCAGGGGAGGCGTCGATGGACGAGCCACGCATCAACCGCTCGCTGGCGGATATCGATCGGGACACGATGTTCCATCCCAACACCGCCATCGCCAAGCATCTGTCGGCCGGCCCGAAGATCATCGAGAGCGCCGCCGGCGTGCGGGTGCGGGACGCGTCCGGAAGGACCTTCCTGGACACGATGGCCGGGCTCTGGTGCGTCAACGTCGGCTATGGCCGGCGGGAGCTGGCCGACGCGGCGGCCGAGGCGATGACCAGTCTCGGTTATTTCCACACCTTCGCCTCGATGTCGAACCCGCCGATCATCCGACTGGCCGACAAGATCGTGCAGCTGTTACGGGACGAAGCCGGCCAGCCGCAGCTGGGCAAGGTGTTCTTCGCCAATTCGGGTTCGGAGGCCAATGAGACTGCGTTCAAGCTCGTACGCTATTTCAACAACCTGCGCGGCCAGCCGGAAAAGAAGAAGATCATCGCCCGCCTGGGCGGCTATCACGGAACCAGCGTCGCCAGCGGCAGCCTCACCGGCATCGCCTACTACCATCGCGCTTTCGACCTGCCGATCGAGGGCGTGCTGCACACCGCCTGTCCGCACCACTTCGCCTTCGCCGAGCCCGGCGAAAGCGAGAGGGCGTTCTCGAACCGCCTGGCGGCCGAGCTTTCGGCGCTGATCGAGCGCGAAGGGGCAGAGACCATCGCCGCCTTCTTCGCCGAACCGGTGATGGGGGCGGGCGGGGTGATGATGCCGCCCAAGGGTTACTTCGAAGCCATCGTCCCGATCCTCAAGGCCAACGACATCCTCCTGGTCGTCGACGAGGTGATCTGCGGCTTCGGCCGCCTGGGCAGCTGGTTCGGCTCGGGGGCCTACGGCTTGAAACCCGATCTCCTCTCCTTCGCCAAGGGGGTGACCAGCGGCTATTTCCCGACCTCAGGCGTGGTCGTCGCGGACGCGGTCTGGGAGGTTCTGGCCGAAGGCTCCCGGGAGATCGGCGCCTTCGCGCACGGGTACACCTATTCCGGCCATCCCGTCGGCGGCGCCGTCGGGATGGCCAATCTGGCGCTGATCGAGGGTGAACGCCTGGTCGAGAACGCGGCCAGCGTCGGGGCCTATTTCAAACAGGCGCTGGACGCGCGGCTGGGCGCGCACCCCAACGTCGGCCAGATTCGTGGCCAAGGACTGATGCTGGGCGTCGAACTGACGGCCGATCGCCAGAGCGGCCGACGCCTGGCGCCCGGCGATGACGCCCACAAACGCGTCGCCGCCGCCGCCTGGCAGCGCGGCCTGATCACGCGGCCGATGGTGTTTGTGCCCGTCAATGCCTTTTCGCCCGCCCTGACCTTCACGAGAGCCGACGTGGACGAGGCGGTTGATCTTTATGCCAAGGCTTTGGTCGATGTGTTTGGCGTGTAGAGGCGGCGAAAATCCGACGCCCAACGCCTTCAGCCGGCCCCGCGTCCAGCACGGGGGGCGCGCCCAGAATGCATGATGACGAGGTGAGCACGGATGCATCCTTGGTGCGCCGTCTCCTCGCGGCGCAGTTTCCCCACTGGGCCCGATTGGACATCGAGCCGGTTCGCTCGGACGGCACCGACAACGCTATGTACCGTCTTGGCGGCGACTTGGCGGCACGGCTCCCACGCCGACCGGGCGCAGTCAGGCCGATGGACAAGGAACACATCTGGCTTCCACGGCTCGCGGGTTCCCTTCCGCTGCCGCTGCCATTGCCGCTCGCCAAGGGGGCGCCTGGCGAAGGCTATCCGTGGCCCCGGTCGGTCTGCCGATGGCTCGACGGCGAAAACCCGACGACTGGCCGGGTGACCAAGATGGACCGGTTCGCGGATGATCTGGCCTCGTTCATCCGCGCCCTGCAGGCGATCGCCGCCGTCGACGCCCCCGCGCGCCGGGGGCCACAACTACGGTCGTGGCGCGCCGCTGGCGCAATGGGAAACGACGATCCGTGAGCGCCTCGCCTGGCTCGCGGACATGGACGACATTGGTTTGGTGACCGCCGCATGGGAGGCCGACGCCCAGACCGCGCCGTGGGATCGCGCTCCGGTGTGGATTCACGGCGATCTGAGCGTCGGAAACCTGCTGGCGCGGGAGGGCAGGCTCAGCGGCGTGATCGATTGGAGTTGCCTGGGCGCGGGCGATCCGGCCTGTGAACTTCAGGTCGCCTGGAATCTGTTCGATCATGACGAGAGGCAGGTTTTCAGGGGCGCCATGAACGTCGATGATCCGACCTGGAGGCGCGGGCGCGCCTGGGGGTTGGCGATGGGAGTCCTCAACCTGTCCTACTACCGGTCCAGGATTCCTCAGCTCGCGGAAAAGGGAAGAAGCGCGATCGCCGCGGTTCTCGCCGACCACGCGTGCGAAAACGAGCGAAGCTGAGCGGCGCCCCCAGTTCGAGGAGTTCGCCCGACACCTTCCCTGTACGGACGGAATCGGCCACACTCGCGGCGGATGACTTCGCACATTCTGGAAATCGCCGGCAATCTCAGCGCCGCCTGGATAGCCGGCAGCCTGATCGGGTTGGAGCGCAGTCACAATGGCCGCGCCGCCGGGTTCCGCACCCATGCCCTTGTCGCCCTGGCGGCGGCGGGCGTGATGATCATCTCCTTCGAGCCGGAACTCATTCCAGGCGCGTTCGGTCTCGCGCCGCCGAGGCTCGATCCGACGCGTCTCGCCCAGGGGGTGATGACCGGTGTCGGCTTTCTCGGCGCGGGGGTGATCTTCAAGGAGGGGGTCAGCGTCCAGGGTCTGACAACGGCGGCCTGCGTTTGGACAACGGCCGCTATCGGCCTACTGTTCGGGGTCGGATTGTGGGTCCCAGGCGTGCTGCTATCGGCCGCCGTGATGCTCACCCTGGTGGCCTTCCGCTGGCTGGAGAACGTGCTCCCCGAACACATCTATGCCTTGGCGATGCTTCGCTTCGCCGCCGCCGAGGCGCCCAGCCAGGAGGCTCTGGCCGGGATGTTTGATCGGCGCGCAGCGACCTTCGCCGACATCAGCACGGCCCTGATACGGGACGGGACGGTGCTTGAATATCGAGGCAGTCTGAAGACCCACAACCGGTTTGGCCTGGCGGGTGTTTCCGAGCGCCTGAGGCGCACGCCGGGCGTCGTCGAGTTCGATCTGGCGCGAATCAGCAAATAGGCCAGGAGGGCTCTAGTCAGGCAGCGTGAACACCAGGGCGGTGTTCAGGCCGCCGAAGGCGAAAGCATTGAGCAGCAGGCTTCGCGCCGCGATGGGCGTGGCGGGCGCCAGCATCAGGTTGAGGTCGCAGTGCGGATCTTCGCCCAGCCAATTTAGAATGGGCGGCGCGACAGCCTCCTTGAGGGCCATCAGGCCGATCACCCCCTGGATCACCGACGCGGCTCCGATCAGATGGCCGTGGGCGCTCTTGGTGGCGATCACCGGCTGGGTTTTCCAGGTGGCTTCGAAGACCGCGTGAATGGCCGCCGCTTCATTGGCGTCGTTGAGCGGCGTGCCGGTGCCGTGGGCGGAAATCAGCACGGGGCGGCCGTCGAGAACTCCAGCCTGAGCGCAGGCGGCGGTCATCGCCGAAACCGCGCCCTCCAGGCTCGGCTGGGTCAGGTGGAAGGCGTCCGACGAAAGACCGATCCCGGCCAGTTCGGCGATGATCGGCGCACCCCGCGCCTCGGCGTGATCCAGCGCTTCGAGGACCAGGGCGCCGCCGCCCTCGCCGATCACCATGCCATCGCGGTCCCGCGAAAATGGCCGGCAGGTCGTCGGGCTCATCGCCTGCAAGCCCTCCCACGCCCGCAGGCAGGCGGGGGTGGCGATCGCCTCGCTGCCGCCGGCCAGCGCCACATCGACCTGGCCCGAGGTGATCAGCGCGGCGGCTTGGGCGATGGCGTGACCCGATGACGAGCAGGCGCTGGAAACCGCGAACACCGGCCCGCGAACGCAAAATTCCATGGCCACGGCGCTTACCGGCGCGCTGACCATCACCCGGGGCACCGTCAAGGGGTGCACACGCGCCGACTTCTGGCCATAGAAGCGCTCATAGGAGAGTTCCAAAGTCTGGATGCCGGCAAAGCCGTGGCCGAGCACGACGGCCGAGCGGGTCTTCAACACCTCCGCCCCCATCAGCCCGGACTGGGTCAGGGCCTGATGGCAGGTCAACAGGGCATAGAGCGCGAAGGGATCGAGCGAGGCGCCGATGCGGCGGCCAAGCGTCGTCTCCGCGAGGCCGACGATATCACCGTTTACCAGCGCCACCGGTGTCGTATGCGGCGCAGGGCCGTTCGGACCGGGATCGAACAGATGGGGCGCGATCGCGCCCCGGCCGTCGCGCGCGGCCGCCCAGGTCTGGGCGATGTCGTTCCCCAGCGCGCACACCGCGCCCATGCCGGTGACGACGACGCGGCGCGGACCGCTGGCCATGACTTAAGCCTTGGTCTTTTCGATCTGCGCCTTGAGCGTATCGAGAAAGTCGCCAAGGTTGCCGGTCTTGGCGAAGGCGTCCTCGGCGATCTCGACGTGGTACTTCTCCTCGATGGCGAAGACCACGCTGACTAGGTCGACCGAGTCGAGGCCGATGTCTTCCAGGGTCGCTTCGCGCACCAGCCTGGCGCGATCGATCAGCGCCTCCTGCGCGATCACGTCCAAAAGCTCATCGTCGGAAATCGCCATTTTTACCCTTGGGCCACCGTCATCGCTGCTAGCCATACCAAGCACTCGCCCGGCGACCAACCAAGGATGACCCTGCCCGGCCTCATTTGGGAATATAGGTTCGCAGCACCTCGTCGATGATCGCCTCGAGCTGGCGCAGCGTGTTGCAGGTCTTGGCGATGCTGCAGAAGCGGCGATAGGCGCCCATCTTCGAATCGCCCTGGTTCCAATAGGTCGACGGTTCAGGATTGAGCCAGATCACCGCCCGGGCGCGCTCGCTGACCTTGCGCATCAGATCGAGGCGCGGATCGGCATAGTTGGATCTCCCATCGCCCAGAATGATCACCGTGGTGTGCCGATCGACCTTGGCGCCGGCGCCCGCGAAGAAGTCCGCCAGCGCCCGGCCGTAGTCCGTCGGCCGAAAACCGATGCGCTTGAGGATCAGCGTAATCGCGTCATCGACTTTTTCGTCGTCGAGCAGGTCGTTGACGCAGACGAGGCGATCGGAAAAAGCGAAGGCGTCCAGGCGTTCGACCACTTCATTGAGGCTGTAGAGAAACAAGAGCAGGAACTGCGCGGCCGCGGCCACCGACCGGGATACATCGCACAGCACCATGATCTTGGGCCTGTCGATCGTGCGCCGCTTCCAGACGATGTCGAACGGCACGCCGCCATAGCCTATGCTGCGGCGGATGGTCTTGCGCACGTCCAGGGCCCCTCGGCGGGCGCGATGGCGTTTGCGCGCATAGCGGCTGGCCAGGCGCTTGGCCATCCTGCGCACCAGCGCCTCCATGGCCTTGAAGTCCTCCGGCGCGACAGCGGTCAGCTTCTGACCGGCCAGGAGGTTGTCGCGAAGTCGCCGGCCGGTTTCACTGGCGTAAAGCGAAGCCTGGCGCTCGACAAAGCGCGCCGCCTCGGCGAACAGATCCTCCCGACGGGCCGCCAGCGCCTCGGCCAGGGCCTGGTCACGCGGAGCGCCCGCGTCGCGCAGCCTGGCGATCAGGGTTTCCAGCTCGCGCAGACCCATCTCATCGAGCATCCGCCGGGTCAGCAGGCTGCGCTGGCTATTGAGCCAGATCTCGCCGGTGCGCGCGCGCCCGGCGGCGGCCTCCATGGCGGCGGCCAGTTCCGCGGTGTCGTTGGCCAATAGCATGTCGGCCAGCGAAGCCTGGGAGCTGTCGCAATCGCCTGCGGCGGCGCGAGGCGGGTGCGCGCCCGTGGCAAAGGCGTCGCGGGCGAAAAACCTATCGAAGCAGGCGTCGAAGCGATCGACCTCCTCGGCGGTCTTGGCCAGGGTGATGCACAGGGCGTCCTTGAGCAGGGCCCGGTCGCCATAGCCGACCTGCGCCACGGCCTTGTGCGCATCGATGGATTCGGACGGCGAGACGCGCACCTCCGTGGCGCGGAGCGCGCGCAGGAAATCCTCCAGCGTGCGTTGCACCGCCGCCCTACCGGACTTTGTCCGCGTTCGCGGCGTGAGTGAGGAACTCGCCTATCTTCGGTTCGGCGGCCACGATGTCCTGCTCGAACTTGAGCAGAACATTGAGGGTCTCGCGCACCAGATCGGCGTCGAGCGCCCTGGCGTGCAGCAGGATCAGCGCGCGAGCCCAATCGACGGTCTCGGAGATCGACGGCAGCTTGCGAAGGTCTAGGGTGCGCAGGCTCTGGACGAAATCGACCAGCTGCGTGCGCAGGCTGGCCTCAATCCCTGGGACGCGGCTGGCGACGATGCGCTCCTCGAGCCGGGCGTCGGGCAGCGGAATGTGCAGGTGCAGGCACCGGCGCTTCAAGGCGTCGCCAAGATCGCGGACGTTGTTGGAGGTCAGGAAGACCACCGGCGGTACGGTTGCCCTGATCACCCCGATCTCGGGGATGGAGACCTGGAAGGCCGAGAGCATCTCCAGCAGGAAGGCTTCGAAAGCCTCATCGCTTTTGTCGATCTCGTCGATCAGCAGCACCGCGCCGCCTTCCTGGCGCAGCGCCTTCAACAGGGGCCGGGGCTCAAGGAACGGCTCTGAAAAGAACAGGTCGCCGGTCCCGTGCAGCCGCTCCATGGCCGTCGCCATGTCGGGCGCGCCGCTCATCTGCGCGCCCATGTGATCCTTGAGGATCTGCGTGTAGAGCAGCTGCTTGCCGTACTTCCACTCGTAGAGCGCCTTGGATTCGTCCAGGCCCTCGTAACACTGCATGCGGATCAGCGGCAGGCCGAGCATGGCCGCGGCGCTGATCGCCAGTTCGGTCTTGCCGACCCCCGCGACGCCTTCGACCAGCACCGGCTTTTCCAGGTGCGCGGCCATGAACAGAGCCGTGGCGATGCGTCGCGAGGCGATGTATCCGACCCCCGCCAGGCCATCGATGATCGATTCCACCGAGCCTAGGGGAGTGGGGGTGGTTTCGACGGCTTTCAACGGCGACACCCTCGTGTGACGATGCCCCGTCCATGCGTGAGAAGGCGGCGCGCGGCAAGGGGCTGGATGGGGAGCGGCTGGAACAAAGGCCGCCGCTCCGTCTTTACGCTCAAGCTTTGAAGCCTTTTCGGCGGGGGATCGCGCGACCATGGCCATCAGCGACGACGTACTGACCAAGCTTCCGCCCGAGGGCCTGCAAACGATCTCCCGGCAGATTCGCGACGGCGATCTCCTGCTGTGCTCGGCCAACGATCCCTTTTCCCGCCTGATCGGCTGGAGCACCAAGAGCCCGTGGACCCATATCGCCCTGGCTTACCGCTGGCCGTCGCTGAAGAGGATCATGGCTTTCGAATGCGTCCAGCACATCGGCGTGCGGGCCGTGCCTATCGAGCGGTTCATCAGCCAGACCAGCAGCGGGACCAGACCCTACCCCGGCAAGATCATTCTCGCGCGCCACGAGAACTTCGCCGACCGGCGCAAGGCCGATGATCCGGGGCCGATGAAACGCCTGGCCGACTTCGCCGTCGACAAGATCGGCGACAAGTTTTCCAGCGGGGAGATCCTCAAGATCGCGACGCGGATCGTGGTCGGCCGCTTCAACCGACATATGCCCAAGTCGCTGGGGCCGGACGATGAGTTCATCTGCTCCGAATACGTGGCCCGCTGCTTCGAAAAGATCGACATCCAGATTCTCTGGGACGGCCTGGGCTTCATCGCCCCCGCCGACTTCGCCCGCGACCCAAAGGTCCACGCCGTCGCGAGGTTCCGGACGCGGTGACGCCCCTTCAAGATGGCGTCGGTCGCGCCGCGTCGAGGGTCTTTTCGTATATCCGGTAGGTCTTGTAGACGCGGGCGCCGAAGCCTTCGAGGATGTGGCGCATCGGCAAATTGTCTTCGAGGATCCAGGAATATTCGGCCTGGGTAATGCCAAGCTTGACGCCTTCGCGGCGGATGGCGTCCAGGATGACGAAGGGGGCGAAGGCGCCGCGCGGGTCGCGCGCGAACTTGCGCTTGACGCCCATCAGCGGAATGCGGCCGCGTTTGACGCCCTTTACCTTCAGCCGCCACAAAAGCTTGGCCCAGCCGAACGGGAAGAGCCGGCCCTTCAGATCGAAGATGGCGTCGTTGAGGTTCGGCAAGAGGACGCCAAAGCCGGCCGCCTCGCCGTCGATCTCCAAAAACCAGACCAGTCGCGGGTGCAGGATCAGTCGGATCGATTCCGCCAGGTGCTTGGTCTCGGCCTCGGTGACCGGCGCGGCGCCCCAGTTCTGCGACCAGGCGTCGTTGAGAATGTCGACCAGGATGCGCACGTCCTCATCGAACTTGTTCATGCGAACCGGCCGCAGGACGACGCCCTTGGGCAGGGGTCTGGCCAGGCGCGCCTGGACGCCCGGCGTAAACACCGGAACGTCCGATATGTAGGCGACCACATCCTTGGCCTTGGCGTAGCCCTGCGCTTCGATCCGCGCGGCCGTATAGCGCGGATCGTGGCCCATCATCAGCATCGGCGGGGTATCGAAGCCGTCGATGAGCAGGCCGACCTCCTCATTTATCGACAGGTTGAAGGGGCCAAGGGCCTGGACGCACCCGCGTTGCGCCAGCCAGGCCTCGGCCGCCGCGAACAACGCCGCGAAGACCTCGGGATCATCCTTGGCGGCGATCATGCCGAAGTAGCCCGCGGGGGCGGCGGGATCGGTCTTCGCCAGGTGGTCGATCTGGGCGCTGATCCGGCCGACGTCTTTGCCGGCGCGCGTCGCCAGCCAGAACTGTACGTCGGCGTGCTCGAAAAACGGATTGTGCTTTGGCGAAAGGGCTTCACGCCGCTCGAACATCAACGGTGAGATCCAGTGGGGATCGCCGGCATTGAGGTCCATCGGCACGCGGATGAACCGCTCCAGCTGCGCCTCGCCGCTCACCGGCAGGATTTCGACGCCGCCCATCACCCCTCCGCGTAAAGCAGGATGCTGACCGCGCCTGCGGCGAAGGCCATCGGCGCTCCCCAGGCGGCCATGAATGGCGGCAGGGAGCCGGTCTGGCCCATGGCTGTCAGCAGGCCGTCGCTGACCAGGTAAAACAGGCCGGCGCCCAGGCCGAAAATCACCGGGGCGGTGCGATTGCTGCGCGCATGGCCAAGAGCCGTGGGCAAGGCCAGCAGCAGCATGATCAACGGCGCGACGCCTCCGGCCAGGGTGCGAAAGAGACGCGTCTGGAACTGACTGGGGCTCTTGTCCACGGGCCCTTTGCCGAACAGCGATCGGAAGGCCGTATCGGAGGTGATTTCATAGGAGTCCGAAAACAGCGCCGCCGCGTCCCCCGGGCGAAGGCTGGTCGGCCAGTCCATCTCGCCCACGGTCATCACGTCGGCCCGCGCTGGTCCAAGCGTGGTGACGACCGCGTCGTGAAGGCGCCAGCCGCCGGCGTCGTGGGTTGCGGTGGCGGCGGTCATCCGCGCCTCGAGCGCCTTGTTCGCATCGCGCTCATAGATCGACACCCCGCGAAGAACTTGGCCATTGGGAGACGCCGACTTGACCACGACGACATTGCCGTCGATGCGAAACCATCGGGGGGCTGGAGTCTTGATCACCGGGCCGGGGGCGCTGGCGGCCCACCAGCTGGCCAGCGCCTGCTCGGCCCGGGGCGTGATCTGATCGGCGACCACCAGATCAAGCGCCGCGACCGCCAGCGCCACGGGCAGGGTTCGCAGAAAGATCTGATAGAGCGAGAGCCCAGTGATCCGCATCACCACCAACTCGCTGTTACGGGCCAACTGGCTGAACGTGAAGATGGCGCCGGCAAGAACCGCGAACGGAGCGGCCTGCTCAAAAAGACCGGGCAGCCGCAGAAACATGTAGCGCCCGATTTCCTTGACGCCGCCACGGGCGAGAATGTCGTTGGTGCGCTCAAGAAGGTCGATCAGTTGCAGAAGGCCGATTAGCGCCACGGCCGCGGCGGCCGTCCGCACCAGCATGATCCGGCCAAGATAGGTCGCAAAGCTCATTCCGCCTTGCTGCTGCATGGCCGTTGGCGGGTGTTTGATGCGTCTTTCGATCAGATTTTCGATGCGCAGGAAAATGCCGCTGATCGGGGTCTCACCCGGACGGCGCCGCGATGACGCGAACAGCCACACACCAAAGCCGGCGATCATCGCGAAGATGCCGCCCAGAGCCAGCAGCGGACTGACCGCGCCCGATGTGGCGAAACTTTCGGCAAGGGTGACGCCATGGTGGAAGGCGACCAGCACCACGGCGCCGACGATCATCCCGGGCGCTCGGCGGCCGCGCTTGGCGGCCAGAGCCAGGGGCAGCGCCAGAAGCGGGAGGAATGGGATGGCCAGCGATCTCGCCAGGCGGGCATAGAGTTCCGCCTGCAGCGCCCGTTCGGGGATCATGGCGTCGGGACGTTTGATCTCGGCGACCAGCTCGGGAATGGTCAGCTCCTGAACATCACCGCCGCGGGGCCGCAGGGTTTCGGCGCCGCCCAGGATCTCGCGGTCGGTGAGATCGCCAAAGCGCAGCAGCCGCGCGCGCCCCTTCGGGGCGTCGGAAAATACCAGCCCGCCATCCAGATGAAGTTCCGTGGTCTTGCGGTCGGGCGCCAGGCCCAAGCGCCCGCCATTGGCGGTGACGATGATCTCACCATTGGGCGACTTCTTGCGGATGAAGACGCCCTTGAGGCTGCGTCCGGTGGCGTCGGCCTCGTCGGCGCTGATGGTGAAATCGGGGCCGGCGTTGATGAACACCTGCGGATCGAGCTGTGCGGTCCAACCGGCCTTGGTGGCCGCGTTGAGCACGGCCCGATAGCCGAAGCGGCTGTAGGGCTGCAGGTATCCGACCAGCAGCAGGCTGACCACGCCCAGCAGCACGCCGATGAACACCAACGGCGCGACGATGCGTTCAAAGGAGATTCCGCCCGCCAGAATGGCGTCGATCTCGCTGTCCTCATCGAGGCGGGCGATGACGATGAACATGGCCACGAAGAACGCCGCGGGCAGCGCCAGGCCGAGCTGATAGGGCACCAGGTTGGTAATCAGGCCGAACAGAAAACCAAGGTGCGCGCCATTCGCCGACAGCTGGTTGATCAAACGCAGGGTCTGTTCAAGCAGGAAGGCGACAAGGGTGACGCCCAGCACGCCGAACGCCGGCATCGCCAGTTTGCGCAGGAGATAGCGGTCGAGAAGCGAGGGCCGCCACGACGTCTTGTATACGGCCGGAACGGCGGCCGTCAGGGCGCTCACGGTGTTAGACGACTCCCCCCGCGCGGCGGCGATCGGAAGGCAGAATGCCCAGGCGCCGGCCTGCGTCGGCGAAGATGCTCAGGGCGGTGTCGATCTGGCTGATGCTGTGAGCGGCGCTGACGCTGGTCCGCAGCAGCGGCGCATTGGTCGGGGTCGCCGGGGGCAGCGCCAGATTGAGATAAAGGCCGGAATCCAACAAGAGCTTCCAGCAGGCGACGGCGATCTCCTGCGAAGGCATGACCACTGCGACGATAGGATTGGCCTCGGGACCGGTGGTGAAGCCAAGCGCGCCAAGGCCATCGTAGAGACGCCGCGCATTGCGCATCAGATTGGCGCGCAGGGCCGGCTTGGCGCGCAGGGTTTCAAGGGCTTCCAGCGTCGAGGCGATGACGCCAGGGGGCAGGGACGCGGTGAACATGTAAGGGCGGCAGACGATCCGCATGACGTCGAAGTCGGCGCAATCGGAAACGCAAAAGCCGCCGACGCTGCCCAGGCTTTTGGAGAAGGTGCCGACGATGAAATCGACGTCGCTTTCAACATCGAGAGCCTCGGCAAGGCCCCGGCCGGTCTTGCCGAGCACGCCCAGCGAATGGGCCTCGTCGACCAGCAGATAGGCGCCCGTCTCGCGTTTAACGGCGGCGATCTCTTTCAGGGGCGCGGTGTCGCCCATCATCGAGTAGATGCCCTCGACGACAATCAGGCGGTCGCCGGGCGCGCCCTCGAGCCGTCGCAATCTCTTGTAGAGGTCATCGGGATTGTTGTGGCGAAAACGGATCACCTCCGAGCCGCCGAGCCGCGAGCCGTCATAGATGCTGGCGTGGCTGTCGGCGTCGAGCATCAGGTGATCGCCGCGTCCGACGAGGCTGGACAGAACGCCGAGGTTGGCCTGATAGCCGGTGGTGAACACCATCGCCTCGCGGCGGCCGTAGAAGTCGGCCAGGGCGCGCTCGAGACGCAGATGGCCGTCGTAGCTGCCATTGGCCACTCGAGACCCGGTGGTTCCGGTGCCCTGGCTGCGCGTCGCCTCGACCGCCTTTTCGATGCAACCGGCGTCGAAGGTCAGGCCAAGATAATTGTGGGTGCCCAGGAGGATCGTCCGCCGGCCGTTCAAAATCCCTTCGGTCGGCGACAGCACATGCTCGAAACGCACGTTGAGCGGGTCGACGCCATGCATCCGAAGCGCGTCGTACGCGGCCTTGTAAGCCGCATGTTTGGCGAGGATCGTCATCCCAGGGCCCCCGCTCGCAGATGTTCGACCGCGTGAATCAAATCGCCGACTGTTTCAACCTGGGCGATCCGATCAAGGGGAATCGAGATATCATAGAAGTCTTCGATCGCCATAACAAAATTCATAACCCCCAGTGAATCCATTCCAAGGTCTGCGATAATATCGGTGTCATCGGTGATCTGGACCGGGCGCCCAAGAACCTGTTCCAACACTACCGCAATGTCGTCGCGGATCGGGCGCACAGCAACGCTTACAGCACTATCGACGAGTGACAATTGATGATTTTCTCGCATGCCGCGACTGCCCAACGCGCTTCGCGGACGAAGCCTCAGCTATCGTTACAGGTTTGAGACGGTCGCTTCAACTGCGCCGGGGCGTCGCGCAGGGCTGCGAACTTGGGTTAACGCGGTTTACGGCTGGTCGTCCGGCTGAATCTATGAAGGCTCGCTGATTCGGAGAGCCTCCATGGATTTTTCGCCGCCCGAGCTTGGAGAGCGTTCGCGCCTTCGGGTGCTGCTGGAG
>DATCCB010000065.1:0-121831 GCA_036511515.1 Caulobacteraceae bacterium | reverse complement strand
ACAACGGGAAATACGGCTCGATCCGGCGCATCTGCGCCTGCGACAGCCAAATCAAATCACTCATGCAGCGCCTCCCCTGACGCCGCCAGTGAATCAGACCACCATGCCCTTGGGAATCCCTTTAATGGGTCCTGACCCTAGCTCTATCTGGGGGAAGTCCGGCCCCCCGGGTCGCGCCGGGCGCGGCCCGCCCGAGGGCAGGCTCCGGCCGGGAAGGGGGTCTTTTTGGTCTTTGCTGTCCGCCAAAGTTGGACCCACGCGCCCCCTACGTCTCGGCGCGCGAACGCGCCGATCCGCTTCCCCCAGGAGGGGAAGAGTAAGGGGAGCTGTCGGCTACGGCTTCCCCAGGACGTCCTCGATGACCCCGATGAACGAAGCCTCGAACAGGGGCTTTTCGACAACGGCGTCGGCCCAACTCAAGAGGCGATCGTAAAGGAGGACGCCCGGCTATTCCTCGGCGTCGGGGTCGCGCTCGATTTCGCCGGGCGGCGGGCGCGGGTCGCGCTTGCGGTCGTAGGGCCGGCCCACCGCCCGCGCCCAGGCGCGTCGCGTCGCGGCATACCGCTTCTGCAGCCGTTCGGCCTCTTGCGGAGTCATGGAGTTCAACACCTCGCGAGGCTGTGGCGATCAGGCGCCTTGTAGGCTAAATGCCGCCCGTCGCCGCAATTTCAAGTGGTGCGGTTCATTCGGAGAATACCGTCATGGCCAAGGCTCTCATCGTTGGCGCATCGCGCGGCGTAGGTCTGGGCCTCGCCCGGGAGCTGGCATCCCGCGGCTGGGAGGTCACGGCGACCGTTCGCGATCAGTCCGGCGCGGCGGCGCTCGAGAAGGGGTCTGGGGCCGGGGTGCGGATCGAGACGGTGGATACCGCAGACGCCGCCTCTGGCGAGGCGCTGCGCGACAAACTGGCCGGCGAGAGCTTCGATCTGCTGCTGATCAACGCCGGCGTTGGCGGACCGGCCGGCAAGAATCCACGCACGGTCTCGCGCGATGAGTTCGCCGACCTGATGGTCACCAATGCGCTGGGCCCGGTCCGCCTGGCCGAGCTGCTCAGCAAGCAGGTCACGCCGCGGACCGGCGTCGTCGGCTTCATGACCTCGCAGCTGGGCAGCGTCGCCAACAACACCACCGGGGGAACCGAACTCTACCGGGCCAGCAAGGCGGCGCTCAATTCCCTGGCGCGCAGCTTCGCGGCCCGGCACAAGGACAAGGGCCTGACCGTGCTGGCGCTGCATCCAGGCTGGGTGCGCACCGACATGGGCGGCGCCAACGCCGCCATCGACGTCGAGACCAGCGCCAAGGGCCTCGCCCAGGTGATCGAGCGCGCCCAGGGCGATCGCCGCGATGGCTTTTTCGACTACAAGGGGGAGACCTTGCCCTGGTGACGGATATGGAGCTGAAAGTTTTGAGCGAGCCGGTTTCCAAGGCGAGTTTCGATCTGGTGGTCAATGGCCAGCCACGCAGGCTGGAGGACCTCGACGTGCGCACCACGCTGCTGGACGCGCTGCGCGAGCAGCTTGGCCTCAAGGGCACGAAAAAGGGCTGCGACCACGGCCAGTGCGGGGCCTGCACGGTGCTGGTCGGCGGCCTGCGCATCAACGCCTGCCTGTCGCTGGCGGTCAGCCATCAGGGCGATGAGATCGTCACCATCGAGGGACTGAGCCAGGTGGGCGCCCTGCACCCGCTGCAGGCGGCCTTTCTCGAACGCGACGCCTACCAGTGCGGCTATTGCACGCCTGGCCAGATCTGCTCGGCGGCGGCGATGCTGGCCGAATGGGAGCTTGGCTGGCCGAGCCAGGAGACGGCCGATCTCGCCGCGCCACGCACCCCGCTCACCGACGCCGAGATCCGCGAGCGAATGAGCGGCAACCTCTGCCGCTGCTCGGCCTATCCGCAAATCCTCGAAGCGGTGCGCGACGTGGCGGGGCCGGCGTGAAGCCGTTCCGCTATGTCCGGGCGACGAGCGCCGCGGACGCGTCGCGGCTGGCCGGGGAAAGCCCGGGGGCGCGGTTTCTGGCGGGCGGCACGAACCTTCTCGACCTGATGAAGCTCGAGATCGAGCACCCCGACCTGATCATCGACCTTCGTGACCTGCCGATGGCGGATATCGAAGAGACCGCCGACTGTGGCCTGCGCATCGGGGCGTTGGCGACGGCCAGCGCGGTGGCCGCCCATCCAGCGGTGCGGGCCCGGTTTCCGGTCCTGGCCAGGGCCCTCCTGGCAGGCGCGTCGGGCCAGCTGCGCAACAAGGCGACCAGCGGCGGCAACCTGATGCAGCGCACGCGCTGCGCCTATTTCTACGACCCGGCCAAGCCCTGCAACAAGCGAGAGCCCGGGGCCGGATGTGCGGCTCTGGAGGGCCTGAACCGCAACGCCGCGATTTTCGGCCAGTCCACCGCCTGCATCGCCACCCACGCCTCGGATTTCGCCGTCGCCCTGAGCGCGCTCGACGCTTCGGTTGAGACGGTGGCGGCCGATGGCGCCGCGCGCAGCCTGGCGGTGGACGATCTGCACCGGCTTCCGGGCGAGACGCCGCACATCGAGACCCATCTGCGGCCCGGCGAACTGATCGTCGCCGTGGTCGTGCCGCCGGCCGCCTCGGGCGGCCAAGTCTATCGCAAGGTTCGCGACCGGACCTCCTACGCCGCCGGCCTGGCCAGCGTCGCGGTCGCCGGCGACAGGATTGCGCTGGGCGCCGTGGCCGCCAAGCCGTGGCGCGCGCGCAAGGCGCAGGCGGCTCTGGAGCAGGGCCGTTCGCCCACGCAGGCGGCTGAGGCGGAACTGGCCGACGCGAGAGGCTGCGGCGGCAACAATTTCAAGATCGATTTGATGCGGCGCCTGATGGTCGCGGCGATCGAGGAGGCGAGAGGCTGATGGCCAGCGTCACCGACTATGCGATCCCCAACCCGGTCACGCGCAATCGCGCCGGCCTGATCGGCAAGGCGGTCAATCGCTACGAGGGGCCGCTGAAGGTTTGCGGAACGGCGCCCTTCGCCTTCGAGATCGAAACCCCGACGCCGGCCGTGTACGGATGGATCGTCGGGGCCGAGATAGGCCATGGCCGTGTCGTATCCGTTGACGCCGCCGCGGCGCTGGCCGCCGACGGGGTGCTGCTGGTGTGGAGTGCGTTCAATACGCCGGCGCAGGCCGAGCGCGGGGCCAAGGTCAATCCCCACGGCCAGGCCGCGGCGCGGCCGGTGTTCGACGACGATCGCGTGCGCTTTTTCGGCCAGCCGGTCGCCTTTGTCGCCGCCGATACGCTCGAAAACGCCCGCGCGGCGGCCGGACTCCTGGTGATCGACTACCAGGCCGAGCCGGCCGATTACGCGTTCGATCCCGCCAAGGCTGAAACACCGCCGGGCGATGAGGATTCACGCGTCGGCGATTTCGAGGGCGCCTTCGCCGAGGCCCCCGTCAAGCTCGACGAGACCTACGCGACGCCGATCCAGAACCATTGTCAGATGGAGCCCTGCGCGACCACCGCCTGGTGGGAGGGGGACGAGCTCACCGTCCACACGTCCAACCAGTCGATCAAGGGACCGCAGCACCTGCTGGCCGAGACGCTGCAGATCCACCGCGAGAAGGTCCACCTGCTGTCACGCTACATCGGCGGCGGATTTGGCGGCAAAGGCTCGGCCTACGAGGACCTGACCCTGGCGGCGCTGGCCGCGCGCGACCTTGGACGGCCGGTGAAGGTCGCCTTCACCCGCCAGCAGATGTTCCACGCCTCGATCCATCGGCCGGCCACGGTCCAGCGCGTGCGGCTGGGCGCGACTAAGGATGGCCGGCTGACCGCTCTGGCGCTGGAAGCGACCACCCACTGCGCCCGCGACGAGGCCTTCACCGAACACGCGGCAGGCTTCGCGCGCAGCCTCTATGCGGCCCCCAACCGGCTGACCGGCCACAAGCTGGTGCGGCTCGATCTGCCGATCGCCGGACCCATGCGCGGCCCGGGCGAAGCGGCCGGCATGCTCAGCCTCGAATGCGCCATGGATGAGCTGGCCGAGCGCTTGGGCCTCGATCCGGTCGAGCTTCGCCTGCGCAACGAGCCGGACGAACACCCGGAGTCGGGCGCGCCGTTTTCGGCTCGCCAACTGGTGGAATGCATGAACGACGCCGCGCCGCGCTTTGGCTGGTCGCGGCGCAACCCCAAGCCCGGCCAGGTGCGCGACGGCCGCTGGCGCGTCGGCATGGGCATGGCCGCCGCCATCCGCGGCAACTTCCTGTTGCCGGCCAAGGCCAGCATGCGCGTCGACGCCGACGGCACGGTGACCATCCGCCAGGGCATGACCGACATCGGCACCGGCACCTACACCATCCTGGCGCAGGTCACCGCCGAGACCATGGGCGTGCCGCTGGACAGGGTGGTGGTCGAGATCGGCGACTCCGGCTTCGCCCCGGCCCCGGGATCGGGCGGCCAGTTCGGCGCCGCCAGCGCCGGTTCGGCCGTTCTGGCTACCGGCATGGTGCTGCGCCAGACGCTGGCCAGGATGGCGGCCGCCGATCCGGCGTCCCCGCTCAGCGGCGGACCGGTCGAGGCGATCGACTTTCGCGACGGGCTGATCACGGTCGAGAACCGCTCCGAGACCCTGGCCGCCCTGGTCAGTCGCCTGGCCCCGGCCGGCGTCGAGGTCGAAGGCGCCTCGACCCCCGCCGCCGATGCCAGGGCCTATGCGCAGCATGCCTACGGCGCCCACTTCGCGGAGGTCGGCGTCGACCTGGTCACCGGAGAGATTCGCCTGCGCCGGATGCTCGGCGCCTTCGCCGCGGGGCGGATCCTCAACGCCAAGACCGCGCGCAGCCAGGTCACCGGCGGGATGATCTGGGGCGTCGGCGCGGCGCTGACCGAAGGCAACAAGATCGACACTCGCTACGGCAGCCTGGTCAACCAGGATCTGGGTGGCTACCTGGTTCCAAGCCACGCCGACATCGCCGATGTCGACGCCTACTTCCTGCTCGAGGTCGACGACAAGGCCAACCCGCTCGGCATCAAGGGGGTCGGCGAGCTCGGCATCTGCGGCGCCGGGGCGGCGGTCGCCAACGCCGTCTACAACGCCTGCGGCGTGCGCGTGCGCGACTACCCGATCACGCCAGACAAGATTCTCGCCGGGCTGGGGTAAGACTGCCGGTTACTAGGCAGGTTAGGCCAGCCTATTTCTCCGCCTCGCACGAGGTGGTCTCCAGCGATCCTAAGGCCATTGACAATCCGCCGACGCCGCCGACCGTTGCACTTGAACGGAGAAAACGCATGACCGGCGTCTTTGATCTGCTCTTGGCCAATGCGGCGATTTCCGCGGCCTGCTTCGCAGCTCTGTGGCTGGTCTCCCTGGTCATGCGCGACGTGACGGTTGTAGATTCCTGGTGGCCGTTTGGCATGGTGATGCTGGCTGGCGCCAGTTTCGTCGAGACAGGCGCGCGCACGCCTCACAAACTTGTGCTGCTTGGCCTTTGCGTCGCCTGGGGCGTGCGGCTTGGCGTCCATCTGCTTCTGCGCTGGCGGCGCGAGGGGCCCGACCGGCGCTACATCGCCATGATCGAGGACGCCAAACAAAGGCGCGGCTGGGGTTTCGCCCTCAGCAGCCTCTTGCTGGTCTTCGCCCTTCAGGCGCCGCTGCAGTTCATCGTCGCGCTGCCCGTGCAGCTGGGCCAGGCGCCAAGCGATCGCGCGCCGCTGGGCCCACTCGGCTTCGCAGGCGCCGCCCTTGCGGTTCTCGGTCTGGTCTTCGAAACCGTCGGGGATCGCCAATTGACCCGCTTCAAGGCCGATGCCGCCAACAAGGGCCTGGTCATGGACAAGGGCCTTTGGCGCTACACGCGCCATCCCAACTATTTCGGCGACGCCTGCCTGTGGTGGGGCCTGTTTCTCATCGCCGCGGAGACGCCGTATGGCCTTTGGTCGGCGCCGGGTCCCATTCTGATCACCCTTTTGCTCACCCGGTTCAGCGGCGTTCCGACCGTCGAAAGTCGGCTGCGCGCGCATCGGCCCGGATACGAAGACTACGTCCGCCGAACCTCGGCCTTCGCGCCATGGTTTCCGAAAGGCCGCGCGCCATGACCGCCCGCGATGCGACCCAACCGGCTTTGCCGCGTTGCGCCCCTAAAGCCGGAGACGCTGATCGACAAACCGAGCCGACGATCCTCGCCAAGGATTGGACGTCGTCGACATAACAAAGAGGCGATGCGGCGCGAGGTCGGTCTGCGGCATAGGATGTCGTCTGGCAACCCACCGGAGAGCCCGACCGACATGCCTAGTCGTATCGAAGACTATGCCATTATCGGCAATTGCGAGACCATGGCGCTGGTCGGACGGGACGGCTCCATCGATTGGCTGGGCCTGCCCCGGTTCGACAGCCCCGCCTGCTTTGCGGCGCTTCTGGGCGATCCACGACACGGACGCTGGCTCATCGCGCCCACTTTGGCAAACGCCACGGTCACCCGGCGTTATCGCGAAGGCACGCTCATTTTGGAAACCCTCTTTGAGACCGAGGACGGGGCGGTATGCATCGTCGACTTCCTGGCGCGTCGCGACGGGATATCGGATCTGGTGCGCCTGGTCAGAGGGATACGCGGGGCTGTTTCGATGCGTACCGAGCTTGTCGTGCGCTTCGACTACGGCTCGGTCGTGCCCTGGGTTTCGCGGCGAGACGATGGGCGACTGCAGCTCACGGCCGGTCCCGACAGGCTGTTGTTGGATACGACGGTCCCCATGCGCGGGGCACATTCGCGAACCGTTGGAGCGTTTGAAGTCGATGCCGGGCAGGAGTTTGGCTTCGTCCTGAGTTGGACGCCATCGTTCCGCCCGCTGCCCGCGCCGTTGAAACCCGCGGAGGCCTTAAGCCACGCAGAATCCTTTTGGTCGGGTTGGTCAGCGACCTTGAGGTCGCCGAAGGGCTGGAACGACGCCGTCCTTCGATCCCTGTTGACGCTAAAGGCTCTCGCCCATCGGGAGACCGGCGGCATCGTCGCCGCCGGCACGACATCCTTGCCGGAGAAGCTCGGCGGCACGCGGAACTGGGACTACCGGCTCTGTTGGCTCCGCGACGCGACATTCACACTCTACGCCCTGATCGGGGCGGGGTGCCTTGATGAGGCGAAGGCTTGGCGCGAGTGGCTGTTGCGCGCCGTAGCGGGCCGTCCGGGCGAACTTCAGATCATGTATGGCGTGGCCGGCGAACGCCGCCTGGTGGAGTACGAAGCGCCTTGGCTACCTGGCTATGAAGCTTCCACTCCGGTCCGTATCGGCAACGCCGCGGCCGGGCAGGTTCAGCTCGACGTCTATGGCGAAGTCATCGACGCGCTTTATGTCGCCCGGCGCGCCGGACTCTCGCCCGATCCGGCCAGTTGGGGACTGGAATGCGCGCTTATCGCCCATCTCGAGACCATCTGGGAACAACCCGACGATGGAATCTGGGAAGTCCGGGGCGGCCGCAAACATTTCACCCACTCCAAGGTCATGGCTTGGGTCGCCTTTGACCGCGCGGTGCGCTCGGCGGAGGAATTCGGATTGCAGGCGCCGATCGACCGGTGGCGGGTCATTCGCGACACGATCCATAGGCAGGTCTGTGATCAAGGGTTCGATTTCGCACGGAATTCTTTCGTCCAGTCCTATGGCGCAGCTGAGCTCGACGCCAGCCTGCTATTGATCCCGATGGTGGGCTTTCTGCCCCCCGGCGATCCGCGTGTGCGCGGCACCGTGGCGGCTATAGAGTGCACTCTGATGCGCGACGGCCTTGTGCGCCGGTATGACACGGCGACGCCGACAGACGGCTTGCCCGCCGGGGAAGGCGCCTTCTTGGCCTGCAGCTTCTGGCTCTGCGATAACTATGTGTTGCAGGGACGCGACGATGATGCGCGGCGGCTGTTTGAGCGACTGTTGTCGCTGCGCAACGACGTTGGTCTGCTTTCCGAAGAATATGATCCCGCCGCCAATCGGCAACTGGGCAACTTTCCGCAGGCGTTCTCGCATACGGCGCTAATCAACACCGCCCGTAACCTGGCGGGCGCCGACGGTCCGGTCCATCAACGCTCCGCCGGCAGCGGCGCAGCTAAGCCACACCGGAGCGCTGTCGGTCGGCCAGATGACGCAGACCTCCGAGACGGCGCAAACGGGAGGCTTTAGCCCCGCGGCGATGGGCTGCCGATGAAGTTACCGGTGAAACAGCAAATTCGCGGATCAACCGCGCAGCAGTGGCGTTGTGTTGGCGATGGCGACGATCCAGTTGGAAGATGGCGCACTGCAGGTCGATGCGAGGATTGTCGCGGAGGGCCTACGGGTCGACGCCTCGCTCGTTCAGGAACGCATGCGGGAAGGAAAAATCACCAGCCTATGCGAGCGCGGGGTCGATGAGGACGATGGTCGTTACCGCCTGACGTTCTTTTCCGAAAGCCGGCTGCTTCGCTTGGTCGTCGATGAGAGCGGTAAGGTGGTCGAACGTTCGGCGATTGATTTCGCCGGTCGTCCTCTTCCTGATTCCGCGCGCAAGCCGGGCGGGTGACGACAGCTGGAGTCCGGAGAGAACAATGATCGTCACCTCATCGGATCAGGTGTCTCGCTCTACCCTGTTCAAGCGGTTTCCGATTCCAAAGACCCTCGGCGTGGCCGCGGATTCGCGCATCGGACAAGGCAAGACCTGGCCGGCGCCGGTTGGGGCGGTGCGCGTCAAGTCATTCGAGATTTATCGCTACGATCCGGAAGCCGGCGAAAACCCGCGCGTCGAAACCTTCGAAGTCGATCTGGATGGTTGCGGTCCGACGGTTCTGGACGCGCTCTTCTGGATCAAGAACACGGTCGATCCGACACTCACGTTCCGCCGCTCATGCCGCGAAGGCATCTGTGGTTCCTGCTCGATGAATATCGATGGCGTGAACTGGCTCGCGTGCACGAGGTTCATTTCCGACCTGGCCAGCCCGGCGAGGATCTATCCTCTGGCGAACATGAGGATCATCAAGGATCTCGTTCCCGATCTCACGCACCTCTTTGCGCAATACGCGATGATCGAGCCTTGGCTTCACTCCAAGGCGCCGGCGCCGGAAAGCGAACGGCTCCAATCGCCCGAGGAGCGTGGCAAGCTTGACGGCTACTATGAATGCATTCTCTGCTTCTGCTGCACGTCGGGCTGCCCGAGCCACTGGTGGAACGGAGATCGTTTCCTGGGTCCGGCGGTGCTCCTCCAGGCCAACCGCTGGCTCGTCGACAGTCGCGACGAGGCGAAAGAGGAGCGGCTCGACAGCCTCGAAGACCCGTTCAGGCTCTATCGCTGCCATACCATTCTCAACTGCACTCGGACCTGCCCCAAGGGTCTCAATCCCGGAGAAGCCATCGCCGAGGTCAAGAAAATGATGATCGAACGCCAAGGCTGACCGTCGCGAAACGAGTGGCAACCCACGATGTCCAATTCCACGGCGAGAAGACCCAGACCGCTTTCTCCGAACATTCAGATCTATCGGCCGCAACTCACGTCGGTGTTGTCGATCGTCCATCGGATCACCGGCGTCCTCTTGAGCGGCTTCGCCGTTTGGCTTGTCGTCTGGTTGTCAGCCGCCGCCACGGGACCGCGAGCCTACGCCATTGTGCGGGGCGTCACAGCGTCATGGATCGGCCAGACCCTGCTGCTGGCGGCCACCTTCGCCTTTTTCCTGCATCTTTGCGGAGGCATCCGGCATCTGGTGTGGGACACCGGACGAGGTTTCAAACTCCGCTCGATCTATGTCTCTGGGTGGTCGATGGTCGCGGCAAGCGTGGTGCTGACCGCGGCGACCTGGGCCGCCGGCTTGTTCGTGGCGGCGAGGTAGAGGGCATGGCAAGCGACATGCGCTCGCCCCTGGCCCACGCCATGGGGCTCGGTTCGGCCAAAAAAGGGGTTGGACACTGGCGGGCGGAGCGCATTTCGGCGCTCGCCCTCGTGCCCCTTACACTGTGGTTCGTCGCCTCGATCATCGCTCATACCGGCAGCGATTACGCCACCTTCATCGCCTGGTTGAGAACATCCATTGCTACTGTCGCAATGATCCTGCTGCTGATCGCCCTCTTCCATCACACCGCTCTTGGGCTTCAGGTCGTGATCGAAGATTACGTTCACTCGGAGGTCAAGTTTGTCGCGGTGATCGCGGTGCGTCTGGGTTGTTTCGCGCTCGGCGCCGCAGGTATCGTGGCTGTCCTGCGCATAGCCTTCAGTGGTTGAGAAACGCCGTGTTTGTCGAAAGATTGTTACCTATCGCACGTACAAGGCTCGTCACGATCGCGGATGACGCCCCGTTGGTCCAAGCGGCCACATCCCTGCGCGCTGGGATCGACCTCGTGATGGTGTGCGATTCTGGCGGCCTTTTGGTGGGAGTCATTACAAGGACGGACATCGTCAGCCAAGTCGGCCGCTGTCAGGGAGCAGGTTGCATAACCACCGTTGCGTTGGCGATGACACGCGACGTCGTGCTCTGCCGAACGAACGACTTGTTGCACGACGTCTGGCTGAGGATGAAGGAGCGGGGATTGAAAAACATTCCAGTCACGGATCAGCATCTCCGACCGCAGGGTATGCTTCACGCGCGAGACATACTCCAAGTACTCTTGCAGGAATCGGAAGACGAGGAGGCAATGTTACGAGATTACTTCCTATGTATAGGATATAATAACTGATGCCGGAGCGCGATGGTTGGCCGTGACCGCCGGTGAACCGTTCGAAAACCTGACTGAACAGGCGTTGGCGGCGCCTCTGCCAACCCTCGATAGATTGATCGCCAAGGCGCAGGTCGCCGCTCAGAAGGCGTTGCCGCGCGGAGTCAGCCAGAGCGTGACCGAGGCTAGCTAGCGCCAAAAGGCAGGATCCGGTTCGGGAAGGAAGTTTTTCGGTGAAAGCGCTCCGGGCGCCACTCGACCTAAACACCATGCCATTCCTTCGATAATGACTTGATTCGCGGAGCCTTTCCGAGGTTCGCCGATCTTGTCCGAGGCTCGCGTTCGCCGTTCTTCGAAAGGCTACTTAGTCAGCATGGGTTTTCCTTCGTGGGCGACGAGGAGGTCATGCATGTCGTCCGCGTGCTCTTCCTCGACCGAAAGGATCCACTCCATCATGCGCTTGGTGGTCGGGTCGTCCTCACCGAAGTAGCGCGCCAATTCGCGGTAGTGTTCGACGGCGATGCGTTCGGCGATCAGGTTCTCCTTGATCATGTCGACCAGGGTCGGTCCGGTGGAATATTGCGATGCCGAACGACTGGCGAGCCCCTCGGGATTGAAATTAGGCTCACCACCAAGCTGGGTAATGCGCGCGACCACGGCCATCATATGCTCCTGTTCCTCCTTGGCGTGCTCGGCGAACTCCGCCTTCACGCTATCGCTGGAGATGCCTGCGGCGCTGACGGCGTGCATGGTGTAGCGCAACACACAGACGATCTAGGTGGCCAGCACTGTCTGCAGGACCTCGACCGTGTGTTTAGGATCGCCTTTGTAGTTCGGCGTAATCGGACCCTCGGCTATGTTCTTTCTTGCCAGGGCTCGGAGCGTTTCCACGTCAGTGAGGAACGGTCTGGAATGATTCGTCGCGGTCTTACTCATGGCCTGCCTCTCGCTCTTCGCGCACAACGCGGGGCGCCCGGCCCAGTTCCGGGTTCGCACCCGATCGCGGATCCTCGTCGCGAGCGCGCGGGCGTCGACCGCGCCACGCCGGCAGCTTAAAAGCTTGGCGGAATTGACAGCCAGAGTTCGCCAGAGATAGGTCTTGGCTAAGGGGGAGATCGCGGGTTCGGGGTCGGAATGTCGAACAGACTCGTCCAACGCGCTAGCGGCACGACGTGCCGCCTCCTGGCCGGGGTCTTCGTCGTAGGCGTGGCGGTCGTCGCTTGTCAGCAAGAGCCGGGGCCCAAGCAGGGCCTCCCCGTTCCAACAGTGCATGTGGCGGGCTGGACCGGAGCGACGGCCAGTTTCGCCCCCAACGATCCGCCCGGCGAGTGGCGCAGCCAGGCGCGTGACTACGCCAATACGCGATACAGCCCGCTCACCCAGATCACACCGGCCAATGTCGCTCAGCTGAAGATGGCCTGGACGTTTTCGGACGGGGCGCAGTTCGGCCACGAGGGCGCGCCGCTGGTGGTCGCCAACACCATGTATGTGGTCAGTCCCTATCCCGATATCGCCTACGCCCTCGACCTGACCAAGCCCGGTGCGCCGATCAAATGGAGCTTCGCGCCCAATCCCGCCCCCATCGCCATTGGCAAAGCCTGCTGCGACGCGGTTCTGCGCGGCTGGGCGATCGCCGACGGCAATCTCATCTACAATCTGCTCGACGACCATACCGTCGCGGTCGATCTGAAGACTGGCAAGCAGGTCTGGCGCACCAAGCTCGACAACCCCGAGACCGGCGCGACGATGACCATGTCGGCGGCGGTGTTCGGCGACAAGGTCTTCGTCGGCAATAGCGGCGGAGAGCTGGGCGTGCGCGGCTGGCTGGCGGCGCTCGATCCCAAGACCGGCAAGCAGATCTGGCGGGCCTATTCAGCCGGCCCAGACGATCAGGTGAAGATCGGCGCCGATTTCACACCCTACTATTCCTGGATGAAGGGCAAGGATCTGGGCGTCTCGACTTGGCCGACCGGGATGTGGAAAACCGCCGGCGGGGCTTCCTGGGGCTGGGTGTCCTTCGATCCGGATCTGGACCTGATCTATTACGGCACCTCCAACCCAAGCCCCAGGGTGCCGGCCCAACGGCCGGGACTGAACCTGTGGAGCGCGGCGATATTCGCCCGCGACGCCACCACCGGCATGGCCAAGTGGGCGTTCCAGTTCACCCCGCATGACCAGTGGGACTATGACGGCGTCAACGAGAATGTGCTGATCAGCATTCCCTGGCATGGCCAGATGCGCAAGGCGCTGGTGCAGTTCAACCGCAACGGCTTTGCCTACACCCTCGATCGCCAAACCGGCCAGGTGCTGGTCGCGGCCCCGTTCGGTAATCTGAACTGGGCCACCGGCATCGACATGACCACCGGCCAGCCGATCGTCAATCCGGCCATGCAGCCCAAGCCCGGCATCATGCTCAAGAACGCCTGCCCCACCGACATCGGGGTCAAGGACTGGCAGCCGTCTGCCTTTTCCCCCCGCACGGGCCTGCTCTACACCCCGGTGATGAACGTCTGCATGGACGTCACCGACCATGTGCAGTCCTACATCGCAGGCACGCCTTACGACGGCATGGACATGCAGCGCCACGCCGGTCCGGGCGGCAACTGGGGCGCGTTCATCGCCTGGGATCCGGTGAACGGAAGGAAAATCTGGTCGATTCCCGAACAGTTCATGGTCTTCAGCGGCGCCCTGGCCACAGCCTCCGACCTGGTCTTCTACGGCACGGTTGACGGCTGGTTCCGCGCCGCTGACGCCCGCACCGGCAAGGTCTTGTGGTCGCAAAAGCTCGGCTCTGGGATCAGTTCGCCGCCGATGACCTACACCGGCCCCGACGGACGCCAGTATGTCGCGGTCTATGCCGGCGTCGGCGGGGCGGCGATGACCGAGGCCAAACAGGCGGGTTTCCCGCCCCGGGGAAACACCCTCTACGTGTTTTCGATCGGCGGGGCCGGGATCAGCGGTGGGGCGGGCATGATGACGACAAACGCCGGCGGCGCGGCCTCGCAGCTGGATTCCGGCCACAACGGGCGCAACTAGGGAGACGGCTGATGACCCCCTGCGCCTTGTGTCGCGGCTGTCTTGCCTTGGCGCTTCTGTTCGCCGCGGTCGAATGTGGCCGGCCGACCGGCCATGCCGGCGGCGACGTGATCGGCGGCCCGGCTGGTCCCGCGGCGGCAATGCCCACCGGTGATCTGTCGGGTGTCCCCCAGAGCGAGACCGGGGCGCTGGTCGTCAATCCGCTGGCCGGCCGGCCGGCGGCGGTGGCGCGAGGCAAGGCGCTGTTCGTCCAGATGAACTGCGCCGGCTGCCATGGCTATGACCTTGGCGGCGCCATGGGACCCAACCTCACCGACCGCTATTGGCGCTACGGCGGCACGCCGGGCGCAATCTATCAAAGTATCGCCGACGGTCGACCGCAGGGCATGCCCGCGTGGAGGAAGGCGCTTCCCCCTTCCGACATCTGGAGCCTGGTGAGCTACGTACAGTCCTATGGCGGCACAACCGCGCCGGACGACTACCAGGCCGGACAGCAGGGCGACGTCGCCGCGTTGCCGGTGACACCGTCCGGCGTCTCGCCCAGCCCCACGCCGGCGCCGACGGCGACGGGGCAATTGGCGCACCCATGATTGCACCCCTTCGAGCTGGCGGGTCGGTCTATGGCTACGCCCCCTATTGCGGCGCGCCGCCCGACCCCGCGGACTTGCTGTGGCGCTGGAATCTCGACCCGGTGCTGATCGTCGCGCTCTGCGCCATCGCCGCTTCCTATGCTCTGCTTACCCGGTCAAGGGGGCCGGCCTGGGTGGCCCCATGGCGGCGGTTGTGTTTCTACGGTGGCTGGAGCCTCGGCGCCGCGGCGCTGATATCGCCCCTCTGCGCCCTGTCGGTGTCACTGTTCTCGGCGCGGGTCAGCCAGCACATGGTCCTCGAAATGATCGTCGCGCCGCTGATCGCGCTGGGCCGGCCGTCGGTATTCCTGGCCTGGCTGGGACGGCTCGGTGGGAAGCCGCCGATCACGCCGCGCTCACATGGCGCATTGGCGGCGTCTGGCGTCTTCGCGGCCGCGCTTTGGTTCTGGCACGCCCCTGGCCCCTACACGGCGACCTTCGCCAGTGACGGCGTCTATTGGCTGATGCACGTCACCGCGTTCGGGACGGCTCTGTGGCTGTGGACGGCCCTGTTCGCCGCGGCGCGCGAGCGTCTCGGCGACTTCCTCGCCGCCGCAACGGTCACCACGCTGCAGATGGGCTTCCTGGGCGCCGTCCTGACCTTTGCCGCCGATCCGATCTATCGCGTCCATTGGCTGACTACCGCCGCCTGGGGGATGACGCCGCTGCAGGATCAGCAGTTGGGCGGCGTTATCATGTGGATTCCCGCCGGGGCGGTGATCCTCGGCGCGATCACCACCGCCATGGCCCTGGCGATGCGGCGAGCAGGGGCGCGACCCCCCACCCCGGCCTCGGCGCGGGCGTGAGGACGATGGCGATCGTCCGACACTCGCCCCCGCACGTTTCGCCCCGTCCACGGCAGGGCTAGTCATGCCCAACCCCGCATACGCCCTGCTCGCCTCGCCGATGAGTTATCTTCGGACATTCGGACCACGGGCCGACCCGGCGACGACGCTGATGTGGGGGTTGGTCGCGCTCTCCCTGGCCGTGGTCGCGATCATCACCCTGCTTGTCGTCTCGGGAGTCCTGGTCCGCCGGCGACGCGGCGCGGTGGAAGCCATGGCCAGTCTTCCCGCCGAGCGGGGCTCTGGCGGACTGGCGTGGTTTTACGTCGGCATGCCGCTGACGGTCATCGCCCTGGTCGGCGCCCTGGCCTGGACCGTCGCGGTGCTGGCGGCGATCGATTCGCCGCCGGTGAAACCCCGCCTCACCCTCGAGGTGACCGGCCACCAGTGGTGGTGGGAGGTGCGCTACCTCTCGCCCAACCCAAGCTGGACCTTCGTCACCGCCAACGAAATCCATATTCCCACCGGCCAGCCGATCCAGGTGAAGCTGGTCAGCGCCGATGTCATCCACTCCTTCTGGGCCCCCGCCCTGACCGGCAAGACCGACGCCATACCGGGGCAGACCAACCTCTCCTGGCTGCAAGCCGACCGGCCGGGCGTCTATCGCGGACAATGCGCCGAATTTTGCGGCGTGCAGCACGCCCACATGGGCCTCGATGTCGTCGCCGAAGCGCCCGCCGCGTTCGAAGCTTGGCGACGAGGTCAGTTGCGTCCGGCCGCCGCGCCGGTCACCGCCGAGGCGCTCGACGGAGAGCGGGCCTTCGTGGCGCATTGCGGCGCCTGCCACGCGGTCCAGGGGACGGACGCCAGGGGCCAAGCCTCCGGCGACTTTATCGGCCCAATCACCGCCTCTAGTCTGGCGGCGCAAGCGGCCGCCCTGCCCGCCCGTCATTCGAGCACCGGCGGCGTCGTCGGCCCCGATCTCACCCATCTGATGAGCCGCACATCCCTGGCCGCGGGCACGCTGCCCAATAACGTCGGCGGCCTTTCCGGCTGGATCGCCAACCCCCAGGCGCTGAAGCCCGGCGCCCAGATGCCGGCGACATATCTTTCCGGTCCGCAGCTTTCGGCGGTGGTCAGCTATCTGGAGACTCTGCGATGAGGGCCCCCTCGTGACCGCCTGGGAAGATTCAAGACGTCCTCGCATCGTCAAGGTGGACGGGGATTTCCCCGCAGAACGCCTGCGCAAGATATGGGAAGGCGGCCCTGGCCTCGCCGGCTGGATATCCTCGGTCGACCACAAGGAGATCGGTAAACGCTACATCGTCACCGCTTTCGTCTTTCTGATCCTGGGCGGCGTCGAGGCCATGGTCATGCGCTGGCAGTTGGGTGGTCCGGACCAGCGGTTGCTGAGCCCTGAGCAGTACGACCAGCTGTTCACCATCCAAGGCGTGACGATGATCTTCCTCTATTCGTCGCCAATTCTCACCGGGTTCAGCAACTTCCTGTGGCCGCTACTGTTCGGCTCGCGGGACATGGCCTTTCCCAGGCTCAATGCGCTCTCCTATTGGATCTATCTGGCGTCCGGGCTGTTCATTTATGCCGGCTTCGTCACTGGTAACGGCGCCAACGACGGCTGGTTCAACTATGTGCCTTACGCGTCCAAGGCGTACGACCCGGGGATCAACATCGACGTCTACGCCCTAGGGCTGATCCTTCTGGGTATTTCGACCACCGTCGGGTCGGCTAATTTCGTGGTCACCTTCCTGCGCACTCGGGCGCCGGGCATGTCGATCAATCGCGTGCCTATCCTGACCTGGGGAACGCTCTCCGCCTCGGTGTCCAACCTGCTGGCAGTGCCCAGCGTCAGCCTCGCCTTCTTCCTCTTGTGGCTGGACCGCCAGTTCGGGACCCAGTTCTTCACGGCTTCGCAGGGCCAACCTCTGGTCTGGCAGCACCTGTTTTGGATGTTCGGCCACCCGTGGGTCTACGCCATTGTCCTGCCGGCCATGGGGATGGTGTCCGACGCCCTGCCGACCTTCTGCCGCCGGCCCCTGGTCGGCTACACACCAGTGGCGTTGGCCACCGTGGCGACGATGGCCTTGGGGATGGGGGTGTGGGTCCACCATATGTTCGCCACCGGCCTGCCCAGCCTGGCGCTGTCGTTCTTCGCCGGCGCGTCGCTGATCATCACCATTCCCAGCGCCGTGGCGGTGTTCGCCTGGACGGCCACCATCTGGACCGGCCGGCCGGTGATCAGGACCGCCTTCCTGTTCTTCGCCAGCATGATCGTGCTCTTCGTGATCGGCGGCGTCTCCGGGGTGATGACCGCCTCGACGCCGGTCGACTGGCAGCTGACGCAGACTTATTTCCTGGTCGCCCACATCCACTATGTGCTGATCGGCATCAATGTCTTCCCTGTGGTCGGCGCGATCTATTACTGGTTTCCAAAGATGACCGGGCGGTTGCTCAATGAGCCCCTTGGCTATTGGAATTTCTGGACCATGTTCATCGGCTTCAATCTCGGATTTTTTCCGATGCATATCGTCGGCATGATGGGCATGCCCCGGCGCATCTACACCTACGGCGCGCAGATGGGTTGGGGTCCCATGAATCTGGTTATTTCGCTGGGCGCGTTGCTGTTCGCCATTGGCGTCATGTTGCTGGTGATCAACATCGCGATCAGTTTGAAGCGCGGCGCCATCGCCGGACCCAATCCGTGGAGCGCGCCGACCCTGGAATGGTCGATCCCCTCGCCGCCGCCGCCCTATAACTTCGCGGTCATCCCAACCATCGAGAGCCGCCATCCCCTGTGGGAGGACTGGCTGAACGAATCCCCGGCGCGTTCGCGGCTCACCGAAGGACTGCTGCTGGACCGCGGGCGCGAGACGCTCGCCACCTCGCCGCTGGACGCCGAGCCAAACCTGGTCCTCGAAATGCCCGCCGATTCCTTCGCGCCCTTTGTCCTGACATGCGGCCTGACCGGGGCCTTCATCGCCGCCCTTTTCCACATCTGGTGGGTGGTGGGCGTCGGCCTCCTGATCGTCATCGCCGCGCTCGTCGACTGGTTCTGGCCAAGGCGCGTTCACGCGGACATGACGGCGTCCCAACAGGGGGCGGCCGATGGCTGAGGCGGTTTACCTCGATCAGGATCTGCCGGTCGCCGGCCTGAAACGCAACAGCGTCGGCTGGTGGGGGATTTTGTGTCTGATCGCCACGGAAGCCTCGTTGTTCGCCTATCTGCTGTTCAGCTACGCCTATTTCGCGGTGCGTTTCGGGCCACGCTGGCTGCCGCAGGCCCATCCGGCGCTGAAGCTTGCCTTGCCAGACACCATCATCCTCTTGGCCAGCAGCGGGGTGATCTGGTGGGCGGAACAGGGCGCCAAGACCGGCCGGCGCCGTCAGCATCTGATCGGCGTGGCGGTGACCATGGCCATGGGAGTGGTTTTCCTGATCGTCCAAGCGTTTGAGTGGAGCGGCAAGACTTTCACCATCACCAGCGGCTCCTATGGATCGCTCTATTTCATCATCACCGGGCTGCACATGGCCCATGTGGTTGTCGGCCTGATCATCTTGGGCGTGGTCTTCGCCTGGTCGGCGGCGGGCGATTTCACGCCCCGGCGCCATACGCCGGTGCTGATCAGTTCGACCTATTGGCACTTCGTCGATGTGGTGTGGCTGGTGGTTTTCACGACCATATATCTCGCCCCCTATGTTTGGGCTTCGTCATGACCGTCAGCCAGATCGGGCCGCACGAACATCCCTCGCCGCATCGGGATCGGGTGTCGCCTTGGACATCCTTGCTGGCCCTGGCCGCCGGACCGGGCGCGTGGATTCTTCAACTCTCCGTCGATTTTGGAGTGGCGACGAGCGTCTGCGAGCAGGGCGGCGCGCCGCGCGCGGCATCACCGAATCCCGGCTGGGGGCCGGTGGATCTGTTCCTGGTCTGCTTCAATCTCGCCTGTCTGGCCATCGCCCTGGCCGGCGGCATGACCGCTCTGGCGGCCTGGCGGCGTTCACGGGCCGAGAAGCCCGGCTGCGCGAACGCGGTGCTCGATGTCGGGGAAGGCCGCACCCGATTTCTGGCCCTCTGCGGCATGCTGACCGCTGCCGTCTTCGCCATCGCGATCTTGTTCGACACCGCGTGGCCGTTCTTCGTCCCCCCGTGCTGGAGGTTCGCGCCGTGACACCCGATCAAGGCTGCCTGCGTTTTTCGCAGAAGCTGGGGACGCTGATTGCCCTTGCGATCGTCTGCGCCGCGCCGCTTAGCGCCTGCGTCCGCCGACCCGCCGAGCCGAGGTGGGCGAAGTTCGGCGGCGATCCGAGCCAGGGCGCGATCCTGGTTGGCCGATTCAGCTGCGGCGCTTGTCACCAAATTGTCGGAGTCCAAGGCGCCGACGGCAAGGTCGGACCGCCCCTCTCGACGTTCGCGGACCGCACGATGATTGCCGGCGTGCTTCCCAACACGCCCGAGAACCTCGTCCGCTGGCTGCGCCACCCCCAGACCGTGGTTCCAGGAAACGCCATGCCCGATGTCGGCCTCTCCGATGTCCAGGCGCGCGATATCGCCGCCTACCTCTACCGGGATCGCTGAGCGCCGTGGTCGGCCCGGTTCGCCAAGCGATCGAGCGATTCTTCAGCTCGCCGAGGGGCCCGGTGACTTGGCTGGTCGGGGTCGCCTGCAGTTTCGCCGCGATGGGCGCCGGCGCCCTGGTGGTGGTCGAGGGCGGCCTTTTCAACGCTACCGCGAGCACTCCGCATCTGCGCGTTGTGGCGATCGCGGCGCACACCGCCTTCATCCGCTCGGTCGAGGTTCGCGCCAGGAACATCGAGGCTCCAACGCAATTCACCGGCGCCGAGGTGACGGCCGGATTTCGCGACTACGACGCCTCCTGCGTGGCCTGCCACGGCGCACCGGGCGTTTCCAATGCCGCCTGGGCTCACGCCATGACGCCGCCACCGCCCTATCTTGAAGACGCCGCCCGGCGCTGGCGTCCCCGCGAGCTCTACTGGATCGTCGGCCAGGGCGCCAAGATGACCGCCATGCCGGCCTGGGCGGAGGTGCGTTCCGACGGGGAAGTGTGGAACCTGGTCGCGTTTCTGGAGGCGCTGCCTTATCTCGGCGAGGCGGATTATGCGCGGATGCGGGCGGCGGCGCGAACCGCCAGCACGCCCAGCCCAGAGCCGCGCGCCGCTATCGGTAAATCAGGTCCTCCACCCGCTTCGTCGCCGTGACGGCCGCACCGTTGGCGCGCAGATCGCCGCCAATGCGAGGGCGCCGGCGGCGGGCGCGCGGGCCAGATCGGCGTGCGCCGAAATTTGCTTTCATCGCACGATGCAGGGCCGAGGAATGCCCCGCTCGCCGGGCCGCAGGCGAAGAAGGGCTCCGGCGAGGGGTTCCCGCGCCAACTGCTTGGGGCCCAGCTTGTCCCTGGCGGTGGTGACGTACATCACCTCCAGGTTCTCGCCAGCGAAAGCGCACATGGTCGGCTGACTGACCGGAAGCAGGATGTCGCGGTCCACGGTCCCGTCCGCCCTGTAGCGCCGAAGCCGACCGCCGCCGTGGCAGGCGCTCCAATAGCCGCCTTCGGTATCCACCGCGGCGCCATCGGGGATGCCAAGCGCCGGCGCCAGCTGGGCGAAGATACGGCCCTCGCCAAACCGCCCACTTGTCGCGTTGAAGGTATGGGCGAAGATCTCCCCGCTGTTGCTGTGCGACAGATAGAAGGTGCGGCCATCAATGCTCCAGGCCATGCCGTTGTGCAGCTCCGCGGCATCGGCCTCAAGACGCAGGCCGCTTTCCAGGCGAAAACTGTGCAGCGCGCCTTTGCGAGGTTCCGCGCTGGCCTCGAGCGGATCGAACATGACGCCGATCCAAAATCGGCCCGCGGAATCGCACGCGCCTTCGTTGAAGCGAAACAGCGACGGATCAAACGGGGGAGGCGCAAGCCGCTCAAGGACGCCAGATGCGAAATCCAGCCCAAAGACGCCGTCGCGCAACGCCACCAGCGCGCCCGGCGGCCCGGCGGTCAAGGCGAAGCCGCCAACATCGCTCGACAGCGTCCATGATCGCTGCGCGCCCGCGTCCGGATCGTAGCGGTGAAGGGCCGGCTTCTTGACATCGATCCAATAGAGGGCGCGTTCCCCGGCGGACCAGGTCGGGGATTCCCCGATGATCGCGCCGGCGTCCAAGACGACCTCAATCCCCACATTCGTCGCCGGCGCCATCCTTCTGAAAACTCGATCGCCGGTGATGCGGTTCCGTCGGATGGGCTTGGCGCGGCAGTCGCTCGGACGAAAAGATTGTTGGGGACGACAAGGAACGCCCGCAAGGCTGACACGTAATGTTCGAGGGGACGGCTAGTGGGCGCTGCCGTGAGCGCGCACGTCACTCTTGGAGTCACCGATGAGCATGAACGTCAGTGAATTTGTCTGGCGCAGGCTGAACGAGTGGGGGTTGACGCGGGTCTATGGCTATCCGGGCGACGGCGTCGGCGGGCTGGACGTCGCCCTTGAGCGCGGCGGGAACACCATGGAATACGTCCAGGTGCGCCACGAGGAGATGGCGGCGTTCATGGCCAGCGCCCATGCCAAGTTCACCGGCGGCGTTGGCCTCTGCTACGCCACCTCCGGACCGGGCGCGATCCATCTGCTGAACGGCCTCTACGACGCCAAGATGGACCATGTGCCGGTGGTCGCCATCGTCGGTCAGCAGGCGCGGGCGTCGATCGGCTCTTCCTTTCAGCAGGAGGTGGATCTCCAGAACCTGTTCAAGGACGTGGCCAGCGAATACGTCGCCACCGGCACGATCCCCAGCCAGGTGCGGACGATCATCGACCGGGCGGTGCGCATCGCCCAGACCAAACGCTCGGTCACCTGTGTCATCCTGCCCAACGATCTGCAGTTGATGAAGTATGAGGAAGCCCCGACCGAGCACGGATACACCCATACCGGCGTCGGCTTCCCGGCGGAGGCCAAGGTCCCGGACGAGGCGGGATTGCGCGCCGCCGCCGAGGTGCTGAACGCCGGCGAGAAGGTCGCCATCCTGGTCGGGGCCGGCGCTCTGGAAGCGACCGACCAGGTGATCGCCGTCTCCGACAAGCTGGGCGCGGGGGCGGCCAAGGCGCTGCTGGGCAAGGCGGCGCTACCCGACGATCTCACCTGGGTCACCGGCTCCCTGGGGCTTCTGGGCACCAAGCCGAGCTGGGACCTGATGAAGGGCTGCGACACCTTCCTGATGGTCGGATCGGCCTTCCCCTATAGCGAATTCCTGCCCAAGCCCGGCCACGCCCGCGGGGTCCAGATCGACATCAACGGCGCCAACCTCTCCCTGCGCTATCCCATGGAGGTGAACCTGATCGGCGACGCCGCCGCGACGCTGGGCGCGCTCTTGCCGCTGCTCAACCAGAAAACCGACACCGCCTGGCGGAAGAAAATCGCCGACGGCATGGAGGACTGGTGGAAGGTGCTGGAGGCGCGGGCGATGAGCGGGGCCGACCCGATCAATCCGCAACGGGTGTTCTGGGAACTGTCGTCGCGCCTTCCCGACAATGCGATCGTCAGCGCCGATTCCGGCTCGGCGGCGAACTGGTTCGCGCGCGACCTGAAGATGCGCCGGGGAATGAAGGCGTCTCTCTCGGGGGGCTTGGCGTCGCTGGGCGCGGGAACGCCCTACGCGATGGCGGCCAAGATGGCGTTCCCGGAGCGGACGGTGATCGCCTGCATGGGCGATGGCGCGATGCAGATGAACGGCATCAATGTGATGATCACGATCGGCAAATACTGGAAGCAGTGGTCGAACCCGACATTGATCGTCCTGGTGCTGAACAACCGCGACCTCAACCAGGTGACCTGGGAGGAGCGCATCCAGCTCGGCGACGGCAAGACCGAACTGACCCAGTCAATCCCCGATTTTCCCTACGCCAAATATGCCGAGATGATCGGGCTGAAGGGGATTTTCGTGGACGATCCTGAAAGGATCGGCGCGGCGTGGGACGAGGCCCTGTCGGCCGATCGCCCGGTGATCCTGGAGGCCTACACCGACCCCAATGTGCCGCCTCTGCCGCCGCACATCACGCTCAAGGATGCCGAACACTTCATGACCATGATGCCCACCGAGCCGGAACTCGCCAGCGTGCTGAAGAACAGCGTCAAGGAAGTCCTGGAAACCGTCCTGCCCCACGAGGGCTAGGGCGGTGCACGGACGATCGCCCTCGCCAGCGCAGCGGTCGAGAAGGCCGCCGCTAGCCCGCCGACCGTGGGACCCCGATGTGGCGGCGCGCGCCGGGCGGCGGCTCAACCGCGCCTCGGGTACGATCGCCGCCTCGGTGCTGCTGGACAGCGCCATCGAACACTACCGCGGATCCTTCCACAACAAGGCGATGTTCGCGCCGCTGGTGAGTTCGGCGCTTTCCCTGCTCGCCGGCCTGCACGGCTCCGCCGACCGGCGGCCCAGACCCCATCCGGCGCGCGACGTGGCCTACGGCGCGGCGGCGCTGGTCGGGATCATCGGAACCGGCTTCCATATCTACAACATCGGCAAGAAGCCGGGCGGATTCAGCTTCCAGAATCTCTTCTATTCCGCTCCCATCGGCGCGCCGGCCGCGCTCGTCCTTTCGGGAATGCTGGGGTTCCTGGCCGAGCGCGTGAGGGACAACGCCCCCGGGACGAAGCCCACCATCGCGGGTCTGGCCGCCGGCCGGGTGGTGGCGGCGGGCGCGGCCGCGGGCTTGCTGGGCACGGTGGGAGAGGCGGGGTTGCTGCACTTTCGCGGCGCCTACCACGACCCGTTCATGTTCCTGCCGGTCACCGTTCCGCCTTTCGCCGCGGCGCTGATGGGCAAGGCCGCCGTGGGCAGCGCGCGCAAACCCCACGGCTTCACGCGCTGGTGGCTGCGGCTTACCGCCGTGCTCGGTTTCGCGGGGTCGGGGTTTCACATCATGGGTGTCGCCCGCAACATGGGCGGATGGCGAAACTGGCGCCAGAACGTCCTCAACGGCCCGCCCATCCCCGCGCCGCCCGCGTTCACGGGATTGGCCCTGGGGGCGCTGGCCGCGCTCAGCCTGCTGGAGGACCATGACCGATGAGCGAACTCTACCTGGGCTATGACGTGCTCGCCAAGCGCTGGACGCAATCGTGGAACGAACAGACGCGGGCGGTGATCGACGCCCGGCTGGCCGCGCCGCGCGAGCCGATTTTCTTCACGCCAGATGAATGGCAATGTCTGAACGCGGTGTGCGACCGGATCATGCCGCAGCCCAGAGACCGCCCGCCCGTTCCGCTGGCCGCCTACGTGGATCTGAAGCTGCGCGAGGGGTTCCTGGACGGCTATCGTTACGCCGCCATGCCGGCGCAGGGCGAGGCCTGGCGCCGCGGGCTGGCGGCGCTCGACGAGGAGGCCGTCACCGCGCACGCCGCACCCTTCCACGCCCTACCTCCCGAGCGCCAGGATAGTCTGCTCGGCCGTATGCAAAGGGGCGAGTTGGCCGGCGAGGCGTGGGGCGACATGCCCTGCGCGATGTTCTTCGCCCACCGGGTCATCCCCGACATCACCCACGCGTACTATGCCCACCCCGTGGCGTGGAGCGAGATCGGCTTTGGCGGGCCGGCCAGCCCGCGCGGCTATGTGCGCATGGCGCTGGACCGGCGCGACCCATGGGAAGCCGCCGAAGCGACGGCGGGCGGGGAGGCGCGCGCGCGACGCGAGAACGATCGTGTCGGCTGATCCCTTCGCGGCGCCGCGCGCGGCGCAAGGCCGTGCGCCGGATGTGTTCAGGCCGGGCGCGTGGGTCCCTATGCGCCAGTTCGACGACGACGAAGCCGTCGATTTTGCCGTGGTGGGTACGGGCGCCGGCGGCGCGCCGCTAATCGCGCGGCTGGCTGAGAGCGGGTTTTCGGTCGTCGGATTCGACGCCGGACCCTATTTCCGGCCGCTGGAGGATTTCGCCTCCGACGAGATGGAGCAAAACAAACTCTACTGGAACGACCCGCGAGTCGTCGATGGCGCGAACCCGATCACCATGGGCGGCAAGAACAGCGGCAAGGCCGTCGGCGGCAGCACCGTGCATTTCGCCATGGTTTCGCTGCGCTTCCGACCCGAATGGTTCAAATCGAAGAGCGCGCTCGGCTACGGGGAGGACTGGCCGCTCGATTGGCGGGACATGTGGGGCTATTACACCAAGGCCGAACGGGCGCTCAGCATCTCCGGCCCGCTGCGCTACCCGTGGGGTCCGAAACGGCCGCCCTATCCTTATCGCGCCCACGAGATGAACGGCGCGGCGGCGTTGCTGGCTCTCGGTTGCGAGGCGATGGGGATCGCCTGGACGCCGACCCCGCTGGCCACCGTGTCCGCCCCGCACGGCGCCTCGCCGCCCTGCGTCTATCGCGGTTTCTGCCGGTTCGGCTGTTCGACCAATGCCAAGCAGAGCCAGCTGGTCACCTTCGTCCCCCGCGCGCTGAAGGCCGGGGCGGAGATCCGCGACCTGGCCATGGTCGGACGCATCGAGATGGGCGACAACGGGCGGGCCGCCGGTGTGCACTACATTCGCGAGGGGCGCTGGCGGTTCCAGCGGGCGCGCAACGTCGTGGTGGCCGGCTATGCGATCGAGACCCCCCGCCTGCTGCTCGCCTCGGCCACCGATCGCGATCCGGAAGGTCTCGCCAACAGTTCGGGACTGGTGGGCAAGAACCTGATGACCCAGTCCAATCAGGCGGTGTTCGGAACGATGGAAGAGGAGGTGCGCTGGTACAAAGGTCCGCCCTCCCTGGCCATCACCGAGCACTGGAATTACGACGACGACAAGGACTTCGCTGGTGGTTACTGCTGGATGGCGCAAGGCCCGCTGCCGATCGAATGGGCGACGATCCAGACCAGCGCGCGCGGACTGTGGGGTCAGGCGCTGCGCGACGAGATGGCCAAGTACAACCATCAGGTAGGTTTGAAGATGGTAGGCGAAATGCTCCCCAACGAAGCCAATCGCGTGACGCTGGCCGATGAAACCGATCAATATGGCCTCAAGGTCGCGCGCGTCACCTACGGTTGGGGCGACAACGACAAGGCCCTGATCCAGCACGCGCTGGGACAGATGCAGACCAGCCTCGAGGCGGTCGGCGCGCGGGAAATCTTCCGCCAGGAGGACGACACCAACCATCTGGCTGGAACCGCGCGAATGGGATTCGACGCGGTGACCAGCGTCGTAAACGCCGACTGCCGCAGCTGGGATATTCCGAACCTGTGGGTCTGTGACGGTTCGGTGTTTCCCACCACCGGCGGCGTGAATCCATCTCTGACCATCACCGCGATCGCCTTGCGCACCGCCGACCGCATCAAGGCGCTGGCCGCGCGCGGTGAGCTATAGCTTTCGGTGAGGATTGGACGAGCATGCCCACGGACCACTACGACGTGATCGTCATCGGCAGCGGGCCCGGCGGCGCCTCGCTCGCGCATCGGCTGGCGCCCAGCGGCAAGCGCATCCTGATGCTGGAACGTGGCGGATACCTGCCCAGATCACGCGATAACTCGGACGCCAAGACGGTGTTCGTCGATGGCGCCTACCAGGCCAAGGAGACCTGGTACGACGACAAGGGAAGGCCGGTCCACGCCGGGCTGCACTTCTGGGTCGGCGGCAACTCCAAGGTTTATGGCGCGGCGCTGTTCCGCCTGCGCGAGGCCGATTTCGGCGAGCTGCGCCACAAGGACGGCGTCTCGCCGGCCTGGCCGCTCGGCTACGACGTGTTCGAGCCCTACTACACCCAAGCCGAGGCGCTCTTTCATGTCCACGGCCAACGCGGCGAGGATCCGACCGAGCCGTGGTCCAGCGCTCCCTACGCCTATCCGCCGGTCCGGCATGAGCCCCGGATCGAAGTGCTGAGCGCCATTCTGAAGGGCCAGGGCCTGCACCCGTTTCATCTGCCGCTGGGGATCAAGCTCGACCAGAACCCGGACGGAAGTGCGACCACCTACAGCCCGTGCATCCGCTGTGACGCCTTCGACGGCTTCCCCTGCCCGTTCAACGGTAAGGCCGACGCCCAGGTGATCTGCGTCGATCCCACTCGCGCGGCGCATCCGAACTTCACCCTTCTGACCGGCGCCTACGTCACCCGGCTGGAGACCAATCCGAAGGGAAGCGCCGTGCGCACGGTTCACGTGATGCGCGAAAGCCGCGCCGAGCAATACAGCGCCGACATCGTGGTCGTGGCGTGCGGAGCGCTCAGCTCCGCCCTGCTGATGCTCCGCTCGGTGAGCGACGCGCACCCCGGCGGTCTGGCCAACGGCTCGGGCCAGGTCGGCCGCAACTACATGCGGCACAACATGTCGGTGGTGATGGCGCTGCTCAAGGAGCCCAACCACACGGTGTTTCAAAAGACGCTGGCGGTCAGCGACTACTACTTTGGCGCGCCCGACTGGGACTATCCGCTGGGGCTGATCCAGATGTGCGCGATCTCACACGGCGAGCAGATCCGAGGCGAGGCGCCGCTCCAGTCGGTGATGTCCCTGGCGCCCGAGTGGCCGTTCGAAAAGATGGCGGAGCACTCGATCGATTTCTGGTTGCAGAGCGAGGATCTGCCGCGCGCGGAGAACCGCATTTTCTATGACGGCGAGCGCGTGGTGCTTGCGATTGAGGAAGGAAACATGGAGGCCGCGAGGCGGCTGAAGGCCAAGCTCAAGGACCTCCTGGAACCAATGCACGCCTGGCCGGCGCTGATCGACCGCGGCCTCTACCTCGGCAAGGACATTCCGATTGGCGGGACGGCCCATCAGGCCGGCACTCTGCGCTTCGGCGGCGATGCGGCGACCTCGGTCCTGGATCTTGATTGCAAGGCTCATGAGCTCGACAACCTCTATGTCACCGACGCGAGCTTTTTCCCCTCCATCGGGGCGGTGAACCCGACGCTGACCATCATCGCCAACGCCCTGCGCGTGGCTGACCAGATCAAGGCTCGGCTCGGCGCCTAGTTTGGCGCGCCGTCAAACCTCCAGCCGTTTGGCCAGCAGATGGACGGCGGCCACAATGCCGATGGCGAGCGTCGCCCAGAACACGGCGCGATGGCGGCTCACCTCCATCTCCCAGCTGCCGGTGCGCGGGTGGCGAGCGTCGAAACGGCCATGGGCGCCGTAAGGGCCCGGCACGGGTTCGAAGAGATTGTCGGGCGTGTCCGCCGGCTCGGGCGTGTCCGACAATTGCCCGCTGTAGCCCGCCCTGGCGAGATACCGGTCGATCAATCCAGGCGCGATCTGGTTGGCGAGGATCGCGACCAAGGTCGGAAGGCCCACCCAGATTTGCCGGCGGGGGTGAAAGGCCCCGAAATAGATCGCTCGCGCAGGCACCTCTGGCTGATAGATCGGTGGCACCGGCTGCGCCTTCCAGCCCATCTTGTTGCGCGCCCAGTCGAACTGGGGCGTGTTGACGGCCGGCAGGTCGACCATGGTCAAGGTGACGTCGATCTTGTCGTGAATCAGCTCAGATCGCAGCGAGTCGGTGAAGCCGCGGATGGCGAATTTCGCTCCGCAGTAGATCGACTGAAGGGGCACCGATCGGTACGCCAGCGCCGAACCCACGTTGACGATCGAGCCGCGATTGCGCGGCGTCATCCGCCGCAGGGCCGCCATGGTCCCATGGACCTGGCCCAGATAGGTCACGGCGGTTCCCCGCTGGAATTCGGCCGCGGTGAGCTTGCTGACCGGAGCGAAGACGGTCGCCATGGCCACGTTGACCCAGGCGTCGATCGGCCCGAGTTCACGCTCCACCCGGTCCGCCGCCGCCTCCACCGCCTCGGAGTCCGCCACATCCGTGGGGATCGGCAGGGCGCGGACGCCGAACCGGCGCAATTCGGAGGCCGCCTGTTCCAGGCGATCCTTGTCGCGAGATAAGAGGGCGACGTCGCAGCCGTTGCGGGCGAATTCGCTCGCGGTGGCGCGTCCGACGCCCGCGCCGGCGCCGGTGACCACGACAACCTTGTTCATAGGCTTACTCCCAACTGTTGGTGTGGTAGTTGGCCCTACACCCATCGCTCAGTGGCGGTGGCGTAGCTTTTCTGGACGACAACCTTGGCCTCGCCCTTGAGAACCTCGAACCGCGTCGCCTTGCCGTCGCGCCAGAAGCGCAGGTCAAAGACGTGTTTGCCCACCCGCAGGTCCCTGATGGTGAGGTCCGGCAGCCAGTCCGGAAGTGCCGGGTCGATGTAGAGCTTGTTGGCCGGCCCGTCGGGCTGGAAGCCGAGGATCATCTGCAGGATGGCGAAACAAGAACCCGCCGCCCAGGCCTGGGGCACGTTGGCGCCGAGATACTGGACCGGAAAGCTGGTCGGATCGCGTTGCAGGCCGGAATAGAGTTCCGGCATCTGGTGGAGGATGAAATAGCCGGCCGCGCCGCTGACGTCCCGGGCGATCGCCGCCGCCTCCTCGGTGAAGCCATAACGGCGGAAGCCCAGGGCGATGAGGGCGTTGTCATGCGGCCACACCGCGCCGTTCTGATAGGAATTGGGATTGTAGGAGGGATTGTCGGTGGAAAGGGTGCGGATGCCCCAGCCGCTCCACATGTCAGGCTTCATCAGCCGCTTCACCACCTTGGCGGCGCGATCCGGCGGCGCGATCCCGGACCATAGGCATTGGCCGGGATTGGAGGCGACGCTGAGGACCTTCTTCTTCTCGCCGTCCAGACAAAATGCGTAGAAGCCTAGATCGTCGTCCCAGAAGGCGTCGTTGAAGCGTTCGAAGAGCTGCTTGGCCTTCCGCCGCAGAGACCGGGCCCGGGCTTGCTTGCCCAGGGCCTCGTAGATCTGGGCCATGCGCAGCCACGCGTCATAGACATAGCCCTGCAGTTCGACCAGTGCGATGGGGGTCTTGACGATCGACCCATCGGTATTGACCAGCGCCTCGCCGGAGTCCTTCCAACCCTGATTGTAGGTCCCGTCCTTGGACCTGGTCTGGTATTCCTGGAAGCCGTCGCCGTCCCGGTCGCCGTATTTGTCGATCCAGGTGAGGCACTTCTCGGCGGTCGGCATATAGCGCGCCAGCAGATCTGCGTCGCCGGTGCACCGCCAGGCGTTGTGCAGCACGATCAGGTAGAGAATGGTGGCGTCGGCGGTGCCGTAATAGGGGGTATACGGAATATCCTTGAAGTGCGCCAATTCGCCCCGCCTCAGCTCGTGCATGATCTTGCCGGGTTCGGCGTCGCGCCAGTCATCCCGTTTCTTGGCCTGATGGCGGCTCAGCACCTCCAGCGCGCCGCGCGCGAAGCTGGGATAGACCATGGCGTTCTGCAGCGAGACGATCAGGCTGTCCCGCCCGAACAGGGCCAGGAACCACGGAATCCCGGCGGCCGGGACGAATTCCAGGTGATCGGTGCCCTCGATGGGCAGCCGCAAGGCGGCCATGTTCTCCACCGATTGGCGGTAGAAACGGTAGAATTCATCGTTCGGGGTTTCGATCTTGAGCGCCGCCTCCTGCCACTGGGCCAGCTTGCGGCGCGCGCCTGCGCCGCCGGTTTGGCTGATGCAGTGGTCGGGAGCATGGTCGATGCTCGCGCCGTCGCCGATGGCGTAAAGCAGACAGGAATGCCACGCCTCGCCAGGGCCGAGTTCGAGTTCGAAACTGATCCTGCCGTTGGCGTATACGGGCTTGGAGTCGCACTTGTGGACCGTGGTGGTGACCCTGCGTTCGAAATCCCTGCTTATGTAGGTGGTCGTTAGGCGGCCTTTGCTTTGCGACCATGCGGTGGTGATCCGGCCGCGCCTGACGATATTGCCGGATTTCACTTCGAAGATGTCGGCGAAATCGCTGCGGACCGCGATCTCGAGGTTGAACTGAACCTTGGTCATGCCGTGATTGACCAGGTCGAGATCCTCGTGGACGCCGCCGCCGATGGAACGGCCTATCGACAGCCCGAGGGAATGTTCCGGCACTTCGCCTATCTCGGTGTGGATGGTCCGATTGGTGAGGAAGATGCGCGCGGCGTAGAAGGCGATGTTGCCGCTGTTCAGTAGCTCCCAGGGCTGGCCGTCGGCGAAGATCTGCCACGACGAGATGACCCTGGTGTCGGAATGATAGAACCCCTTGTCGGTGGGCCACGGGATCTGGCCGTCCTGGTCGGTGATCAGGACCCCATAACCCTGATTGATCGCCAGCCTCGGCGGTCCGACGGTGACTTCGAGCGCCATGGCAGGTTCCACGAGACGGTTTTCACCGCTCGACTTCAAGGGCCCCACTGCTTGATCGCAACGCTTCGCGCGGCGGTCGGTTTCCGGCCACCGTTCTCATTTCAAGGGTTCGGGCCGCAGCCTTCACGAAGGTGTTGACTGGGCGCCTGCTTAGGCTGTGGATGTCTCCTGTCACGAAGATGTTCCTTTGATCGTGGGCGCCAGCCAAACGATTGTCACGATCCATCGGCATGCTCGCAGTCAGTGAGCGGGAGAACTCTCATGGTCCATGTGATATCCGTCGAGCCATTGACCGTAGGATGGGCCGTTCGCGAAGAGAGCATGGAAAACGCCCAGCTCTTCATAAGCGGGGCCAAGGCCGAGGAAGCCGCCTGCCGGCTTGGCGCCCAATTGTCGCGCGCGGGCGCGCACGCCGAAGTGCGCGTCTGGCTACGCGGTGGCGCCTTGGGCGGCCGGTTCGTTTGCTCTGGGTGAGACCCGCCCCAGCTGCCGCCACGAAGTGTATCGCCGCGCACGATGCCGCGGAATCAATTCATGGACTGGGTGTGCGCATCCAGAACCGCAAAGCAGGCCGATGCCGTCAGGCGGCGAGGTCGATCGCAAGAAGGTACTTGTGGGAGGCTATGAACAGGCGGTTCATCCGAGCGCCGCCGAGTGCGCAATTGGAGCAGACATCCGGCGTCGCGAAGAAGCCGAGCCGCGTGCGGTCCGGTGCGAATATGTGCATGCCGTCGCCCGACGTGGTCCACACCCATCCCCGCCCATCGACGAGGAAGCCATCGGGATAGCCGTGGTAGGTGTGACAGAAGAATCGCCGGTTGGAGAGGTTGCCAGTCTCGGCCACATCGAACGCCACGATCTCATGCTTATGGCCTCGCGCGTGATCGCCCGGAATCTCGTTGAGCGAGAGCGACGTGTCGGAAACATAGAGCGTCCGGCCGTCCGGCGTGAAAGCGAGGCCGTTCGGCTGCTCGAAGTCGGCCATCCGGTGCAGTGCGCCATCGCTGGGGTCGAAGCGGTAGACGCTGCGGTGGTCGAGTTCGGGCTCCGCCAGGCTGCCTTGACTGGGCATCAGCAGCCCGAAGGTCGGATCGGTGAACCAGATGGCGCCGTCGGCGGCGACGGTGATGTCATTGGGCGAGTTGAGGCGCTTGCCCTCAAAGTGCGTGATGATCGGATCGGCGCCGCCGCGGCCGTCGGAGCGGCTGATGCAGCGGCGTCCGTGCTCGCAATGGACGAGACGCCCTTGCGCATCAAGCGCATTGCCGTTCATGAAATAGGTTCCGTCGATCACGACCTCGACGCGCCCGTCGTCGGGATACCAGCCGAGCAGGCGGCGGTTGGGGACATCGGACCAGACGAGACGGTCGTGCGGAGTGTCCCAAACTGGCCCTTCGCCATGCAGGGTTCCCTCGTAAAGGCAGAGCAACTCCGCGTTGGCGGCCAGGATCTCGGCGAGACGCGGATCGTCGATCTGCACACCGCCGAAGTTCTCGAGCCGCTTGGGCGGACCCGGCTTGCGTAACAGCCGACCCGGCAACAACGAAGTAACCTGAGTCATCGAGGGCTCCTGTTGGTCGATCGGACGAGCCAGGCACAGCGGCGATCGTCAGCTTTCCCGGGGGTATGTTATGGGGTCGTGTCTCAGGACGTGGTGTAACTCCGGGTGGTAGCGGAGCCGCTCGCGAAGCGCACCCTCCATATCGCGCTGTAGCGAGCGAGACCTGCCCGAGTCACCACGACATTCAGGGCGAACGGCTCGCCCCAAGTCCTGAGGCCCGTGACTTGACAGCCGCCGGCTCTCCCCGCAGCGTTCCGCGGAACGACGGCGGTGCATATGACGGACGACCAATCCGACGCCTGCATGCTGCAAGGCCTCCGCCTCGCGGCCGAGCTGGACGCCCGCCCCTAAGATGCCGCCCGAAGTCTCCAGGCCACGTCAGATTGACATCGGCCCTTCAGACGCAAACACTCAAGAGGCGCGCTTCGGCGCCCAAAAAGGACGGGAAAATCGACATGAAGACTCTTTTGATGTGCGCTGTCGCCGCAGGGGCGTTGGCGGTGAGCGTCCCGGCGCTGGCGCAGGACAGCGGTCACGTGAAGGTCGGCACCTTGTCGTGCCACGAAGCCAGCGGCTGGGGTTTCGTATTCGGTTCTTCGCGCGCAATTCGCTGCATCTATTCGAACGGTTCCGACCGCGAAGAACGCTATGACGGCAGCATCTCCAAGTTCGGCGTCGATATCGGCTACCAACGGTCCGGGGTTCTCGTCTGGGCGGTGGTCGCGCCCACCGATCACTTCGAGCGCGGCGCGCTGGCCGGCCACTACGGCGGTGCGACGGCTGGCGTCTCGGTAGGCGTCGGCGTGGGCGCCAACGTCCTGATCGGCGGCCTGGACCATAGCTTTGCCCTGCAGCCGCTCAGCATCGAGGGAACCACCGGCCTGAACGTCGCCGGCGGAATCGGAGAGCTGACGCTCCACTATCACGGCGATCGAGACTGACCGCGGGCCGGCGGTCTTGGCCTTGCGCTACTTGAAAGCGTAGTTCAGCGCCGCCCCGACCAGTTCGTCCTGGCGACCGAACCTCGAAGACCCGTCGCTGTCGGCGCCCGGGGAATCGAGGGGATGGCCGTCGGGCACGCAGACGTAGCCCACCGAGGCGACCAGGCCCTTCGGCGCGAAGCCGTAGTCGACAACCGTCTTCGAAAAGTCACCCCTGGCGGGCATCGATAGCGGAGCGTACGGCCGATCGATGGCGGCCTGCACGTCGGTGAGGCTGATCGCGAGCCGCCCCACGACCGCGCTGGGCGCGGCGGTTTCCGCGTGAACCCCCATCGGCGAAACCGCGATGGCGATGAGCGCCAATGATGGCGACAACCTGGGCATGCGTGATCCCTCGAAATGATCGGGCAGGCGGCTGTGGCGGCGGCCTCATCCCTACTTGGCCTCGCCGGGGGCGGAAAGCCAGCCCCGATATCGCTCCATTGCCTCGCCGGCGCCTCCAGCAGATGCGGGACGTTTCCACGAGCGGTGACTCTCGCAGCGGCGGCTGTGACTCCCATCACTAGGAAGACGCCCAGCGCGCGGGCATGGTCGCAAGGGTGCAGCGGGGCGGGAGAGACCTACGATGACGGGCGGCGGAGAACTGTCGGAAGTTTCCGCGGAGCGGATGCTGGCGATGGCGCGGGAGTTCGCGCCGATAGCCGCGGGCCGGGCCGCGGAAATGGAAATCGCCAGGTGCGCCCCGCCCGAAATTGTCGATGGCCTGCGCGAACTGGGAGTCTTCCGCATGCACGTCCCCAGACGGTATGGCGGGTTGGAACTAGGCGTTCCCGCGAGCCTGCCCATTCTCGAGGAACTGGCGGCGGCCGACGGCGCCGTGGGCTGGACCGCGATGATCGGATCGCACGCCGGCATGCTGGCGGCCCGGCTGCCCGCAGCTACGCTGGATGAGGTTTACGCCAAGAGCCCGGACACGATCTGGGCCTGCTCTCTCGTCCCGGGGGGAACCGCCGAAGTGATCCCGGGCGGCTACCGCGTAAGCGGTCGCTGGCCATTCGCCAGCGGCTGCCAGCATGCGGACTGGATCTACGGCTTCTGTCTGGTCACCGAGAACGGCAAGCCTGTCGCCTCGCAAACAGGTCATCCCCCGCTACGCGCCGTTGCGCTCCCGGCCAGCCGGTGGACCATCGAAGACACCTGGGCGGCGGAGGGCCTGAAAGGGACGGGCAGCCATCACGTAAGCCTCGCCCAGGTTGATGTGCAGAGCGCCAACACCTTTCCGATCTTCGAGGGTGCGCCGATCGTTCCGGGCCCGCTTTATGAAAATCCCCTGGCCATCTTGCCGCTTCACTTTGGCGCCATCGCAGTCGGCTTGGCTGAGGGCGCGCTGCGCGACATCGCGGACCTGGCCAAGTCTGGAAAACGCTACAGCTTCGCGGCCGAGGCGCTGAAGGACTCGCCCGTTTTCCACCATGAAGTGGGTAAGACGCAGGCCCAGGTCATTGCGGCCCGCGCCCTGCTTCATGCGGTGGCCGACCGGCAGTGGGCGATGGCGGCGGCCGGGCCGACCGACGCCATGGCCGCTGTCGAGATGGGCCAGGCGATGGCCTGGATCGCCCAGACCTGCGCCGATGCGGTCGGAAAGTGCTACAGCCTTGGCGGAAGTTCCGTGGTTTACGATGCCTCACCCCTCCAACGGCGGCTTCGCGACATTCACGCGGTTACTCAGCACACGACCTTGAATCCGCGATTTTTCGCCTTCGCCGGAGAAGTTCTCGCCGGCCATCCCGCCCGCCATCCGATGGGCGGCTAAGGCCCTTTGCTTGGACCGGTCCGTGAGATTGGCGTTGCTGATCGTCAGCCTGTTGCTGACCAAGCACTGCCTGTTCGACTTTGTGGTCCAGTCCAGGTTCCAACGGGAAAACAAGGGTAGCTACGGTCATCCGGGGGGGCTTCTGCATTGCCTGCTTCACATCCTGGGCACGCTTTGCGCGTTCCTTATCATCGCCCCCAGCCTTGTCGGCGGAACGTTGATCCTCCTGGCCGAATTCCTCACCCACTACCACGTCGATTGGCTGAAGGAACGCCTGCTGCGCCGGACCGGCTGGAGTTTCGATGATTCTGCGTACTGGACGGTATTCGGCGTCGATCAACTCATCCACGGGCTCACCTATGTCGTAATCGCCGGCGCACTCGCCAGTGGCGTCTGAGAGCGCGACGGCGGTGGCGAACCTGCTCCTAGGGTTGGGACTCATTGCATCATAGCCAGCAGATGACAGTGGCTGCGAGCTCCGGAGAACCTCGGATTTGGCTTCGACGCCTGTGCATCGCTTCCGCATGCGGAGCCTTCGCTCCGCCGGCGCGCGCTTGACTGGCCGGCTATAATATTGCATAATGCAATCTACTAGCGACCAGACCTCCAGCCGGGCCCGCTCTCATTGCCGCAACTTGCAAATCTTCGCCACGAGTGTTTCGCCAGATACCGGTCCGATGGCATGCTGCTCGAGGAAGCCTATGAGCGGGCCGGCTATGCGCCAGATCGCGGGCACGCCAGCCGCCTGGCCGCGCGCGAGGATGTCCGCGCGCGCATCGTCGAACTGCGCCTCGACACGCAAACCCCGCGCCTGGACCCCGGCGGGTGGCCTGACCGGCAGCCGCCTTGCCAAAACCTGCCAAATGTCGCCATCGGGCGGCCAATTTCCCCGCAACCCGCTGCCATTTGCTGCCAAAAGATGCCAGACGCGCTGCCAAAAGGCGCCCGGCCTGCTGCCATTTGTTGCCAGGATTGTTGCCAAAAGCTGCCGATTATTTCCAGGCCAGACCCTAGGCGTTTCTCATAAGTATCTGTTTTCGCTCAAAACCAGAGATTCGCGAGGTCACCGCCTTGGCCATGGGTCCCCTAGGCTGATACCCGCCGTAGCTCGCTCAGGAGCGCGGTCGCTTCGGCCAGCTCCGTACACGGCTCTTCGAAGCGGTCGCACAACCCCCGAAGCATTTCGATCGCTTCCCCCTGGTCTAGCCGCTCGCCCGACATGCGGACCAGGCTTAGCGCGGCGCGCAATTCAAACAGCAATGCGCCCTGTTGGCGAGCGGTCTCCATCGCCTGTCGATACATGCGCTCCGCCCAAGCCTGATCGGTATGCATCGCCTGGTCTCCGATACGCCTTTGCAGCTCCGACCGGAGCCACTGCTGCGAGCCGCAGGGTCCGCCCTTGAGCGCTTCTTCAAAGCAGCTGATCGCGCGTTCGTGGTTCCCGGCGTCGGCAAAGATGTCGCCGGCGATCAGCAGATACCGCGGAAGATGCTGCATGGCGAAGCTGACGCTGGGCCGCTGGAGGATTTCGTCGATCACGGCGACGGGAGCCGGGGCGCCGGCTCTGCTCGCCAGCCGAGCCTGCGCCAGCGCGACGAGTTCAAGGTAGTAGTCAGCTCCTTCGATCTCGGAGACGGCCTGGGCCAACCGCGCGGCGTCCGTGCCCAGCCCCGCCCAATCGCCCGCGAGATAGCGCGTATAGATCAGCATCGTCAGTCCGATCACGCCCCCCATCGACGCCCCATTGTGCAGTTCACCGCTGACTTTGCGGCAAAGCCGCGCCCACGATTGCAGGCGTCCCAACGGAAGCATGGCTGTCATTCCCGCACAAAGCGGGTTCGTGAAGGGGGACATGAAATAGTACTCTGGCGGCGCCAGGCCTGGGCCAGCGTTCTCTAGCGTCGCGTAGGTTTCAGTGGCGATGATCTGGGCTTCCGCGAACCGCCCCATGAAGCTAAGCGGGGTTGCGGCGCAGGACTTCACCAGGGCGATGTCGACAGGGTCGGCGATTGGCGACAGTGCCTCAAGGGTGGTCTCGACGGTGCGCAAGGCGCCTTCCAGATCGCCCGCGCCGTATTGGCCTATCCAGAGGCGGCTCCCGGCCAGCGCGGCCGCTCGACGGTCTTCGAGACCCCTTGCCAGGTCATAGGCACGCCGATAGGCATCGATCGCGCCCGGGGCTGAGTGGCCAACCGCGCCCTGAGTGACCCCTCCGACCATCATCTGAAGGCCGAGTTCCAATTGGTCGCGCTCGACGGCCTTCTCCAGCGACAAGGCGGCGCGAAGACCCTGGTCGAGATGTCTCAACCCTTCCTTCCAGGAGCCGCCCCGCAGCGTCTTGATCGCGGCCAGCCGCCACGCGTCCACGGCCTCCCGCGCTTGGCCCGCTTCGCCGAGGTGATGGGCGAGGAGCTCCGGCCGGGCCTCGATCTGGTCCCTGAAACCAACCGTCAAGGAATGAGCGATGCGCGCATGCAGATCCTGGCGCGGCCGTCGCAATAGAGCCCCATAGGCGACATCCTGGATCAGCGCGTGCTTGAAAACATAGCCTGGCTCGGCGCCGCCGCCCCTGACGAAGATCAGGTCAGCTTCGATCAGCTGGCGCAGCGCCTTCTCCAGGTCGGTCTCCGACCAGCCCGACACGGCTGACAACAGGGCATGGGAAAATTCCCGCCCGATGGCCGCGCCGACCTGGGCGATCTCCTTGATCGCCGATAGTCGATCGAGCCTCGCCAACAGCGATGCCTGCAAGGTCGACGGCACGGCGATGGAAGGCAAGGCGCCGCCCGCGGCGGTTCGGCCGGCGACCGTCTCGATGGCCGCACCCTCCAGCACCGTGCGGGTGATTTCCTCGATGAACAGCGGCACGCCATCGGCATGATCGAGGATCTGGAGCACCACCGCCTCCGGGAGGCGTTTGCCGGCGGCGACGCGCGCGATCATCGCCTTGGCGTCCACCGCGCGCAGGCGTGAAAGGGTCAGGCTGGCGACATTCGGCTGACCCAGCCATTCCGCGGGTGGCTGAAACTCCGGCCGGTAGGTGGCGACCAGCATGATTGGAACATCCGCGCCCATGTCCCGCACCTGGGCGCGCAGAAGCTCCAGCGACGAGGGATCGATCCAATGGGCGTCCTCGACCATGTGCACGACGGGGCTCACGCTCGCCGCGCGCAAGGAGAGCTGCACGAGGGCCCGGATGGTCTCGTCCTTGATTTGTTGCGGCGTCAGATCGAGTGGCGGGTACCGCGACTCAAAGGGAAGCGAGAGAAGCGAGGCCAGCAGGGCGGCGGTGGATCCAGGAAGCTGGCCATGGGCTTGGCGGATCAACGCCTCCAGCTTGCCGAGCTTGCCGGCGGTGGTGTCGCTGGAGACAAAGCCGCATCGCGCCTCGAGACTGCGGATCGTCGGATAGAAGGCGCTGTCGGAGGCATGGGGCGCGCAGAAGGCGGTGAGCTGCTGTTGATCCTGACCCTTGATCGCCTCGCGGAAAGCCGCCAGCAGCCTCGACTTGCCGACCCCGGCCTCCGCGCGGATGAGGACAATCTGAGGCTCGCCCTGGCGCGTGCGCTCCCACCGGCGCAGCAGAATCTCCAGCTCTTCCTCGCGGCCGACCAGCGGCGTGCGGGTGGACCGGAGCGCTTCGAAGCGACCCAGCCGATCGTTGGCCGCGAGAACGCGAAAAGCCGATTGAGGCCGGGCAAAGCCTTTGAGCTCGACGGCGCCCAGGTCCTGATAGTCGAACAGCCGGCTGGTCAGTTCATGGGTCGAGGCCGAAATGACGACCCCGCCGCCCTCCGCCAGCGCCTGAAGCCTGGCGGCGAGGTTGGGGGTCTCCCCCGCTATGGCCTGTTCGCGAGACGAGCCTTCCCCGATGAGGTCGCCGACAATCACCGATCCTGTCGCCAGACCGACGCGCGCCTGAAGACCATTGGCGCGGGTCTCAAGGGTCTCCACCTTCGCCACCAGCGCCAGTCCCGCGCGGACCGCGCGTTCGGCGTCATCTTCCCGCGCGGCCGGATAGCCGAAATAGGCCAGCACCCCGTCGCCCATGTATTTGGCGACAAAGCCGCCCAGCCGTTCGACAATCGCCGCCGTGGCGACGTGATAGGCCGAGATCACCTCCCGATAATCCTCGGGGTCCAGCTCGGTCGACAGGCGGGTGGAGTCGGCCAGGTCGAAGAACGCCACCGTGACCAGGCGGCGCTCGGGCGCGCTTGCGGAAACGACCGGCGCAGCGATCTCGATCTGGGGGGCGCGGGCGGCCGCGGCAAGCTGGCTGCCGCAGTTGACGCAGAACTTGGCACCAGGAGCGTTGGCCTCGCCACAGGACGGGCAGGGCTGGGCCATCGCCGCGCCGCACTCGGCGCAGAATTTGGCGCTGCCGGTGGTTTCCCAGTGGCATTGCGAACAGCGCATGGCGGGCGCGCTGGTCAGGCGAGAATCCGCGCCAGCTCGGCCAGCACCAGGACGACGAAGCTGGCCTGTCCAAATCGCATCGCCAGCTGAAAGTTCCGGAACTTGCTTCGGCAGATGCCGGCCAGGGTGTGCAGGTGGCGCAGGCGATCCTCATGTTCGACGGAGAGATCGAGCGCCATCATCTCTTCGACGTACTTGTCGACGGGGAGGCGAAAGAAGGGGGCTTCCCAAAATATGTGATCTGAGCGGCCCTGTCCCCGGCGAAGGCGCGGCAGCACCGTAGAAAGAGAAAAGTGACAGGAGACCAGAAACCCTAGAGCGGCCACAACGAACAAGACGATCGCGCCCAGATGCGGCGAGGAGCCCCGGATCGCCGTGCCACGCGAGGCGATAAAGGCGTCCAGGCAAAAGATCACCATCGCGCCGGAAAAGGCCAGGAGAACCCCCGACTTCGCGTCGCACAGGACGATGTTGTCCTGAAGCACCGAACGCTCGAAGTCCGCAAAGCGCTCGTGCATCAACGCGCGCTCGACTTCTGCAATCTTGGCGGCCACCGAAGCCATGATCGCGGGCCTCCGTTCTGATCCTCTTGACCGTGCACAATCGGCCGGCGCCGACAAGTGACAACAGTCACAGCGACGGCGCTAGACCGCCGGAATTCGGCCTACGGACGCTGCCAGCGCGCCGCGATCGACGAGCTTGACGCCGAATGGACCGATGTCGACCCAGCCGAGAGCGCGCCAGGCGGCCAGCTTGCGGTTCACCCCTTCGCGCGAGGCGCCGATCAGCCTCGCCATTTCACTTTGCGACAGGGAAACCGCTCCTTTCGTGCGCTCCAGCAGCAGACGCGCCAGGCGCGCGCCCAGATCCATCAGGGCCGTCTCCTGCAGCAAGAGGTCGGTGACGCGGAGCCGTTGCGCCATCAACGCCAGCAGTTCCAACGCGGCCGAGGGTTCATCGCGCAGTGTCTCGATGACCGAATGCCGCGCCAGGCGCCAAAGCTCGGCTCGCGAAACCGCGCGCACATCCGCTGATCGCGCGCCGCCGTCCAGTACGCCCATTTCGCCGACCAGTTCCCCGGGCCCGAGCACCGCCAGCCAGACATCGCGGCCATCCTCGGCCGGCGCGACGATTTCAACCTCGCCCAGCAAGACGACATAGGCCGCATCGGCGGTGTCGCCGGTGATGAACAGTGGCGCGCCGGCATCGAGGCTTACCAGCGCCCCAGAGGTCGCCAGTCTTGCGCGGCACTCTTGTGAAAGCACGGCGAAAACCGGATTGCGTGCAAGGGCGGCTTCCACCCGACTCGTCGGACGGAAGGCGCCGGCCGGTGCGTTGGCCTTCTCAATGTCCAAAGAGGCCCCCCCGCCAATTAAACTCTATCAGACGCCGCCATCGTCGCGAAGCCGCCCCGACCCGCGTTGTGTGACCCGCGTCATAGACCGACGGCGCGCGAATCTATGAATGTAGGTTGATTGCCGACGAGGGGGCCATGCGACGACGCATGTCGCGCCGGCGAAATGGGAGGGGCCGTGGGGATTCCTGCTCGAGCGTGGATCTTGCGTGGCGTGATCGCCACCGCCTGCGCCATGGTCCTGGCGGCCGTCGGTCATGCCGCGCCCGCCCCGCCGCCGGCGCCCTCCGCCTCGGCGGGGGATATCGGCGAACTGGTGGTGACCGCAGAGAAACGTGAGGAGAACGTCCAGAAGGTCCCGTTGAGCATCGCCGTGGTCAAGGGCGAACAACTCCAGGGACGCGGCGTCGACACGCTTTTCGACGCAGCACCCTTGGTCTCCGGCATGGTGTTCTCTCGGGCGCCGGACGACGGCCTCTCGCTTACTTTTCGGGGTTTAGGCACGCCGGCCCGCAATCAATCCTTCGATCAGTCCATCGCCCTGTTTATCGACGGCGCCTTCGTCGGCAAGGGACGGCTTTACGGATCGAATATTTTCGATGTGGACCGGGTCGAGTTCATCAAGAGCAGCGAAAGCACGCTCCTGGGCAAGAACACCGATGTCGGGGCGATCTCCCTGGTTACGCGCGGCCCGGGCGCTGTCTACGCGGCGTCGGTATCCGCGGGCTTGGAGCTCGAACACCGGGGGTACCTGCTGGATGCCGGAGTCGATCTGCCGCTGGGCGACAAGCTCGCGGTTCGCATCGCCGGACACCTCGTCGATACCGACGGCTGGGTTCGAAACAGCTACAACGGCCTATGGGCGCCGATAGACAAGAATGACGGCCTGCGGGTGACCGCCGTTCTGACCCCCGCCGCGGCGATGAAATTCACCCTGGTGTATCAATTCACCTACGACCATCGCATCGGCAACGGCTTCCAGTATGTCGATCCCGACCATGTGCTGCCGCCCGGGCTCGGCGAAGGGGCCCTCGACGACCAAAACGACGCCTTCACCTCGAAGGGGGAGGATGGGGAGAGTTTCCACCGCCTGCCCGCTCACGTCGTCGTTCTGACCAGCGACTTTCAGACCGGCGCGTCCCAGGTCACCGCCATCACGTCCTTCATCACCTACCGCATGCATCTTATCGATGATTTCGACTTCGGTCCCAAGGATGGCAACGTCTTCGACCGTCACGAAGACTACTGGCAGGCATCGCAGGAGCTGCGGCTCGCATCGGCCAGCGATCGCAAGCTTTCCTATCTGCTCGGCGCATCGATATTTTACAGCGACTGGAACTCGGACGAGCTGCAAAGTTTCGACACGCCGCTGCAGGTAGGTCCGGTCCCGTTCGACACGATCTTCCTGGGATCGTTCGAGGACATCTTCAAGCAGCGGACGTTCAACGTATCTGCGTTCGGCGAGGCCACGTGGCGCATCACCGACCGGCTGCGGGCGTCCGCGGGGTTGCGCTACACCGAGGAGACCAAACGCGGCTCATGGGCCCGGCCCGCGTTCGCGCCGTTTACCCTGTGGAATGAAGTGATCAATCCGCCTTTCCCGCAGTCGCCCCTCAGCTTCACGACGCGCTTTCCCGACGCCAATCTATCGATCCAGTTCGACGCCACGAACACCATCATGCTCTATGCCGCCGCCGGCCAAGGAACCAAGACCGGCGGTTTTGCCGAGTCGGCGCAAGTTCCGACCGGCAATCCCCAGGTTGACGCTTTTGTCGGCAACGAAACCACGCGTTCGATCGAAACCGGATTCAAATCCACCATTCTTGGCGGCGCCGCGCATCTCAACGGCTCGCTGTTCTACACCAGCGTCCCGAACTTTCAGGATACCGACTTCAATGGGGCCGAGTTCGTCTCCAGCAACATCCCTGTTCGGAGCTACGGCGCTGAAGGCGAATTCACCTGGCGGGCCGAGCGCTGGCTGACGCTGGACAGTGCGTGGACCTATGCAAACGCCAAGGCGCTTTTGACGCCAAGCTTCACACCGCCCTATTCGCCCAAGCTTACCGGCTACGCCGGCGCGCTGGTCGAGTTTCCCATCGCATGGGACGACTTGGTAGTGCGCGGCAGCGCCTACGTCCGGTACCGATCCACCATGCACAATCTGCACGACCCAATTTACCGATCGGTTGGCTTGACCACCTTTGATCTTTCACTCGGCATCGGACCCTCGAGCGGCAAGTGGGAGGTGAGTCTCGTCGGCACCAACGTCACCAACGCCATTTCAGCGGACTTCGCCTTTCCGCTTCCGGACCCGACCATTCCGAGCTCCGTGCAGGAAGCCGCACCCAGTCAACTGCGCAGAGTGCTGCTCCAGGTGCGCGCGAACTTTTGAACGCCCGGCTCGCGCGGCCATCAGCCTTCGCCACACGTAATCGTAGTGGGTTTACTCAAGGGAAACCGACGTTATCTTCTCAGCCGGCATTCTAGAACCCACAGCGAGGTCTCGACATGGAAAACGGCCGAGTTTCAGTCCTGGTGCTTGTCTGTGCGATGGCGCTTTTCGTGGCGTCCGCATCGGGAGCGGCGTTCGCGGCCGCCAACGGCGACAGCGGCAAGTCAAACACGGGGAGAGTGACCGCTGGCCCGGCCCATCCTTGCACGCCGGGCATGGGGAAGGGCTGCGCCACCACCTCCGCCACGGCCAGTCATTACGATCCGGGTTCGGCCCAGCTCGTCGGGCGGCGCATGCATACGCCGATAACCGTCCGCCGGAAGGTCGATAGCGCGTCTCCATCGTTGTATAGCGCGGCAGTCACGGGCCGATCAGCGGGCGGACTCGCGCATCGCACGGGTTCGATCCACCGAACGGTCGATAGCGCATCTCCCAAGGTCGCTTATGCGCCGGCCAGGGGCGTCGCGGCCGGCAAACGCCGCCATGCCGCTACTCGCCGAAATCCTCAAATCGATTGAGTTTGGCATCAGGGGATCGGCGTTGTCTCCGGCCTCGCCCCAGGCGAGCGGCGCGTGCAGCTGACCCTCGCCGAGATGATCGTTGCGCGCTACTCTGGCGGACCTAGGCAACTTTGGGGCTCCCGCGAACGACGGGGGAGGGATCACGACCGGCGTCAGGCGTCGGCGGGCAGGAGGGAAAAGAATGCGAAGCTTTCGTCGTTCCGCGACAGGCGGCTTGATCTGCGCGTTCGTGACGCTGTTGATTGGCGTCTCGGCGGCCTCCGCCCAGTCGTCCCACACGCTGATGGGAGTCGATTGCGCCGCGCCGCCCGTCTACCATTGTCCGGGCAGCGACTGTCAGTCCGCGATGGTGACCCAGCCCGGCGACACGGTGGAGCTGAAGACCCGCCGCACCTTCTTCCTGGACTGTCCTTCTGACTATCAGCCCGGCGAGAAGGTCAACATCCTGCTCAGTCTTCACGGCTTCGGCTCATACGCCAACTGGCAACGAAACTACTTTCCGGTCATGGACGTGAAGGACAAGTACCACCTGGTGGTGATCACGCCAGGATCGCCCATCCGCTACTGGTCGACCGACGACGATCAGTACCTGCACAACATCGTCGACGAGGTTGTGGGGGCGGTTGGCAAGGCGAACGTCGACCACTTCATCCTGGCCGGTCATAGCCAGGGCGGCCTGACGTCGCGGCGGCTGGTCTGCGACCCCTATTTCGCGGACAAGGTCGACGTCCGCATCAGCCTCTCGGGCGGCCGCGTCGGCGAGGTGACCCCGGCCGGCAAGGGATTCGTCGGCGGCGTGCCGGTTTATCTCTCCGGAACGCAAAAGGCGCCGCCGCCGCGCCTACCGGCATTCCCGCCAGAAGTCGGTCCGCCCGGCGGCGCCTGCGACTACTCCTTCATTTTCTCCAACGGCGAAAATGAATCGATCCCGGCCGCGACCTCGCCGCTGGCTGACAAGTTTGCCTGCGGGCCGCGCGAGGAGGCGCCCGACGTGATCGATCCCAAGCCCGGCTATGTGTGGGACTCCACGCGGCAGGATCCGGGCAGCGACGGCTGGGGCCACTATCCGAAGTCCGGTCGCGCGCTGGTCTACCTGTTCCCCCACTGCAAGGACGGTCGGGTCGTCGCCGACGTGGTTCGGATCGCAAAGGGGCACACAGAGGGCTACGAGCCCAACATCACCGACGCCATCGTCGGGCTCGCCGTCTCGGCGAAGGGCGGCAAGATCGCGACCGGGGCGTGGACGCCCCCGCCACCTCCGACGCCGCCGCGCGGGCCCTTCACACCGCCGCCGGCGACCGCCGCGACCGCGGCGCGTGGGACCTGAGCCAGCCTGGGCGCTGCGGCGGCAGGCGCGGCGATGCGGAAACCCGTCTTGGGGGCGCCTTCTCAGATGTGAGGTGGCGCTCCTGATTGACCGGGTGGTGGACTTAGGCGTGAACCCAACTGAATTTCCGCCGCGCCCTTTTGAACCGGGGCTCCCATGCTGAAGATCGTCATCGGGTTATGCCTATCGATAATCTTTGGAACCGCGGTGAGCGCCGCAGTCAGGGTCGATGGCGGCGAGGTCTCAGGCCTAAGGGCATCGGGCCTGACGGTGTTCAAGGGCATACCGTTCGCGGCGCCGCCCGTCGGCGATCTGCGCTGGAAATCCCCCCAGCCGGTCGTCCCCTGGATGGGGGTGAAACGGGCGGACGCCTTCGCGCCGGCCTGCATGCAGTCTGGCGTATCCATGCCTGGCGAGACGCCCCCCAAGATCAGCGAGGATTGCCTCTATCTCAACGTTTGGACCCCGGCGACGAGCGCCCGCGAACGCCTACCGGTAATGGTGTTCATCTACGGCGGGGGATTCACCAACGGCAACGCCGCCATGCCGCTCTACTGGGGCGACCGGCTTGCCCACCGAGGCGTCATCATCGTCACTTTCGGCTATCGGGTCGGCGCTCTGGGCTTTCTCGCCTCGACCGAGTTGACCAAGGAATCGCCCAATCATGCTTCAGGCGACTACGCCTTTCAGGATCAGATCGCGGCGCTTCAATGGGTGAAGACCAACATCGGGGCCTTTGGAGGCGATTCTTCGCGGGTGACGATCTTCGGCCAATCCGCCGGCGCCATGTCTGTCAGCATGCTCCTGGCGTCGCCCTTGGCAAAGGGCCTCTTCCAGGGCGCAATCGGTGAAAGCGGCGGCGTATTCGAACCGCTCCAACTAGCGCCGAACTGGATGCTGAAGAACGCAGAGAAAGACGGCGACGCCTACGAGGCGTCGTTGGGCGTTCACTCGCTCGCCGAGTTTCGTCGATTGCCGCCCGAACGGCTCCTCGGCGGCAATGTCGCCCACCCCGTGATCGATGGATACGTCTTGCCACGCTCACCTTACGCGGTGTTCGCGGCCGGCGAGCAGACCGATGTGCCGATGCTGGTGGGCTCAAACGAGCAGGAAGCCCGCTCCCTGGTCGACCTTTCGAAGGTCAAGGCGGCGACCTTCAATGAGGACATTGCGCACGCGTGGGGGGTGCTGCCTGCGGCGCTACTCGAGGCCTATCCGCACACGACAGACGAAGAGGCGAAAATTGCCCGTGCGGCGTTCGAGCGCGACCTTCGTTTCGGTTGGGACATGTGGACTTGGGCGCGCCTGCAGGCCGCAACGGGCAAGAAGGCGGTGTACTATTATCACTTCACCCAGAAGCCCCCGTTTCCTGAAGGTTCCGTCTACGCCGGCTGGGGCGCCAGCCATTTCGCCGAACTTTGGTACGTCTTTGATCATCTCGATCAGCAACGTTGGCGCTGGACGCCCACGGATCGGAAGGTGGCCGACACGATGGCCAGCTACTGGACCAATTTCGCCAAGACCGGCGATCCAAACCAGCAGGGGATTCCGCATTGGCCGGCGTTCAACAATGAGACGGCCAACGTCCAGTATCTCGGCGAGGCGACGAACGCCGGAGGCGTCGCCGACCTGGCGGGGTTGAAGGTTTTCGATCGCGTCTACGAACAAATTCGCGGAAGCGCTGTTCCTTGAAATGGGCGGCCGCGAGCGAGGTTCGCCAACGGCTGACACGTCGAAATGGTCCGCCGCATGAAGGCGGCCGGGACCCCACGGCTCGAAGCCCCGGTCCCCACGATCGAGGAACAGGCTGCTTCGTTTGACCGCGCCGCTCGGCGGTTCTAGATTTGCTCAATGAAAACGTGGCTTCCGTCGCTCGTCGGCATCGCGCTTCTGTTTACGGCGTCCGCCGCCGGCGCCGCGGGCGCCGCCGTCCCGCTGGCGCAATTGTCGCTGCAGGAGCGCCAGGACACGGCGCCCGCTTCAACCATCGTGCAGGTTGGAAAGCTGAGTTTGACTTTGGGCCAGCTTCGCGCGGCGCACGCTGCTCGTGAGGCCGCCCTGAGCAGGGCGCGATTCAGCGGGCTGCAGGCCGCGGGCGCGCTCAGGGCCGGACTTGCGCCCGGCGCCCGAGGTATGCGCGCCGGGGGTATCGCACGCGAGCCGATCTGGAACCACCCGGCCGGACCCGCGGCCGGCCCCCGAGGCATGCGCCCCGGCGGCATCGCGCGCGGGCCTGTAGGGAACCTTGCGGCCACGACCTTGGTCGTCGAATCGCCAACGCAATATGCCTCGGCGCCGGCCGACATGAAGGCCTTTTGCTCCAGTGCGTCAGTCTCGGCGTGCCTGTTCCTACCGCCTCAGCAGCAGCTCTCGGTATGGCCCGGCGGCTTGATCGCCGACTTCGATCCACTGATCGATCAGCCACAGTGTGGAAGTGAGGGGGGGTACTGGGCCAGTATGTTCGGAGGGCCGGCAGAGTGCGGGTTCTACTATCCCTCGAGCGTCGTCGTTCACTTCACGCCGGCGTCGAACTACCACGTCGCTTCGACGGCCAGTTGCGCAAGTTCGACCTGGACCTACCAGGTAGACGACCATGGCGCGATCGCGATCCAGATCCTTCCCCAGCTCAGCAGCGCTATAGACTTCTCGACCGGAAACAGCGCCACCTGCGTCGTCAGCGTCACGCTGGGCTAGGTTGGGCGCGACACTGTGGACCTCGCCGGATCCGCTGGGCGCCCGAGGACGGTAATGAGCCAGCGGCAATCCACCACGCCCGTCTCAGTCGAAGCGACCGCGCCCCCTGAAAACGTCGCCTTGAGTTGGTTTCGAACACTGGGACGTTGGGCAATCCTGCGCATCGCGATCTACCTCGCCGCGGTGATTGGCGCGCTGATCCTATCCAAACTGGCGACAATGCCGTTCATCCCGCCGGCGCCCTCCCCGCTGCACGGCCCGTTGACGCTCGCGGCCAACCTTGGTTCAGCGGCGCTCTTGCTTGGCGCCTATGCCTTGGTGGTGAGACTGGTCGAGCGCCGCGCCGCCAGGGAGATCGATCCGCGAAGCGGCGTTGGGCTATTTCTGATCGGAACCCTGCTCGGCGCGGGGTTGATGGCGACAGTATTCCTGATTCTCTGGGGTCTGGGGATGGCGACCTTCCCACCAGGAACCGGCGTGCACGGGTTGATCGGTCTCCTGGCCGTAGCCTTCGCGGTAGGCGTAATGGAGGAGCTGATCCTGCGCGCCATCGTGTTCCGGGTCCTGGAGGATGCCACTGGCACGACCGTCGCGGTGATTTTCTCAGCGATCCTGTTTGGCCTGCTGCACGCGATCAATCCCGGCGCCACGTTGCTAAGCTCCGCCGCCATCGCCCTCGAAGGGGGCGTCATGCTGGCGCTTGCGTTCGTTCTGACGCGCAGTCTGTGGTGCTCCATCGGCATTCACATGAGCTGGAATTTCACCCAGGGCGCCGTCTTTGGCGCCCAGGTCTCCGGCTTTGCGCCCTCCCATTCGCTACTCAGGACGGTGCTCACAGGTCCCGAAATTTTGACTGGCGGTGCGTTTGGACCCGAGGCGTCGATTGTCTCGATGGTCGTATGTTCCCTCGCATCGGTCGTCCTCGGCGTTCTGGTGATCCGCCGCGCCGGCTGGCGTCCCCGTACGCTGAAGCTGAGGCTGGCGTAGCAACCACGCACGAAGATAGGTTGGCGGCGCCGTCAGTCTAATAGCGGCTTGCCTCCGACCCAAACCCGACCTGACCTTAGCCCATGACTGCCCGCCACTCCGCCAGGGCGGCGAAACGTCTCTCCCGGTAGCTGCACCCGCCGGAGGACATTGACCAGGACATCTGAGGCGCGAGATCTTCGGTCCGTAGAGCGCACGCGCGAATCCTCCGCTTGTGTCGCTTGTGGTACGATGTTCGAAGGTCTCTAGCTGACGGCTGACGAATATCGACCTTCGGTCTGCGGGTGGGCACCGATGGTCGAGAAGCCGGGGCGCAGGAAAAGGTGTGTTATGGCCGATGGTGCGATCGATGTGTTGAGCGATAAGCGCGCGCTGGCGCGCAAGCGGGCCTACGAGACGCCGCTCGAGGTGCTGAACCCTGCCTGGGCCTCGGCGTTTCGCGACGACGCCCACTGGCCCTACTTCGAGCGCCTGCGCGCCGAGGACCCGGTGCACTGGACTCCCGACAGCAACTATGGGGCGTTCTGGTCGATCACCAAGTACAACGACATCATGGCGGTCGACACCAATCACCAGGTGTTTTCGTCGGCCAAGGGGATCGGCTTGCCGCCCAAGCCCAGCGTGCTGCCGGCGGAGGCGTTCGTCACGCGGGAGAAAGACACCGGCGATGACGCCAACAGTTTCATCAACATGGACCCGCCCGGGCACGACATTCAGCGCAAGACCGTCAGCCCGGGCGTCGCGCCGACGAGGCTCGTCGAGATGGCGCCCCAGATTCGCGAGCGCGCCGGCCTGATCCTCGACTCGCTGCCCATCGGTGAGCCATTCGACTGGGTGGATCTGGTCTCCAAAGAGCTGACCACGATGACCTTGGCCACGCTGTTCGGCTTCCCGTTCGAGGAGCGGCGAAAGCTGACCATGTGGTCGGACACCATGACCACCGCGCCCGGGCACGGGCCATGGAACACCTACGAAGAGCGCCGCAATCTGCTCGCGGACTGCCGCGCCTACTTTGTCCGGCTGTGGAAGGAACGGGTGAACGCCGAGCCCGCTGGCGATCTGATCTCGATGCTCGCGCACGGTCCCGACACCCGCAATTTCTCGATGGACCAGTACTTCTCCAACGTCACCCTGCTGATCATCGGCGGCAACGACACCACGCGCAATACCATCTCAGGGTCCATCTTCGCGCTGAACCGTAACCCGGACCAGTACGCCAAGCTGCGCGCCAATCCCGAGCTGATCCCCTCGATGGTTTCCGAGACCATCCGCTGGCAGACGCCGCTGGCGCACATGGCGCGCGTCGCCACCCAGGATTTCGAGTTCCGGGGCAAGACCATCCGCAAGGGCGACCGCGTGGTGATGTGGTACGTCTCGGGCAATCGCGATGAGGAGGTGATCGCGGACCCCTACGCCTACATCATCGACCGCGAACGACCGCGCACGCACCTCGGCTTCGGCTTCGGCATCCACCGCTGCGTCGGCAACCGCCTGGCCGAGCTACAGCTGACCGTCATCTGGGAAGAGATCATCAAGCGCTTCCCCGAGATCCGCCTGCTGGAGGAGCCGCAGCGCAGCTACTCGATCTTCATCAAGGGCTACGAGCAGATGCAGGTGCTGATCCCGACGCGGCTCTGAGCGGGCCGCGTTCGGTGGTTCGCATCGGAACATTGGGCGGGCGCCTACGGAGCTGTTCCGAAACTCCGCAATCCAACGGCGCGTCCTAGACACCGCTCCGCTCGATGTTGTTCAGCCTGAAGATCACGTCGCCTGACAGCTTGAGCTTTGCCGCCCTCAGGTTCTCACGGAGGTGGTATAGTAGAGATCCCTGCTTAATGGAAACTCACCTAGAGCATGGGCGGGTGGATACGGTCCAGGCGATAAATCTGTAATAGTAGATAGTATTATGAATATACGTCTGCCCTGATGTACGTTCATTTACGTGTAATGGCAGAGTTACCATGCCTTACAATCCTCTGAGATCGCCCACCATTACTAGACGAATACAGTGGCGGTGAGAGAGGGATTCGAACCCTCGTTACGGTTTCCCGTAAACACGCTTTCCAAGCGTGCGCCTTCAACCACTCGGCCACCTCACCCTAGCGTCTAAGGAGCCTGACGGCCGCCCGACGGAAGGCGGGCAATATACGCATGCGCCCGGCGCCCACAAGCGAGCGTGGCGCCGCGCGCCAAAACGACTATGTTCGCGGTCACCAGCCTTGAGGAAGGGAGCCCGATGTCGCTGTTTGGCAAGATCCTGGAAAAGTCCGCGCCGCCGGGCGCCCTGCCGGGCCGGCCCGATCCGATTCCCACGGCCGAAAAGTCGTTCGTCAACGACAGGCCGCTCAAGGGTCCCTATCCGGAGGGGTCCCAGATCGCCTGGTTCGCCATGGGCTGTTTCTGGGGCGTCGAGCGCAAGTTCTGGCAGACCCCGGGCGTCTGGGTGACCGCAGTCGGCTACATGGGCGGCGCCACCCCCAATCCGACCTATCAGGAAACCTGCAGCGGCCGCACGGGCCATACCGAGGCGGTGCAGGTGGTGTTCGACCCGACGCTGGTTTCCTACGGGACGTTGCTGAAGCTGTTCTGGGAAGGCCACGACCCTACCCAGGGCATGCGGCAGGGTAACGATGTCGGCAGCCAGTACCGCTCGGGGATCTACACGGCATCGGACGAGCAGCTGGCCGCGGCGAAGGCGTCGCGGGAAACCTATCAGGCGGCGTTGAGCGCGGCGGGCGTGCGCCGGCCGATCACCACCGATATCGAGGCGGCCGGACCGTTCTACTTCGCCGAGGACTATCATCAGCAGTACCTGGCGAAGAACCCCGGTGGCTACTGCGGCCTCGACGGCACGGGCGTCAGCTGCCCGATCGGGGCCGGCGTCCGGGCGTGAGCCCCCAGGCGTTCGATGCCGCCTGCCGGGCCTTGCCCGGGGCGACCATGAACATCCAGTGGGGCGACGACCACGTCTACAAGGTCGGCGGCCGCATGTTCGCGGTCACCGGCCCCACCGCAGGCTGCTCATTCAAGGCGTCCGACATCGCCTTCGAGGCGCTGACCGAAAGCGGCCGCGCCAAACCGGCGGCCTATCTGGCCAGGGCCAAGTGGGTCCAGTTCGTGGACGTGTCGAGCCTTGACGAGGCCGAGACCCGCGATTGGCTGAAGACCGCGCACGCGCTGGTTGCGGCAAAACTCACCCGCGCGCAACGTGCGGAGCTTGGCCTTTGACGTCCCCGACGTCCGCGCCCGCGCCGACGGGTTTGCTTGGCCGGGGCTTGGTCCGCGCCCGGCGGGAAATCGGGGTGGTCGCCGCCATTCTCATCTTCGCGGCGGGGCTTCTGGGGTTTCTCAGCGTCGCCGATGCGGTCACCGACAATCACACGCGCGCCTTCGACATGGGCATACTGACCATGCTGCGTCAGCCGGGCGATGTGTCGGCGCCAATCGGGCCCGAATGGCTGCGGTTGGCCGCCATCGACATTACGTCCCTCGGCTCGGTAATCGATCTGGTGGTGATCGTGCTGGTCGTCGCGGGCCTGTTCGTGGCGCTGCGAAAATACACCGAAGCGCTCTTGCTCCTCGCGGCGGGCGCCAGCGGGCTGTTGATGGTCGACATCATCAAGATCGTGGTCGGGCGACAGAGACCGCCGCTGGCCTTCCACGCCGTGCAGGTCGCCAACGCCAGCTTTCCAAGCGGCCACGCCATGCTCTCGGCCATTGTCTATCTGTCGCTTGCCACGCTCGCCGGCCACTTTGCCGGCAGCCGCCGGGTGCGGATCTATGCCCTCGGGGCTGGCATGGCGCTGACGGTTACCGTCGGCGCGAGCCGCGTCTATCTGGGAGTGCACTGGCCAACCGACGTCATCGGCGGCTGGGCGCTGGGCTCCGCGTGGGCGATGCTGTGGTGGCTGATCGCCTGGTTCGTCGAGCATCGCCACCATCGGCCGGTCACAGCAGCGGAGGGCCTTCATGGAAACAACCAAGGTTGACGACCTTTCCCGCGCCGGCGCCGGCGAACTGGCCGCGGCGCTCGCCGCGCGCAGGGTCAGCGCGCTGGAGCTGTTCGAAGCGGCGGTGGAGCGCATCGAGCGCCTGGACGGCTCGATCAACGCCGTGGTGGTGCGCGATTTCGGCCGCGCGCGCGAAGCGGCGCTGGCCGCCGACGCCGCCTTGGCCAGGGGCGGGCGCCAGCCGTTGCTGGGCGTCCCGATGACGGTCAAGGAGGCGTTCAACGTCGCCGGCCTGCCGACCACCTGGGGGACACCTTCCGAAACACCGTTCATCGCCCCCAGGGACGCGGTCGGCGTCGCGCGGCTCAAGGCCGCCGGGGCGGTGATCCTCGGCAAGACCAATGTGCCGCCTTTCCTCGGCGACTGGCAGAGCGACAATCCGGTTTATGGCCGCACCAATCACCCGATGGATCTTGGCCGCACGCCGGGCGGCTCCTCCGGCGGCGGCGCGGCCGCCCTGGCCGCCGGCATGGTCCCGCTGGAGTTCGGCTCGGACATCGGCGGCTCGATCCGCGTGCCGTCGTCCTTCTGCGGACTTTTCGGTCACAAGCCCAGCTACAATCTCGTACCCCAGCGCGGCCATGCGCCGCCGGGGGTCGAAGGCGATGGTGTGGCGATCAACGTCGTCGGCCCGATGGCGCGCAGTGTCGATGACCTGATCCTGGCCCTGGGCGTCCTGGCCGGCCCGGCAGGCGACGAGGCGGTGGGCTACCGCGTGCAGCTCCCGGCGCCGCGTCACGAGCGGTTGGCCGATTTTCGCGTGCTGGTCGTCGACCACGCCCTGGCCGCCCTGGACAGTGAGATTCGCGATGCGCTGCATGGCTTCGCCGACCGGGTCGAATCGACCGGCGCCAAGGTCTCGCGAAGCAGCCCGCTGGTGCCCGATCTCGCCGCCTCGCAAGGCGTGTACTCGACTATCCTTGGCGCGGTGATGTCGCGCGGCGGCCCGCCGATGGGCGAGCCGCTCTCGGCCCATGGCTGGATGGACGCCCTCGACGCCCAGATCGCCTTTCGTCGCCGGTGGGCGGAGCTGTTCGTCACTTTCGACGTGGTTCTCGCGCCGGCCTTCGGCGTGGTCGCCTTCCCGCACGACCAGCGGCCGTTCAGCGAGCGCGTCCATGTCATCAACGGCGAATCGACGCCCTACGGCGCCCAGATCGCCTGGCCCGCCATGGCCAGCCTCGCCAACCTGCCCGCGACGGCGATCCCCATCGCCAGGACCCGTGCCGGTCTGCCCATCGGCATCCAGATCATCGGGCCCTATCTGGAAGACCGCACGACCCTGGCCTTCGCGGGACTGGCGAACCGGGCGTTCGGACAAGGGTAGCGCCGCCAAGCCCGTCGCGGTCCCCGGCCGGGTCGTCAACCGCCGGCCTCGTGGCCGGGCCACCTTACCAACAATTCACTGTGGCGGCCGCGCGGGCCGGCGCATCCTTCGCCAAAGAGCGGCCTGGGGCCGCGCGGTGGAAGGATCGCCGCCATGGGATGGGAGCTCACCGCCTGGCTTGTACCGATGGCGTTCTGGCTATGCTTGGCCGCGGTTATTCTCATCCCCCTGTGGCTGCGATCGCGCGAACGCGGGTGGCTGCACGAGACGCTCAGGATCGCCTATGAGAACGGCGACCCGGTGACGGCCGACTTCGTCAGGACCCTGGGCGAGCGCGAGCGCGAACGGGCCGAGGGCCCGCGCTCCACGGCCGAGTGGGACGCGCGCAGGGCCGTGTTGTTCATCGCCGCCGGATTGGGCGCCGCCGTCCTCGCCTACGCTCTGTCGATCGCCAGGACCGCCGAAGACGAGATTTCCGCCACCATCGACTTCGGCTTGGCGATCGGGGCCAGTGGCATCCTGGCTTTCATCGGCATCATCCATTTCGGCTTCTGGATTTTCCGTCGCGGCGACCGCCCACGGGGCCGTGCGCAGGGACCGGACGCCCGCTAGCCTGACGATCGACCGGCCGCGCCTTCGAACCGCGCGGACACCCGTTGGCTTGCCGCCATTGGATGCTTGCCATCGCCTCGGCGCCCTTCGATAGTCGCGCCAGGAGTGTCCATGCCCAAACGCCTGGAGTTGCGAGCCGTTGAAAAGGCGAAGAGGGCCGCCAAGCGGCCCAAGGGCGTGGCCATCAAGACCCTGTCGACCGAGCAGGGGATCCGGACCCGCGTCTTCGCCCTGGACGCCAACAGCGCCTCGTTCGGAGACGACTTTCTCTATGTGTTCAAGAGCAACGTGAAGCTGGCGCGCAAGAAATCGCGGCAGCGCCGCGCCGCCAATGCCCGCGACAAACCCGCCGTCTGATCCTCCGTCGCTATGGATCATCGCCGGGGCCAATGGCTCGGGCAAGAGCACCGCCTATGAGCGGGCGAGCATCGATGCGCCGTCCGGCGCGGTCTGGTTCATCAATCCCGACGCCCTGGCCAAGCGGATCGTCGATCATGAGGAGCTGCCGCTTAATCCCGAGGCCAATCTGGAAGCGGTGCAGCGCATCGAGCGATGGCTGCACGCCTCGGTCGACGCCCACCAGACGGTCGGCGTCGAGACCGTGCTGGCCACCGACAAATACCGGCGCCTGGTGACACGCGCCCACGAGCAGGGCTTTCGCGTCGCCTTGATCTACGTCTTCCTGCGCAATGCCGAAATCAACGTGGCCCGCGTCCGCGACCGGGTGGCCAAGGGCGGCCACGATGTTCCAGAGGCCAGCATCCGCGGCCGGCGCAGTCGCTCGTTCACCCAGCTGACCTGGTTCTTCGAACACGCCGACCGCGCCGACATCTTCGACAACTCGGGGGCCGAGCCTAGGCTCGTAGCCCGGAAATCCGACGGCGAGGTCACCGTCTATGGCCGCCTGATCGGCGAACTGGTCACCGCCCTCGAGCCCGCGGCCCCCGGCCTTGCGGAACTCCTCAAGCGCCAGAAGCCCCGCCGCCGCCGGCGTCGCCGACGGCGCGGGCCTCGGCCGGTGGCGGACGTAGCCCAGCGCTCAATGCCTTGATTGCGACTACTCAAAAAGCTCGGCGTGGGTTCCGGCCCGATTGAACACCACGATGTCGGTCTTGGCCCCCAGCACCTGGTAGATGAGCAGAAAGTCGCCGCCGATATGGCACTCCCGGAACGCCGACCACGATCCCTTGAACGGATGGTCGAGCCATTCAGGCGGGAGGGGTCCGTCGTTGGCGATCAACAGCAGCATGGCTTGCTTCAGCCGGCCAAGATCGTGCCGCCCAGCTCGGGAAAGCCGCTGCCAGTCCTTGACGAACGCCTTGGTGAAATCTGACGCGCGCGGCAGCGCGGCCCGCTTACCGCCCGGCGCCGTCTTCGACGGCATCCAGAAGCTCTCGCCCGGTTGCGAAACGGGCGCGCCGCTCGCGGATGATGGCGCGGGATTCCGCCATCGCCGCGCGGGTCTGTGCATTAGGAACCTTGAGTTCCAGCGGCAGCGCCTGTTCGGCGATCACGCGCCTGAGCAAGATTCTCACCGCGTCCGAAATGGAAAGGCCCATGGCCGACAGCGCTTCGCTGGCCTGGGCCTTGGTATCATCATCGACGCGAACGTGAATCATGGTGGTTTCGGTCATTGGCGCGCACCTCGCAATAGCCAACGTTGTATCTCATCCGAGATACAACACCCAAGCCAATACCACTGAGTAACGGGAATCCGGACAGGTGAGGCTTGCATTTCTATATCAAAACAGATATAGACGATTGAGATGAAGCCGGTCGTCTTTCTGGGTGACGCCCTCCGGCGGGTCAGAGGTTTTCCGGAAATCGCTCGTCGGACCGTCGGCCATGAACTTCGTGACGTGCAGATGGGTGAAGACCCCAGCGATTGGAAGTTCATGCCGAGTGTTGGCCCCGGCGTCCGCGAGATCCGGCTGAGGGATGGGCCCGGAGCGTTTCGGGTGGTCTATTTGGCCAATTTGGAGTCGGCTATCTTCGTCCTTCACGCCTTCCAGAAGAAGACGCGAGCCACGCCACACAAGGACATCGACATCGCCCGCGGCCGATTGCGAGACTTGATGACGGAATGACGAACATGCAGCGGCAGAGCTTCGACAACGTCTTCGACGCGCTCATGGACACGCCCGAAGAGGCGACGAACATGATCATGCGTTCCGACCTCCTTCGGGCGATTCGAAACGCGGTAGCGGCCTGGGGCACCTCTCAGACTGTCGCGGCCAAGCGGCTGGGCCTCACCCAACCCAGGCTCAATGACCTGCTGAGGAACCGTATCAACAAGTTCAGCCTCGACGCCTTGGTGACCCTGGGAACGCGAGCCGGCTTGGTTGTCAGCCTGGACGTTACCGCCCCCAAGGCGGCATGAAATTCAGCGCGCTCCGCCTCGTTATGGTCGCGCGATGCGCCAGGCGCTGACGATTCATCCAGGCTCGTTATGCACGTCGGTGTCATCCATCGCAGTGGATGCCGCGCGCCCCAGCCCTGGCGTGTTGGAGTTGAGCTTCGGAGTCATCGGCGCTGTGAACGATCTCTATCTGCCCCCCACGACCACGCCTGCCCGCACCGAAGAGCTTTGGCGGCGGACTTGTTTCGAGGCTTTCGTCCGAGCAGCGAAAGGCGACGCCTACATCGAAATCAACCTTTCGCCATCCGGTGAGTGGGCGGCCTATCGGTTCAGCGGCCACAGAGCGGGAATGCGCGTCGCCAGCGAGGTCGCCGCGCCACGCTTCGCGGTGCGACAGACCGATGATTGCTTGAAATTGCGGGCTTCTGTCGATCTGGGGACGCTGTCGGAGTCGCCAAGCAACGCGGTCTGGCACCTTGCTTTGTCCGCGGTGATCGAGGAGGCGGGGGGCCGCAAATCCTACTGGGCCTTGGCCCATCCGCCGGGCAGGCCCGACTTCCACGCCGAGGCCGGCTTCGTCTATGAACTGGCGCCACCGGAGGCCTGAAATGAACTTCGGCATCGATCGGCTGCTCAGCAAAGCGACCCTGCGGGCGTCGCTCGCGGGCAAGCGCGTGGCGTTGCTCGCCCATCCCGCTTCGGTAACCGAAAACCTCACCCATTCCCTCGACGCCCTGGCCGCCTGCGATGGCATCAAGCTCACCGCCGCCTTCGGCCCTCAGCACGGCCTGCGCGGCGACAAGCAGGACAACATGATCGAGACCGCCGACTTCACCGACCCCGTCCATGGCGTGCCGGTGTTCAGCCTCTACGGCGAGGTGCGCCGGCCGACCGCGGCGATGATGGACGCCTTCGACGTGGTGCTCGTGGACCTGCAGGACGTCGGCTGCCGCATCTACACCTTCGTCACCACGCTTCGTTACATGCTCGAAGCGGCGGCCCGGCACGGCAAGGCGGTGTGGGTGCTCGATCGCCCCAACCCGATTGGCCGCCCGGTCGAGGGCCTGCGCCTGCAGCCCGGCTGGGAAAGCTTCGTCGGCGCGGGGCCGCTGCCGATGCGCCACGGCCTGACGCTGGGCGAACTGGGCGCCTGGTTCATCGCCACGCTCGGCCTCGACGTCGACTATCAGGTGATCGAGATGCGGGGCTGGGCGCCCGACGCTGGTCCCGGCTACGGCTGGCCGCTGGGCGAGCGGGCCTGGATCAACCCCAGCCCCAACGCGCCGAACCTCTACATGGCCCGCGCCTTTCCCGGCACGGTGATGGTCGAGGGAACCACCCTCTCCGAAGGCCGCGGGACCACCCGTCCCCTCGAACTCTTCGGCGCCCCCGACATCGATGCGCGCCGCGTGATCGCGGAAATGCACGCCCTCGCGCCCCACTGGCTGGCAGGCTGTTCCTTACGCGACTGCTGGTTCGAACCGACCTTCCACAAGCACGCCGGCGCCCTCTGCAACGGCGTTCAGATCGTCACCGAAGGCCCAGCCTACGACCCCGCCGCCTTCCGCCCCTGGCGCCTCCAGGCCCTCGCCTTCAAAGCCATCCGCCGCCTCTGGCCCGCCTACCCCCTCTGGCGCGACTTCGCCTACGAATACGAGGTGGGCAAGCAAGCCATCGACGTGATCAATGGCGGGCCGGGGTTGCGGGAGTGGGTTGATGATCCGGCCGCGACGGCGGGGGATTTGGACACGATGGCCGTGGCGGATGAGGTGGGGTGGGCGGAGGAGCGGGGGGGGCACTTGCGATATTGAAGGGGAAGAGAAACATCCGGTCGGGCTTGGCGCTCGCGACCCAAAACGGGCGCCTGTTCGGCAGCTGACGCAAGGATATTGTAAACTGAGACCGAAACCGCCTGTCCGTCTCCAATCCGGCGAAATACATGGCGCCCATAGCCTTTAGCCTATGGACAGGTCATAGGCCGTGGCCTATATGATCCCATGCCATGGACGGTGACCAACCACGACGACTTCGACTCGGAATTCGACGCCTTGCCGACGGCCGCCCGGGACGAGTTGCTGGCTGTCACTGCCTTGCTGGAGACCTACGGACCGATGCTCGGGCGACCGCATGCCGACACGCTGGTGGGATCCAAGCATGCCAATATGAACGAACTTCGGTTCAGGGCGGCGGACGGTGTGTGGCGGGTCGCCTTTGCGTTTGACCCTGCCCGGCGGGCCATCTTGCTGGTGGCGGGCGACAAGTCGGGCGTGGCGCGAAAGCGGTTCTACTCCGCCTTGATCCGCAAGGCCGATAGGCGGCTCGACGCGCATTTGAAGTGCTTGAAGGAGGTTTGAAAATGGGCCGTACGCGGCAAGAGATCATGGCCGGCCTGCCCCCGGCTCGCCGCTCGCGGATCGAGGCGCGCGCCGCCGAACTGCATCGCGAGGTGGAGGGCCTGAAGGCTCTGCGCCTCCTGGCCGACCGCAGCCAGGACCAGATCGCCCAAGGACTGGGAATCAAACAACCCTCCGTTCTCAAGATGGAACGCCAGGCCGATCTCTATCTGTCCACCCTGCGCCGGTTTGTGGAAGCGGCCGGCGGGACGTTGGAACTTCGGGTGGAGTTGCCGGGCAAGGGCGTGTTGCGGTTGACGGGATTGGGGGAGTTGGCGCCGTGAGGCGTGGAAGCGGCAGCGGAAGCACGGAAGGATCCCAGAAGCTTTTGGGCCAAGTGCTCCGGTCCCTCAATGCGCGTTGGCTTTTTTCAGGGTTGACAGCTAACGGGAGCTGCATCGGCAGGGGGCGCAGGAATGAAGGCGGTCTTCGATACAAGTGTCGAGTCGGCATACGACGACGAGATCACGGAACGCTATCATTTCCCCCAGAAATACCTCAGTCTGGTGAATGAAACCGTCGGCGACTGGATTGTGTTTCGGCAACCCCGCGCCAACAGGGGCAGCAAATCCTATTTTGGCACCGCAAGGGTAATTCGCGTCGAGCGCGATCCCGCTAAAGGTGACCACCATTACGCATACTTGGCGGAGTTTCTGAACTTTGACCGTCCTGTCCCTTGGCGGCCGGGCGGCGAGTACGCTGAGTTCGTACTGAGGAACATAGCTCAGGTTTCACAAGTTGGCATATATCTCAGAGGCCGCTCTGTGCGTGCGCTCGAAGACGCAGATTTTGCTCGCATCGTCGAGATCGGTCTCGCCGAGACATTGGCTCCAGAAAACGGAAGCCGCCTGGGACTCGGTGTCCAAGACTTCGATCAAGCGGTATTCAAGTACCCAGTCGAGGAGCAAGTTCGCCGTGTCGAGCTGATGCTCGTCAACCGGAAGATTCGCGACGCAAATTTTCGCAGCCAAGTTTGCTCAGCTTACGAAGATCGGTGCGCGGTGACGAGTCTCAAAATTATCAACGGTGGCGGACGGTCAGAAGTCCAAGCAGCCCACATCTGGAGCGTTGCGGAGGGCGGACCAGACATCGTCCAAAACGGACTTGCCCTTTCGGGCACGGTTCACTGGTTATTCGATCGTCACCTCATCTCACTTACGGATGAGTACCGGCTCCTCGTGTCGCACAACAAGGTGCCGTCGCAACTCAAGAGCCTCTTTGAGATGCAGATGGACCGTATCCACCTTCCGCGAAACAAACGACTTTGGCCGCACCCAACATATATTAGGCGGCACCGCGAAGCCTTCATAGCGGCTTGATCAGCCCGCGCGCCGACGCCATTGGGTGACAAGGAAGGGAGAGACGACCATGCCCGCCACCGCCTCAAGACTATGCGAAGCCGAGGAGGCGCAGAGCCCTTTGCCGTGGTTCGTCAAGGTATCGCCAGAGTTCTACGATGACGCCTACGACGTGGGCTTTGGCTGGGAAGGCTGGGCGGTCGATGCCGACGACGCCGTGATCCAAGCGCTTGAGGAATGCCATCTTATCAACGACCGCGACCCGGAAGATCGCGATGAAGACCTCGATCCGAAACGCGCCAAGATCCATGTGGCCGAAATCGATTTCCGCCGTTTCGCCGGTCCCCTCCTGCACTGGGCGCGGACGATGGGGGGTTGGGAGACACCGTTGTGGAGAGCCATGGAAGCCGCCGTCATCGCGGCGGGCCTACCAGTGCTTCCCCTCAACCCGATCAAGGCGGATTAGGACGTAGTTGTCTGGGATCGAAAGCCTTCTAATCTAGTCATCCAAAGTGGAGTGTTCACCGATGCCCAACACGCGTCAACGCATCACACTCGATCCCGCCGTTCTCGCCGGGAAGCCCGTCGTTCGCGGAACCCGGCTCTCCGTGGATTTCGTGATCGGGCTGATGGCCGAGGGCTGGACCGAGGCCGATATCCTGGAAAACTATCCCGGCATGGTCCACGAGGACATCGCCGCTTGCCTCGCATACGCGCGTGACGCCGTGCAATCCGAGAAGGTCTATCCCAGCGCGGCCTGAAGTGCGTTTCCTTGCCGACGAGAATATTCCGGCCGCCGCCGTCGCGGCCCTCAAAGCGGCCGGCAACGACGTCGCGTGGGTCAGGTCGGAATCTCCAGGCGTGGCCGATCGCGACGTGTTGGCGTGGGCGGTCCGGGAAGGTCGCGTCCTGTTAGCCTTCGACAAGGACTTCGGCGAACTGGCGCGGGCTTGGACGCCGCCAGGCGCCGGCGGTGTCGTCCTTTTCCGGCTGCCAATGCCGAAGGGCGAGGGAGCTGGGAGACTGATTTCAAAACTGATCGCATCGCGTGACGATTGGGGCGGCCACTTTTCTGTCATCGAGCCCGGGCGCGTTCGAATGCGCACCTTGGGGTAGCCGGTCGCCCCTTAATCCGCATCCATCTTCAACGCCGCGATGAAGGCTTCCTGCGGGATGTCGACCTTGCCGAACTGGCGCATCTTCTTCTTGCCCTCTTTCTGCTTGTCGAGGAGCTTGCGTTTGCGGGTGGCGTCGCCGCCGTAGCATTTGGCGGTGACGTCCTTTCGCAGGGCGCGGACGGTTTCGCGGGCGATGATCTTGCCGCCGATGGCCGCCTGGATGGGGATGACGAAAAGGTGCGGCGGGATCAGCTCCTTCATCTTTTCGACCATGCCGCGGCCGCGGGTCTCGGCGCGATGCCGGTGGACGAGCATCGAGAGGGCGTCGACCGGCTCGGCGTTGACCAGGATCGACATCTTGACCAGGTCGCCGGTGCGGTATTCGCCCAGCTGGTAGTCGAAACTGGCGTAGCCTTTCGAGATGCTTTTGAGCCGGTCATAGAAGTCGAAGACCACCTCGTTGAGCGGCAGGTCGTAGATGACCATGGCCCGCGCGCCGACGTAGGAAAGCTCCTTCTGCGATCCGCGCCTGTCCTGGCATAGCTTGATCACCGCGCCGAGGTATTCGTCGGGGGTGAAGATGGTCGCCCTGATCCACGGCTCGGCGATGCTGTCGACGCGCGCGGGGTCCGGCATGTCGGCGGGGTTGTGCAGCTCGATGACCTCGCCGTTGGTGAGCGTGATCCGGTAGATGACGCTGGGCGCGGTGGCGATCAGGTTGAGGTTGAACTCGCGGGTCAGCCGCTCCTGGACGATCTCCAGGTGCAGGAGGCCGAGGAACCCGCAGCGGAATCCAAAGCCGAGCGCGGCGCTGGTCTCCATCTCATAGGTGAACGACGCGTCGTTGAGGCGAAGCCGCCCGACCGCCGCGCGAAGGTCCTCGAAATCGGCCGCGTCGGCCGGAAACAGGCCGCAGAAGACCACCGGCTGCACCGGCTTGAACCCGGGCAGCGCCGCGGCCGTCTGGCGACGTTCCTCGGTAATGGTGTCGCCGACCGCGGCATCGGCGACATCCTTGATCTGGGCGGTGATAAAGCCGATCTCGCCTGGGCCCAGCGACTGGGCGTCGGTCGCCTTGGGCAGGAAGACGCCGAGCTTATCGACCTTGTAGGTGGCGGCGGCCTGCATCATCCGCACCTGCGCGCCGACCTTCAGCCGCCCATCGATCACCCGCACCAGAACGACAACGCCCAGATAGGCGTCGTACCAGGCGTCGACCAGCAGGGCTTTCAGCGGCGCGGCGTCGTCGCCGGTGGGCGCGGGCAGGCGGGTGACGATGGCTTCGAGCACCGCGTGGACGCCAAGCCCGCTCTTGGCCGAGCACTCGATGGCCCCGGAGGCATCGATGCCGATGACCTCCTCGATCTGCTCGCGCACCCGGTCCGGCTCGGCGGCGGGCAGGTCGACTTTGTTCAGCACCGGCACGATCTCGTGGTCGTGTTCGATGGCCTGATAGACATTGGCCAGGGTCTGGGCCTCGACCCCCTGGCTGGCGTCGACCACCAGCAGCGATCCCTCGCAGGCGGCCAGGGAGCGGCTGACCTCATAGGCGAAATCGACGTGGCCCGGGGTGTCCATCAGGTTGAGCACATAGTCCCGGCCATCGTCGGCGCGGTAGTTGAGCCGCACGGTCTGGGCCTTGATGGTGATGCCGCGCTCGCGCTCGATATCCATCGAATCGAGCACCTGCTCCTTCATCTCCCGCGCGGTCAGGCCGCCCGTTTCCTGGATCAGGCGATCGGACAGCGTCGACTTGCCATGGTCGATGTGGGCGATGATGGCGAAGTTGCGGATGGCGGCGGGCATCGTCATGGCGCGCGAGGCTCTAGCAACAACCGCGCTCCGGCGCGAGAGGCGCCCTCGTTCATCGGGCCGCCGCAATGGGGCCTAAACTCTGCGGCTAGAATCGAGCCTGATTCGCAACGGAGGGGTTAAGCGCCATGGATCGCCGCTCGCTGATCGTCTCGGCCATCGCCTGCGCGGCCGCGGGGCCGACGCTCGCCCAGGATTACCGGGACGACCGCACGCCGCCGCCGCCCCCGCCGCCGCCTGGGCAGAGCGCGCCGACCTATAGCCGTGAGGAGACGGTCGACCGGGTGTCGGACTTCCTCGGCGTCACCGCAGAATCGGCCGCGGCGGCGGTCGAGCGGGCGTTCCGCGACAATGGCCTGCCCACCGGCTACATCGCCGGCGAGGAAGGGGCGGGCGCCGTCGTCGTCGGCCTGCGCTATGGCCGGGGACTTCTCTACATGAAGGACCGCAAGCCGATGGAGGTGTTCTGGCAGGGGCCGTCGATCGGCTTCGACTGGGGCGGCAACGCCAGCCGGGTATTCACCCTCTGCTACAACCTGCAATACCCCGATGCGATCTACCGCCGCTTCCCGGGCGTCGAGGGTTCGGCCTATCTGGTCGGCGGCCTCGGCGTGAACTACCAACGCGCCGAAGACATTACTCTGGCGCCGGTGCGCGCCGGCGTCGGCCTGCGGCTGGGCGCCAACATCGGCTATCTCGCCTATAGCCGCAAACGCCACTGGCTGCCGTTCTAGCGGCCTTTACGCCGGCCTCGCACCCCTTCCGTCACGGCGCAAGGAAAGCGCCGCGCCACCTTCCCCGCGTTGCGGGGCAGGAGTTTAGAAAAGTAAATTCTTCCCTCGCGAGCGAAGCGCCGCGGGGGAAGGGGGACCGCCGGCGCAGCCGGTGGGGGGGGGCGCTGGCGCGCGCCTACGACCGCAGCCGCCCGCCCACGGCCTTTTCGACCGCCGCGACGATCTTGGCGCAAAGGGCTTCGATCTCGCTTTCGCCCAGGGTCTTTTCGCGCGGCTGGATGGTGACTTCGAGGGCCACCGATTTCTCACCGGCGGGGACGCCCGCGCCTTCGTAGACATCGAAGACGGTGACGCCCGTGATCAGGCCGCGATCGACGCTTTGAGCAGCGCGGATGAGCTCTGCCGCCGGCGTGGCTCTGGCAACCACGAAGGCGAAGTCGCGGCTAAGCGGCATGTAGGGCGACAGCGTCAGCGCGGGCCGGGTCTTGGCGCCCTTGCGCTTGGGCTCCGGGATCGCCTCGAGCCACAGCTCGAAGCCCCACAGGGGACCCTCCGCGTCGAGCGCTTTGAGGACGGCCGGATGCAGTTCGCCCAATTCAGCCAGCACGGTCCTGGCCCCCAGTTGCACGCGCGCCGAACGGCCTGGATGCCACCATGGCGATGCGCTGCCCTGGGCGATATGCAGCGAGCCCACGGGCGCGCCGAGCTCCGCCAAGAGCGCTATCAGGTCGCCCTTCAGCGCGAACACCCCATCGGCGTTGGCCTTGTCCCACCGCCGTGGACCACGGGCGCTGGTCACGCCGGCGATCGCCGTGCGCTGGTCGGCCGGGGCGGCGCCCGCGAATACCGGCGCGATCTCGAACAGGGCCGCGTCAGGGAACCCGCGCCTTGCATTGCGGGCGACGGCCTGGATCAGGCTCGGCAGCAACGAAGGCCGCATGACATCGAGATCGCCGCCGATCGGGTTTTCCAGAGTCAGTTCCTCGCCGCCGCCGCCGAAGGCCTCGGCCGCCGCGCGGGAAATGAACGACCAGGTCAGCGCTTCGGCGTAGCCGGCGGCGGCCAGCACCCTGCGCGCCCTGTGCATGCGCGCCTGGCGGCCGGTGAGCACCCCGCCCACCGCATGGGCGACGGGGGGAAGCGGCTGGGCCTCGATGACGTCGTAGCCGGCGATGCGTGCGATTTCTTCGACCAGGTCCGCGCGGCCCTCGACATCGCGTCGCCACGTCGGCGGCGACACGCGCCACCCGTCAAGCCCGAAGCCGAGCACGGTCAGGATCAACCGTATTCGGTCGTGGGCCAGTTCGAGCCCACCCAGCCTGGCGACATAAGCGGGATCGAAATCGATCGGCGCGGGCGCCGCGGGCTGCGCGCCGGCGACCCTGACTGCCGAGGCCTCGCCCCCACAGAGATCGAGGATCAGCCGCGTGGCCAGCTCCAGGCCAGGGATGACGAACCCGGGATCGACGCCGCGCGCGAAGCGGTACTGGGCGTCGGAGGCGATACCGGTCGTCCGACCGGTCTGCGCGGTGCGAATCGGGTCGAACCAGGCGCATTCGACGAAGACCTCGGTGGTCGCCTCGCTGACCGAGGTCGACGCGCCGCCCATCACCCCGCCCAGGCCCACCGGCCCCGAGCCATCGGCGATGACGCAGATCTCCGGCGTCACGCCATAGGTCTTGCCGTCCAATGCGGCGACGCTCTCTGCGGTCCTCCCCAGCCGCGCCTCGACAAAGCCGCCGGTCAGCTTTGCCGCGTCATAGACGTGCAGCGGACGCGCGCGGTCATGGGTGATCAGGTTGGTGATATCGACCAGGGCGCTGATCGGGCGAAGGCCGATCGAACGCAGGCGATCGGCCAGCCAGGCGGGCGACGGACCGTTGCTCACGCCTCGGATCAGCCGGCCGGCGAACATCGGGCAGGCGTCCGAGCCGTCCAGGCGAATGTCGATGGGGCAGGCAAACGCGCCGGCGACCGGCGTCACTGAGAGATCCTTTAGCGCCCCGAGGCCGGCGGCGGCCAGGTCGCGGGCGATGCCGGCCACGCCCAGCCAGTCGGGGCGGTTGGGCGTGACCTCGAAGTCGATCACCGCTTCACGCCCCAGAGCCACGGCGGCCGGTGTTCCGACCGGCAGGTCGGGCGCCTCCAGGATGCCATCCGACTGCTCGGCGATCTCGAGTTCCGCAGCCGAGCAGAGCATGCCATTGGAGACCACCCCTCGCACCGTCCTTGGCTCCAGGGTGATCCCGGATCCGGGAATGAACGTTCCAATCGGGGCGTAGATGGTCGTCAGCCCCGCGCGGGCGTTGGGCGCCCCACAGACGATCTCCTTGACGCCATCCTTGGTCTCGACCTGGCAGATGCTCAGACGGTCGGCGTTGGGATGGCGATGCGCTTCGACGATCTTGGCGACCGAGAAGGCGGCGAGCTTCGACGCGGGATCATCGACATGCTCGACTTCGAGCCCGGCCATGGTCATCGCCTGGGCGACCTCGCCGACCCCGGCGGACGTCTCCAGGTGCTCCTTCAGCCAGGAGAGGGTGAATTTCATCGCCTGCCCCCGCTCAACTCAAACCCGAGGCCGGGTTGGGGTCGGCGAATGCTGAAAAGCCGTAGTGCGCCAGCCAGCGCGTGTCGGCCCCGAAGCTGTCGCGCAGATCGGGCATGCCGTACTTCAGGGCCGCCAGCCGATCGACGCCGAAGCCGAAGGCGAAGCCCTGCCACACGTCCGGATCTAGGCCGCAGGTGGTCAGGATGTTGGGGTGGACCATGCCGCCGCCCAAAATCTCCAGCCAGTCGGCGCCTTCACCGATCTTGATGACCGCCGCGGAGCGGTCGCACTGGACGTCCATCTCCGCCGACGGCTCGGTGAATGGGAAATGGTGGGGGCGGAAGCGGGTGACAACGCCGTCGGCCTCGAAGAAGCGGCGGATGAAGGCGTCGAGCGTCCACTTCAGATGGCCCATGGTGATCTCCCGGTCGATGACCAGGCCTTCCATCTGATGGAACATCGGCGTGTGAGTGGCGTCGCTGTCGCAGCGATAGACCCGGCCCGGCCCGACAATGCGGATCGGCGGCGCGCGATAGACATCGAAGGCCGGCGCGCCGATGGCCAGGTTCGCCTTGCGCATGGTGCGCACCTGGATCGGGCTGGTGTGGGTGCGCAGGACCTTTCGCTCCCCGTCGGCGCCGGGCTTGAAAAAGAAGGTGTCGTGCATCTCCCGGGCCGGATGCCTTGGCGGGAAATTGAGCGCGGTGAAGTTGTGGAAGTCGTCCTCGATGTCCGGGCCCTCGGCCACGCCGAAACCGAGCTCGGCGAAGATGGCGATCATCTCGTCCATGACCTGCATGGTCGGATGCACGCCGCCCGTGCGCCTTGGCGGCGCGGGTAGCGAGAGATCGAGGCTTTCGCCGGCCAGACGTGTGTCTAGCTCCGCCGCCTCGAGCACCGACCGGCGCTGTGCAATGGCGCTGGCGATCTTGTCGCGAAGGCCGTTGATCGCTGGCCCCTCGGCCCTGCGCGCCTCGGGACTCATCGCGCCCAGTGATTTGAGCAGGGCCGAGATCGTCGCGGTCTTGCCCAAGGCGCCTACGCGCACGGCTTCGAGCGCGGCGGCGTCGCCGGCGGCGGCGATGGCGCCTGTCAGATCGGCTTCGAGTTTAGAAAGGTCGGTCATGTCAGCTGTGCTCTAGCGCAAGAATGACGGGCAGCAAAAAGCCCTCCGGGGATCGCGCCGGAGGGCTTTGAAATTGCGTGAGAGCTATGCTCTTCGAACCTCAAGCCAACGCGGCGCGAACCTTCTCGGCGATGGCCTTGAACGAGGCTGGATCGGCGCCCGCGATCTCGGAGAGAATCTTGCGGTCGATGGCGATCCCGGCCAGTTCGAGGCCGTGACTAAATCGCGAATAGGTCATGCCCTCGGCGCGGGCCGCGGCGTTGATGCGCTGGATCCACAGGGCGCGGAACGAGCGCTTGCGCACTTTGCGGTCGCGGTAGGCGTATTGCCCGGCCTTGTCGACCGCGGCCTTGGCGGCGCGGATGGTGTTCTTGCGCCGGCCCCAGAAACCCTTGGCCTGCTCGAGAACCTTCTTGTGCTTGGCGTGGGCGGTGACGCCGCGTTTCACTCTGGCCATGGTCTGTCGCTCCTAATCACAGGCCGTAGGGCAGGTAGGATTTGATGGTCTTGGTATCCGCCTCGCTCATCACCTTGGTGCCGCGATTGGTGCGGATATACTTGCTCGAATGGCTCATCAGCCGGTGCCGCTTGCCGGCGACGCCGGCCTTGATTTTGCCGGTCGCGGTGATCTTGAAGCGCTTCTTGGCGCCCGATTTGGTCTTCAGCTTGGGCATTTTGCATCGGAGCCGTGAGAGGCGCCGTCCTTATTCAAAGAGTCGCGTTCAAGAACCGCCATGGCATGCCTGTGGGCCAGGCGGCTCAATAGGAAGCGGCGGTCATTAGGCCAATGCCCGGCTCAAGGCAAGGTTGTGTCCGGGCCTCGAAGCCGACCGACGCCATCGGCGTCCTTTTTGACACTAAGCTCACGAAGGACACGAAGACCACGAAGAAGAAAAGGGAAAGCGAGTTTTGCGCTTCGCGCGAAGCGCCCAAGTCATGCCTTTGTGTCCTTCGTGTCCTTTGTGATCTTGGTGTTGAAAGGGTTCGCCTCGTTCCTCCCCGTTTGTCCGCCGCTCAGACGATCTCCTGAACGGGCAGGCGCGCGGCGGCGCGGCCGGCTGACAGCGCCAGCAGGATGGCGGGGGCGACGATCAGGGCCCCCATGATGAAGGGTCCGTTGACGCTGATTCCCGCGAACACCAGCCCGGCGGTGAACGGGCCGACGAAGCGCGCGAAAGCGCCGGTGGCGTTGTTGAGGCCCATGATCTGGCCCTGATTGTCCGGATCGATGGCCCTGGACATCAGCGCCCCGGAGTTCGGGAAGGCCACAGACGACGAAAGCGCGGTCAGGGCCATCAGGGCGATGGTGGCGACCCCCCCGTCGGTGAGCGGCTGCAGGGCCATGGAGATCACCGTGCCGGCCATGCCGACCGCCAGCATGCGCGCCTCGCCAAATCGCCGCGACAGCGCGCCGGTGATGAAGAACTGGGTCGGGGCGGAGACCAGTCCCGCTACGCCGAAGCAAAGACCGACGTTGCGTGGCTGCCAGGCGAACCGGTGCTGGGCCCACAAGCCAAACACCGACTCGATGCCGGTAAAGGCGAAGCCGACCAAAAACGTCAGCAGCATCAGCCGGCCGATCACCGGATGGCGGGCGGCGAAACCGAACATCACCCAGCGGCTGGGCGGATTGGCCTGGGCGGGGCGCCGCTGGCGGCTCTCCTTCACCGCCAGGGCGATGCCGAGCGCCGAACAGGCGGCAAGGCCCGAGGCGACCAGAAGCGGGATCTGAAAGCCGATAGGACCCACAGAGGTCTTGGCCAGCATGCCGCCGGCGAAGGGTCCGAGGATGAAGCCGATATTGTAGGACGCGCCGAGCTTGGCCATGCGCCCGGCCCGGTCCTCTAGCGGCGTGACATCGGCGATATAGCCCTGGACTACAGAGCCGTTGCCCGCCGCCATGCCGCCGAAGAAGCGGATGATAAAGGCCATGTAGATGTTGGGCGCGAAGGCCAGGGCGCCGTAGCAGGCGCAGTTGGCCAAGGTGGTGAAGATCAGGATCGGCTTGCGCCCGATGCGGTCGGAAAGCCGGCCCCAGAATGGCTCGCCAAAGAACGAGCCCATGGAATAGGCCGAGAAGATCAGCGCTATCTGCCACGGCTGAGCGTGAAACGAAGCCCCATAGAACGGCAGCAGGGGCACGACGATGCCGAACCCCAGCATGTTGATGAACATCACCGACAAGAGGATGTAGAGGGCCGCGTCCGAACGCCGGGCCGTCGGGGCTGGCGCCTGGGCGGTCATCGCAGCGCTGATAGGACTGGCCCGCCGCGGGCGCAAGGCGGGCCGTTCTCTTCGGAGCGCGGCCTTCCAGCCCTCATGGTTTTCAGGCGGTCAAATGCTCGAGCGGCGGCAAGAGCGGGCTCGGAAGCCCGCGCTCCGGCCTTGCTCGACCCTCTTCCCGCGACCCCAGCGCATTAGGCGATTCAGTTGAATCACGAGCTCTTTTGACGATTCTTCCCCCTTTTTGGGGAAAGTGGATCGCGCTCTCTTGCGCGAGACGAAGGGGGCTGCGACCGACCGCCGGAAGACCCCCTTCCCCCGCTTCGCGGGTACTTCCCCCGAAGAGGGGGAAGAAGAGATCAATTCAGCCAGACCCCTAGCGGGGGGCCAGGATCATGATCATCTGGCGGCCTTCCATGCGCGGTTCGTATTCGACCTTGGCGACGGGGTCGAAGTCGGTGCGCACCTGCAGCAGAAGCTTCATGCCCAGTTCGGGGTGGCGCATCTCCCCGCCGCGAAAGCGCAGGGTAACCTTGACCTTGTCACCCTCCTCGAAGAAGCGGTGCATGGCCCGGGCCTTGACCTCGTAGTCGTGGATGTCGATGTTCGGCCGCAGCTTGATTTCCTTGACCTCGACCAGCTTCTGGCGTTTGCGCGCCTCGTTCTTCTTCTTCTGTTCCTGAAACTTGAACTTGCCGTAGTCGAGGATTTTGCAGACCGGCGGATCGGCCGTGGGAGAGACCTCGACCAGATCGAAGCCCGCTTCGACGGCCGCCTCGAGGGCGGCGGACGTGGGCATTATTCCCTGTTTTTCTCCGTTCTGGTCGATCAGCAGAACGCGGGGGACGCGAATCTCATCATTGATGCGCGGACCGTCTTTCGACGGCGGCGCTGACATGGGACGGCGAATAGGCTGTGCTCCTTGGCGGCTTCAAGTGGTGTCGGCAATCTCCATCATAGCAGCTTATGGGGGCGACGCCGCGCGCGATCAAGCGGCACGCACCGCGAGCCTCAGGCCCGTCGCCAGGACCGTGTCGACCGAAACGTCCTTCAGATCCGGCGCCTGGAAGACGGTGACGTGGCCCCGAGGGCCGCAGAGGGCCGGATCCGAGGCCGATGAGAACAGCGCGATGGTCGGCGTGCCCGTGGCCGCGATCAGATGCACCGGACCGGTATCGTTGCCCACCGCCAGGGCCGCGCGCGTGCCGAGCGTGGCGATCTGAGCGAAATCGGTGCGGCCGGTGAGGTCTCTGGCTCTGGGCGCGCGGCGCTGGATGGCGTGCGCCAGCGCGCTCTCCTGCAGGGCGCCGACGATGACGATGTCGAACCCTTCGTATTGAAGTCGTTCGGCCAGGCGGCCGTAGTAGTCCACCGGCCAGCGCTTCTCGGGATGGTTCGGCGAACTGCCGGGGATGAGCAGCACCACGGGCCGAGGGCTGGGGGCGCCGATCGGGCGCGCGGCAGGCGTGCGGTTGACGATCCAGGAAATATCGGGCGGCGGGGCCGACAGCGGCCGCGTCGGCGCCTCGGGCCAGATGCCCGCGGCTTCCAGCTGTTCGGCTTGTCGTTCCAGCGCGTGCATTTTGGCGCGATTTCGATTGCGATGGGGTAGCGCGCACCCCGCCGCCGTACCCGACCAGGCCGGCGGAAACGGTCGCAGTGCGTGAAAATAGAGCTTCGTGCGACCGCTGTTCTGGAGGTCGTAGATTCGGTCGTAATTCGACGTCCGCAATCGCGAGATCAACATCAGCCAACCCCCGGCGCTCCGCGGACGGCCGTCGGTCTCCACCCGGTCGAAAAAAGGGCTTGAGCGGGCCAAGGCTTCGAACGGCGGCGTGGTCAGCAGGGTGATCTTGGCTTCCGGATGAGCCGTGCGGATGCGCTCGAACGCGGGAAAGGCGAGCACGAAGTCGCCGACCGCGGAAAGTTTGATCACCAGCACCTTCTTGATCGGCTTCACGCCCGCCCCTCCAAGACGCCGCGATAGACCCTAAACGTCGCCTCGCACATGGCGGGGAGTGAATACAAGCGCAACACGCGTTCGCGCGCGGCCGCGCCCATGGCCGCCAGACGATCATCGGGTGTCGACAGGGCCAAGGCCAGCGCCGATCGCCAGGCCCCGGCGTCACCCGGCGCGGCCAGCCACCCCGTTACACCGTCGATCACGGTTTCCGCCGTCCCGCCGATCGCCGAGGCGATGACGGGGCGGCCCATGGCGCCCGCTTCAACCACGGTCCTGCCGAACGACTCCGGCGCGATCGAAGGGGCGACGACCAGATCGCAGATCGCATAGGCCGCCGGCATGTCGTCGCACGGTCCGACCATCCGCACCTGATCGCCCAGGCCGGCGACGGCCACCGCTGCCTCGAGAGTCGTTGCATAGCCCCGCCGCCCTTCCTCCCCTGCCAGGATCAGCAGCACTCGCTCGCGTGCTTCCAGGCCGGCCATCGCCTCGATGAGAACCGCATGGCCCTTGAGCGATGTCAGACGCGCTGCGAAGAGCACGATGAAGCGCCGTTCGCCAGGCGCCAATCCCCAGGCCTCGCGCAGCGCGGCGATGCGCGAAGGGGAAACGGCGGCCAGGGAGAACCTGGAGGCATCGATCCCTTCGGGAACGACCGCGACTTTTTGGGGGGACAATCCGTGTTCGGCAATGACGTGCGCGGCGGTGAAGTTGGAATTGGCGATGACCATGTCGCCGCGGGTCATGATCGCGTTGTACCAGCGCTTCAGCGCCGATCGCGCAGCATAGACCCCGTGATAGGTGGCGATCAGCGGAATGTTCGTCGCCCGCGCGGCTGAAAGCGCGCTGAACGCCGGCGCCCGAGACCGCACGTGGATCAGGCTTACCGCCTCGCGCCGGATGACGGCGGCCAGACGAGCGGCGTTGGCGGCCATGGTCAGGGGATTTTTCGAATGGACGGGCAGGCGGATCAGTCGGGCGCCGCTTGCCTCCAGCGCGCCCTCCAGCCTGCCGCCTCGCGAAGCCACAAGGCTTGCCCGACCGGCCTTAACCACCCCAGCCGCCACATCCAGCGTTAGTTGCTCGACACCCCCTCCATCCAGCGCCGGCGTGACCTGGAGAAGGGTAAACGCCGTTGGAAGGCTGGATCTCGGAATGCGGAAAACTCCGGTGCGCCAGGACAGAGAGAGAGGCGCCTTGTGTACCGGTTTATCAAAACCGACGGATGAGCATCGATTTTCTTCGCGCAGTCATCAAGTCACGGGACCGCGCCCTGTTCTGGGGGGCTACTGGTCAGCGGGCCTTCGGCGCCGGTCAGCCGCCAGACCCCCCGGCGCCTGACGAACAGCCAATAGTAGCCGGCGAAGGCCACGCTCACCGCGACGTTGGCTGCCAATCCCAGGCGGCCGACCTCGGGATCGGCGATGTCTGCGACAACCACGCCCGCCAGCGCCACAAGGCCGGCGACCAGGGCCCAGGGATGCCACGGCGCTTTGTATGCGCCTTGCGCGGTCGACCCCGTGCGCCGTCCAAGCAGGGCCGCGACGATGACGCCGATGTAGATGAACACGATGCCGGTGGCCGTCAGAACCACCAGAAGGCGCAGGCTGAGCAGGCAGGCGACCGCCGATAGGGCGCCCATGACCACGGTGGCGATATGCGGGGAACGGAAGCGCGGGTGGGTTGCGCCGAAGGCCCTGTTCAGGGCGGCCGGCCACGCCTGGTCCCGCGCGGTGGCGTATAGATATCGGGCGTTCATCAGGGTCAGGGCGATCATGGCGTTGACGATTGCGAGCGCCACCCCGAGGCTGACAGCCTTTGAGAACCACGGACCCCCGGCGCTGATGAACGCGGATGTCGGCGAGGACGCAGCCAGAATAGATGCTAGATCGGGAGCCCCGACGATGATCGCGATCATCGGAATGGCCTCGCAGATCACGGCGACCACGAGGGCCACGAGGATCACCGAAGCGATGCTTCGCCGCGCCTCTTTCAGTTCCTCTCCGAATGAAACCGCCCCGCCAAAGCCGTTGTAGGCAAAGATCGCCCCGGCCGTCCCAAGTCCGATGGCGGTCAACGAGGTGGGAGAGAGCCGTCCGGCGGCGGTTGCGACCACCGGATGGATGATCGCCTGGGCCACTGATCGGTGTTCATGCCACAGACCAAGGCTGGTCACGGCCGCCAGGGCCAGGAGCTCGGCGGCGAGAAACAGTCCGGTGACCAGGGCGTTGGTGCGAACGTTGAGAACCGCGATCACCGTCGAAATGCCCACCGCCACAAGGGCCGCCGGCAGCGTGGGGAGGCCGGGGACCGCCACGCTGAGGTAAGCGGCCAGGCCGAGCGCGGTCACCGCCTGGGACAGGGCGCCGCCGACGACGTTCAGACCAAGGGCCATGAAGCCCCAGGCCGGCCCCAGCGCTCGGCCGAGAAACGTGTACTCCGCCCCTGTGACCGGAAAGGCTGACGACAGCTCGGCATAGGCCAGGGCGACGGGCACGCAGATGGCCGCAGCCGCCAAGAATGCGACAAGGGCGCCCGTCCCGGCCTGGGCTATCACCGCCGAGCCGATGACGAACACCGACGCCGCCGGGGTGATGCCAGATACGGTGAGCAAGAGCGCGCCGAGCCGGCGCATGCTCCGATCAAGGGGTCGCATGCCGGAACTCGCGGCCCCGCCAGCTCCGTTCACGATGCAGCCAGCACCGCGCTGGCGGCCGCCCTGGCCTGCGCGCCCAGGGTCGGGTGCGCCAAGGCCATGGCCAGGTTGGCCGCAAGCAGGCCGACCCTGTCGCCGCAATCATAGCTAAGCCCGCGGTACTCGAGAGCGTGGAAGCTCTGGCGCGCCATCAGCGCCGCCATGGCGTCGGTCAGCTGGATCTCGCCGCCCGCGCCTTTCCTGTGTTCGCCGAGCAGCGCGAAAATCTCGGGCTGAAGGATGTAGCGTCCGGAGATGAACAGGTTGGAGGGCTCGGTCCCTGGCGGCGGCTTTTCAACCATGCCGCGCATGGTGCTCAGGCGCCCCTCGAAACCGGGGGCCGCCTCGCCCAGGGCGACGATGCCATACTTATGTGTCTGGCCGGGCGGGGCGGCCTCCACCGCGACGATGTTGCCGCCAACGGCCTGGTATGCGCTGATCGTCTCCTCCAAGGCGCTTGGCGCCCCGCCCATCAGCATGTCGGGCAGGATGACCGCGAAGGGCTCGTCGCCGATGATCTCCCTGGCGCACCACACCGCATGTCCAAGGCCAAGGGGGGCCATCTGGCGCACGAAGCTCATTTCCCCCGCCCGTGGCAGTTCGGCGACGAGCTCCGCCAGTTCCGCATCGCGGCCCTTGGCCGCAAGCATCGCCTCGACCTCGAGGTTGTGGTCGAAGTAGTCTTCCAGCGCCTGCTTGCCGCGCCCGGTCACCATCACGACGTGCTCGATGCCGGCGGCTCTCGCCTCGGCGATCGCATAGGCGATGATCGGCCGATCGAAGACGTTGAGCAGTTCCTTGGCCACCGTCTTGGCCGCCGGCAACACCCGCGTTCCGAGCCCCGCGACGGGCAGCACGGCCTTGCGGATCGGTTTGTTCATGGCGCCTCACACCTAGTTCCAATACCCCTCAGCGCGAGCGTTAGGGTAAGCACACATCTCGACGAACGCCCATCGAACACCTCTCCCAGTGGGAGAGGGAGGGGCCCGCGCCCGCAGGGGCGTGGGACGGTGAGGGGTTACGCGGCCTGCAGTCTAACCCCTCATCTTCCCGCCGCTTGCCGCGTCGGGCCCCTCCTTATCCCGGTGGGAGAAGGGTTTAGCGGGCCCGCCTTCGGGATGTGTGCATCATCCGCCTCACTCCACGGTCACCGACTTGGCCAGGTTGCGTGGCTGGTCGACGTCGGCGCCTTTAAGCACCCCGACCTGGTAGGCCAGCAGCTGCAGCGGAACGGCCATGACCAGCGGCGCGATCAGCGCCTCGCAGCTCGGGGCAATCAGCACCAGGGCCTCAACGGGCGCCCGCGCCGCGCCGGCCTCGTCGGTAATCAGAACCACCCGTCCGTCGCGGGCGATGACTTCGCTAATGTTGGACATGGTCTTTTCGAAGAAGGCGTCCGAGGGCGCGATCACCACCACTGGCGTTGCGCCATCTATCAGGGCGATCGGGCCATGCTTCATTTCGCCGGCGGCATAACCCTCGGCATGGATGTAGCTGACTTCCTTGAGCTTAAGGGCCCCTTCCATCGCCAGCGGGTACATCGATCCGCGACCCAGGTAGAGAACGTCCCTGGCCTTGACGATATCGTGGGCGACCGCGCGGATCGCATCTTCCATCGAGATCGCCTGGGCGATCAGCCGGGGCGCTTCGAGCAGCACGTGCACCAGGCGCTTCTCCCCGGCTTCGTTGATCCGCCCGCGCTGACGGGCCGCGGCGATGGCCAGGGCGATCAGGACGCTCAGCTGCGCCGTGAACGCCTTGGTGGAGAGCACACAGATTTCAGGACCGGCGTTGGTTGGCCACAACACATCGACCTCGCGCGCCATGGTCGATTCATGGGCGTTGACGATGGCGGCCGTCGGCAGGCCCCGGCTCTTGCACCATTGCAGGGCCGCCAGGGTGTCGGCGGTTTCTCCAGACTGCGAGATCGCCAGCGCCAGCGTACGCGGGGCGACGGCGGGATCGCGATAGCGGAACTCGGACGCCACCTCGGCGTCGACGGGCAGGCCGGCCAGACTTTCGAAAACGTACTTGCCGATCACGCCCGCATAATAGGCGGTCCCACAAGCCAGGATCTGGACCCTGTCGATGGCGGCGAAATCAAAGCCGCCCGGCGCGCTCGCCCGCCCTGCGATCGGATCGACGTAGCTCGCCATGGTATGCTGGCACGCGTCGGGCTGGTCATGGATTTCCTTTTCCATGAAGTGGCGATAGTTGCCCTTCTCGACCAGGGCCGCCGACGCCGCAACAAGGCGCACGGGCCGTTCGACAGACTGGCCGGCGGCGTCGAAGATTCGCGCCCGGTCGTGGTCTATGGCCACGAGGTCGCCCTCATCCAGATAGGCGATGCGCTGGGTGAACGGCCCGACGGCCAGCGCGTCGGAGCCGATGAACATCTCGCCTTCGCCGTAACCCACGACCAGCGGACTGCCCCGCCGGGCGCCCATGACCAGGTCCGGCTCACCGTCGATCAGAACCGCCAGGGCGTAGGCGCCGGTGAGCCTGTTCAAGGCTGTCTTGAACGCGTCCAGCGGCGTCTCGCCGCCCTCGAGCGCCTGGTCGATCAGGTGGGCGACGACTTCGGTGTCGGTATCGCTTTCGAACAGGCGGCCGCTGGCGATCAGTTCAGCCTTCAGCTCGGCGAAATTCTCGATGATGCCGTTGTGAACCACGGCGACGCGGCCCGCGGTCTGCGGATGGGCGTTGCGAACCGATGGCGCGCCGTGCGTGGCCCAGCGCGTATGGCCGATCCCGACGCTGGCGATCAGGGGCTCGGCGGCGAGCACCGCTTCCAGCTCCCGGATCTTGCCCCTGGCGCGCCGCCGTTCGAGCCCCCGGGTCGTATGGCCCGCCACCCCGGCGGAATCGTACCCGCGATATTCGAGTCGCTTGAGGCTGTCGATCAGGCGCCCCGCGACCGGACTTGCGCCAACGATGCCGATGATGCCGCACATGGTGTCTCGCTTATGGTTGCAACCGCGGTGCTTTGTGCCGGGCAGCGCGGCGCGCTAGTCTTAAGAGCGTGGCCGTTAGATGCGCAATGGCTTTAGGGTTCGCAAACACCGGTTGGAATAAAACTAGCGTTTCGCATCGTTTCCTTGGTGGGAGAGACCGCAGCTGATGAATAAACGCGGCTATTTCGGTACAGACGGCATTCGCGGTCAGGCAAACAAGTTTCCGATGACCGCCGAGGTCGCCCTGCGCGTCGGCCTGGCCGCCGGCAAGATCTTTCGCTCCGGAGGCGACCGGCGCCATCTGGTGGTGATCGGCAAGGATACGCGGCTGTCTGGCTACATGATCGAGCCGGCGCTGGTGGCGGGTTTCACCAGTGTCGGGATGGACGTGCGGCTGTTCGGGCCCCTGCCCACGCCGGCGGTGGCGATGATGACGCGCTCGATGCGGGCCGACCTCGGGGTGATGATTTCGGCTTCCCACAACAGCTTCGCCGACAACGGCATCAAGCTCTTCGGTCCCGATGGCTACAAACTTTCAGACGATGTCGAGGCGCAGATCGAAGCGCACATGGACGAGGGCCTGCAGGAAGGGCTCGCCGAGCCCAAGCAGCTGGGCCGCGTGGCGCGGATGGACGAAGCGCAGGCGCGGTATATCGAGATCGTCAAGGCCACCCTGCCGCGCAGCCTCAGCCTCAACGGGCTTCGCGTGGTCATCGATTGCGCCCACGGCGCCGCCTACAAGGTAGCGCCCACGGCGCTCTACGAACTGGGGGCCGAGGTCATCGAGGTCGGCGTCAGTCCAAGCGGCTGCAACATCAACGAGGAGTGCGGCTCGACCTACCCGCTGACCATGGCCCGGGCCGTGAAGGAATATCGCGGCGACATCGGCATCGCTCTGGATGGCGACGCCGACCGCCTGGTTATCTGCGATGAGCGCGGGCGCGTCGTCGACGGCGACCAGATCATGGCGCTTATCGCCGCCGCGTGGGCGGCCGACGATCGGCTGGCAGGCGGGGGTGTTGTGGCCACGGTGATGTCCAACCTCGGCTTGGAGCGTTTTTTGGCCGACCGCAACCTTACCCTGGAGCGCACGCCGGTCGGCGATCGCGCGGTGATGCTGCGCATGCGGGAAGGCAAGTTCAATTTGGGCGGAGAACAGTCTGGCCACATTATCCTGGCCGACTATTCAACCACGGGCGACGGGTTGATCGCTGGCCTGCAGGTGCTGGCGCAGATGGTCCGATCGGGAAAGCCGATGAGCGCCCTGGCGCGGCAGTTCGAGCCGGTGCCTCAGAAGCTCGAGAACGTGCGTTTTTCCGCCGGCCAGCCGTTGGACAACGAAGCGGTCAAGTCGGCGATCGCCCAGGCGCAGGCTCGCCTTGACGGGTGCGGCCGCCTGGTGATCCGCGCATCCGGCACCGAGCCCTTGATCCGGATCATGGCCGAGGGCGATGACGAAAAACTCGTCAATCAGTTGGTCAAGGAGATCGCCGGGGCGGTGAAGTCCGCCGCCGGCCATCCCTGACGATTCTTAGGGCGCGAACGGCGTCCAGACGCCGTGAGAATAATATCCGTGGTCGTCGGGGCGGTCGGCGCGCCAGTGGTAATGGCTCTTGTGAGTCGCCCGCCACGCATCGTCGTGGAAGACCACGCCGATGTTCGCCGGATAGGTCGTGTAGCGCTCTTTCACCGTCCAGCATTCGCCATAGTGGTTGCACGCCACGTCGGCGCTGGCCGCTGTCGCGACCAATGTGCCGGCCGCGACGATGACGCCGACAGCGGCGGTCTTGAGCAGATTCTTTCGCATTCCAAATCTCCGAGAGTTGGTCCTTCGCGCCAGTTCTAACGAGTGTCGCCGCCGACGGTTCCCCTTCGAGTTGAGCAAGATCGCGGTAATCGGCGCTCAGGAACGCCCCAGACTGACATAGCGGAAACCGAGCGCGCGCAGTTCGGCGGGGCTGTAGACATTGCGCAGATCGATGACCACCGGGCTGCGCATCAGCGCTCTTATGCGCGCAAGGTCGAGGGCTCGGAACTGGTCCCATTCGGTCAGGATGACCAGGGCGTCCGCGCCGTCCGCGACCTCATAGGGACCAGGCTTGAAGTCGACGCCGGTCAGCAGCTGCCGCGCCTCATGGCCCTCGGGATCGAAGGCCTGGACGCTAGCCCCCATCGCCTGCAGGGCGGGGATGATCTCCAGGGCCGGCGCCTCGCGCATATCATCGGTGTTGGGCTTGTAGGTGAGACCGAGCACGCCGATGGTTCTGCCGGACAGTTCGCCGCCGAACGATGCGGCGACCTTTTGGGCCATGGCTTTTTTGCGCGCCTCATTGATCTGGATCGTCGTCTCGACCAGGCGCAGGGGCGCGCCCGCATCTCTCGCGGTACGCACCAGGGCGACGGTGTCCTTGGGAAAGCACGAGCCGCCGTAGCCCGGTCCGACATGGAGGAACTTGGCCCCGATGCGCTTGTCCAGGCCGATGCCTCGAGCCACGTGCTGCACGTCGGCGCCGAGCTGTTCGCAAAGATCGGCCATCTCGTTGATGAAGGTGATCTTCATGGCCAGAAAGGCGTTGGCCGCATACTTGGTCAGCTCGGATGTGCGCCGGTCGGTGAACATCATCGGCGTCTCGTTGAGGTACAAAGGCCGGTAGAGCTGGGCCATGACCGGCTTGGCGCGCTCATCGTCCAGGCCGACGATCACCCGATCCGGACGCTTGAAATCCTCGATCGCGGCGCCCTCGCGCAGGAACTCGGGATTGGAGACGACCGCGAAATCGGCGTCCGGTCGAGCCGCGCGGATGATCGACTCGATCTCGTCGCCGGCGCCGACCGGGACCGTCGACTTGGTGACGATAACCGTGAAGCCATCGATGAGCCCGGCGATCACGTGCGCGGCGGCCCGCACATATTGCAGGTCGGCGTACCCGTCGCCCCTGCGCGAGGGTGTGCCCACGGCGATGAATACCGCGTCGGCCTCGGCAATCGCGCGTGTCCCATCGGTGGTAAAGAACAGGCGCCCCTGGGCGGCGCCGCGACGGACGAGCGCTTCAAGGCCGGGCTCGAAGATCGGCATCGTCCCGGCGTTCAGCCGCTCGATCTTGGCGCCGTCGTTGTCGATGCAGGTGACGACATGGCCGAAATCGGCGAAGCAGGCGCCTGATACCAGGCCGACATATCCCGTTCCGATCATCGCCACGCGCATCGATCATCCCTCTCGCCTCCGCGCCTTCCGCAGGCCGCGAAAGCCTAGACTTCCTGGTTGTATGATCCCACCTGCGCGCGGCGGCCAAGCCTGGGCTTCACCTCCTGATGAAACAGAGCGCGCATATCGTCGGCCGAGCGCGTGCTTTCCACGACAACGACCAGCTCGGGCTTGTTCGATGAAGCGCGGACCAGCAGCCATGAGCCATCGTCCAACGCCACGCGTACGCCGTTGACCGTGATCAGTTCGGCGATGGCGCGCCCAAGGATGGGTGCGCCGGCGGCGGCCAGCTCCTGGTATTCCTTCACCACCTCGGCGATCACCGCATACTTGGCTTCATCGTCGCAGTGAGGGCTCATGGTCATCGAGGTGAACGCCACCGGCAAGGCGCGTTTGAGATCGCTCAGGCGCTTGCCGGGATGACGATCGAGCATCGACAGGATCGCGGCGGCGGCGGTCAGACCGCAGTCGTAGCCGCGGCCAAGCGGCGGGTTGAAGAAGAAGTGACCGGATTTCTCAAAACCGGCCAGGGCCCCGATCTCGGCCGTCTTGCGCTTGATATAACTGTGCCCCGTCTTCCAGTAGACAGTCGTCGCGCCGTTTTCAGCCAGCACCGGATCGGTCGCGTAAAGGCCGGTCGATTTTACGTCGACGACAAACTTCGACCCCGGGTGCAACGGGGCGAGGTCGCGGGCGAGCATCAGGCCGATCTTGTCGGCAAAAATCTCTTCACCCTGATCGTCAACCACCCCGCAGCGGTCGCCGTCGCCATCGAAGCCCAGCGCCAGGTCGGCGCCATGCTCGCCGACCGCCTCGCTCATCGCCGCCAGCATCTGGGCATCCTCGGGATTGGGATTGTAGCGCGGGAAGGTCCAGTCGAGCTCACAGTCCACCGCGATCACGCTCGCGCCCATCTGGCGCAGGGCCTGGGGTGCGAAGGCGCCGGCGGTGCCATTGCCACAGGCGCAGACCACCTTCAGGGTCCGCGTGAGGGTGCAGCGCGCGACAACATCGGCGATGTAGCGCTGCGCCATGCCCTCGATCTGTCGAACCGCGCCGCCCGGCCGCTCCCGCGATTCACCTGAAAGCACGATCGTCTTCAACCGGCCGATTTCGTCAGGCCCGAAGGTCAACGGCGGCCCGACGCCCATCTTGACCCCCGTCCAGCCATTCTCGTTGTGACTGGCGGTGACCATGGCCACGCACGGGCAGGGCAGATCGAACTGGGCGAAGTAGGCCGTCGGGGAAAGCGCCAGGCCGATGTCGAGCACCTCGCAGCCGGCGCCGATCAGGCCAAGCGTCAGAGCCTGCTTGACCGAAAGCGAATAGGAGCGGAAGTCATGGCCAACGACGATCCGGCTCTCGCCCAGCTCCTGGATGAAGGTCCCAAGGCCAAGTCCGAGGGCCTGAACACCCAGCAGATTGATCTCGGAGCCGAGCAGCCAGCGCGCGTCATACTCGCGAAAGCCGGTCGGCTTGATCAGCGGCGTCTGCTCATAAGCAAGGGTGTTGGCGATAAGATCGGCGCGAGGGCTGGGAAGCATGGGGACTCTTGTACTTTAGGGCGGTGGGTTAGGCCGGACGGTGGCAGCCTGGGGGCCGCGCATGGCGGTGATCATGCGCCCGCCGGAGCTGAGGCTCTTTTCCACTGGCCCAAGCGGATGATTGAAGGGCGGCGGCGAAGGGGCGCCCTGTCCCTGTGGCCATACCATGGCCAGAGCTATGATGGCGAGCGCGGCGAGCGCCAGAAGCGGCAGGGCGAAGCGGTCCCTCATCGGCGGCAAGTCTATAGAGGCGCCGATCGGCGGCTCCAAACGGCGTGCCGGCTTGACCCGCTGGCGGCGGGGCCCTAGCTGCGCGGCATGCCCAATCTCGTCCTCTTGCGCCACGGCCAGAGCCTCTGGAACCTGGAAAATCGATTCACCGGCTGGGTGGATGTCGATCTGACGGGCGAAGGCGAGGCGGAGGCGATTTTGTCGGGCGAGTTGATCGCCTCTTGCGGCATCGAAATCGATTTGGCGTTCGCCTCGGTCTTGATCAGGGCCATTCGCACGGCGGATCTGGCATTGGCCGCGGCGGGCCAGTTATGGATTCCGATGACTAAGCATTGGCGCCTCAACGAGCGCCACTATGGCGCCCTGACCGGCCTCGACAAGGCGCAGACGGCCGCTCGCCACGGCGAGGCGCAGGTGAAGGTCTGGCGGCGCTCCTATGATATTGCGCCGCCGCCCATGGCGCCGGGCGGGCCGTTCGATTTCGCCGCCGACCGCCGGTACGCGCAGCTGACGCCGCCGCTGAGCGAGAGCCTCAAGACCACCCTCGAGCGTGTTCTGCCCTATTGGACCCGCGAAATCGCCCCGCTGCTGGCGGCGGGTCGCTCGGTATTGATCGCCGCCCACGGCAACTCCCTGCGCGCAATCGTCAAGCTCCTTTTCGGGGTCGGCGACGAGGCGATCACCGAGGTCGAAATACCCACGGGCAATCCCCTGCTGATCGATCTGTCGAAGCAGCTGCGACCATCGGCGGCGCGCTATCTGGATCCCGCGAGGGCGCGGGCGATCCCCCCCTGTCCATGACCCCCTGTCCATGAGTGGGCGCGATAAGGTGCTGATGCGACAGGCCATCGCCCTGGCCAGGACCAGGGAGGGGGCCACGGGCCCCAATCCGTCGGTCGGCTGCGTGATCGCCATCGGCGAGCGGGCGATAGCCGAGGCGGCGACAGCCGCCGGCGGACGGCCCCATGCCGAAGAACAGGCCCTGAACTTGGCGGGTCAACTGGCGCGCGGCGCAACGGCGTTCGTCACCGTCGAGCCCTGCGCCGAGCGTTCCAACGGTTCGTGCTCGTGCGCCGCCCGCCTGATCGCGGCGGGGATCGCCCGCGTGGTGTACGCGCTCGATAATTCCGATCCACGCTCGGCGGGCAGGGGGCCGGCTGAGCTGAGGCAGGCCGGCGTCGCGGTCGAGCGCGGATTTCTGGCCGATGAGGCAGCCAACCCGGACCAGAAATGAAAGAGGGCGGCGCGTTGCCGCGCCGCCCTCGTCAGAGGTCGAGGATCGGCCCTTTAGGCGGCCTCGCCCGGGAGGGTGGCTCACGCTCACGCCCGGAAGGTCCGGAATGCCAGCGCCTTTAAGGCGACCAGGTAGGACGCGCAAAGCGGTGTTCAAGGGCTTTTGCTTGCGCCTGCGCAAGCGCCGAGTTAGGCCCTCGCACAGAGGATATCGGCATCGGGAGAGGCGCGTTTCATGGCTACGCTTTCGGAAATCACGGATCGTTTGAGGACCGCCGTCGGGACAGACTCGGGTCTGGGCAAGACCCTGAAATTCAATCTGAAGGACGATGGGTTCATCTTCATCGACGGGGGGACGGTTTCAAACGAGGACAAGCCGGCCGACCTGACCTTGACCATTGCGCTCCAGGATCTGGTCGCCATGGGCGAGGGCAAGCTGGACGCGATGGCCGCGGTGATGAGCGGCAGGCTGCAGCTTTCCGATATGGGCTTGGCCATGAGCCTGCAGAACAAGATGACGGCGCTGTTTTCGAAGATGGCCTAGACCCGTTTGACGGCCGGCGCGCCTCTCGTCGAGATCGCTACCGCGCCTATCCCCGCCGGCGGCGCCGCGGAGTGGTTCGCGGGCGAAGACGGGGCGCGACTGCGGGCGGCGCTGTTCCCAACGGCCGGCCCTGTCCGCGGGTCCGTGGTGGTCAGCCCGGGGCGAACCGAGCCGATCGAGAAGTATTTCGAGGTTGTCGGGGACCTCACCGGCCGGGGTTTCGTCGTCCTGGTCCACGACTGGCGTGGCCAGGGTCTTTCACATCGGTTGTTGACTGATCGTCTGCTGGGTCACGCCGACGGATTCGAACCGTTCCTCAGCGACCATGCGGCGTTGATCGGCGCCTTTGAGTCGCGGCTGCCCAAGCCATGGTTTGCGCTCGGACACTCGATGGGCGGCTGCCTGGCGCTGCTGGTCCTGGCGAGCGGAGAGCGCAGGTTTTCCGGCGCCGTGCTCTCAGCGCCGATGCTGGGACTAAGAACCGCTCCCATTCCCCGACCGATTGGGCGAAGCCTGGCGACGGTGTTCAGCCGCCTGGGCCGCGGCGGCGCTGCGATCACCCGCGGCGGCGGGCAGGTCGCCGCCTTCGAAAACAATGTGCTCACCCATGATCGCGACCGCTACGAGCGCAATCAGGCTCAGGTCGCCGCTTGCCCCGACCTGGCCCTGGGCGGCCCCACCTGGGGATGGCTCGATTTCGCCTTTTCAGCGATAAAGGTGCTCGAGCGCGGCCCCGGCCTAGCCCGGATGGAGACGTCGTTCACCGTGGTCGGCGCCGGCGGCGATCGGCTGGTTGACAATGGCGGCCAAAGGCGGGTCGTCGCCCGCGCGCCGGCCGGCCGCTTCATCGAGATTCCCGGCGCCTTCCACGAGATCCTGCAGGAGACAGACGCCATTCGCGCGGCGTTCTGGAGCGAGTTCGATCGGCTGGTCGAGCGCGCCGCTTAAGGGAACGAGCTAGCCGCCGGGGCCAATAGCGCCAAAGCCTCACTCAGCAGCGAACGGTCGCCGGCGATCGCCACCTGACCTCCATGGCGTCCCACCGGCTCGCCGCGCCAGTCGGTGACCAATCCGCCCGCGCCCTCGATCACCGGAATGGCGGCCTCGATATCCCACGCCTTCAGGCCCGCTTCGACGACCAGGTCTATCAGGCCGGCGGCGACCATGGCGTAGGCATAGGCGTCACAGCCCAGGCGGGCCAATCTGGCAGCAAGGCGGAGCTGCCGCCAGGCATCGCGTTCGGCGCCGCGAAACCCTGCGGACGGGTCGGTAGTGGCGATGATCGCGTTCGACAACGCCACGGACGTGCGCACCGCCAACGGCTGGGTGTTCCCACGATTGATCAGCCGCGATCCGCTGGCTTGTCCGATGAACAGCTCGCCGACGTAGGGCTGACCGATCGATCCCAGGATCGGCGCCCCCTGGAAGCGCAAGCCGATGAGGGTTGTCCACACCGGAAGGCCGGCGATGAAGGCGCGCGTGCCATCGATTGGGTCGAGCACCCAGACGAATTCGGCGTCCGGCCGGTCTTCCCCATATTCCTCGCCGATCACGCCATGGTCGGGATGTCGCTCGCCCACCACCTGGCGAATCGCCGCCTCGGCGCCCTTGTCCGCCGCCGTAACCGGGTCGTAGGCGCCCGGTCCGCCCTTGTCCTGCAAGCCGTTGTCGGATCGAAACAGGGGCAGGATCACCGCCGCGGAGGCGCGGTTGAGTTCGACAAGAAAAGCGTCGAGGTCTGCGAGGCGGTTGGGCTCGAGCATGGCCAAGCCTAACCATTCGCCAAAGCCGTTGAAAGACGCCTGCCTCAGGCGGCGTCGGTATGCTCGCCGATCGCGTGCGTCAGATCGACCACCCTGGGCCCGGCGAGGCCGTCGTAGAAATAGCCGACCGGTACGGTCAGGGCCTTGGCCAGCTGCCAAAGGCGCGCCGCTGACATCCGATTGCCGCCGCATTCGTACTTCTGGATCTGCTGGAAGCGCACGCCGCAGGCGCCGCCCAGCTGCTCCTGGGTCAGACCCAGCAGACGCCGACGTCTGCGAAGTCTTCGGCCAAGGTGAACGTCGATGTCATCGCCCATGCTGAACACTTGCGCCAAGGGCCGTGCCAAAAGGGCACGCGCTCGCCCCGATCAGGCAAGCGATGTGCCGCAAAGCCCTGCGCGTTGCGCGTCGGGCGCCGCCGGGCCTAATGGAGCCATGGCCAACACGCGTGGGTTCTTCGCCCAGGATTTGATCTGGCGCCTCGAGGCCGCCGGCATTGATGTCCTCAGCCTGGTGCTTCGCGCGTTGCCGGTCGACTTGGTTTCCGACCTCGGGGCGACGCTGTTTCGCCGCATCGGTCCGCTCACCTCGGCCCACCACCGCCGTTGGCCAGCGGACGCCTACGCCGAATTGGCGGCCCAGGGATACTAGGGGCGCGATCCTCCGCCGTTAAGCTCCTGCCATCGCGCCAGCGCCTCGGCTGGCCCGGCGTAGGCCTCCTGCAGGGTCGCGTTCCAATAGCGCAGGGCTTCAAGCGCGATGGGAACGCCGGAAACCGCGCAGATCACATGGCGGCCGGGCCGAAGAACGGTGATTTCGCCATCCCCATAGCGAACCTGGGCGATGTCGTGCGCCTTGCCGGCGAGGTCGCGATCGTGAGCGTTCATCGGCCCATTCTAACCAACCGGCGCCAGCCTTCCAATTGGGCGCTTCAAAACAGATCGCCCTGAGCGGCCGGACCGGTCTCTAGGGCCGGCCGTGGCTTTTTCGGCCCCGGCCCATCGATGATCGCGCCGCGCTTGCCGTCGTGGAACTCCAGTTCGACACGCTCGGAGGATTTGAGCGCGGACGCGGACCGGGCGAGGAGCCCGTCAGAACGTCGGATCAAGGCATATCCCCGCGCCAGGGGCCCGCGTGGATCGAACGACAGCCGCAGCTTATCGAGGCCATTCAGGCGCTCGGCGAATCGTTGAAGGGCCCTGCCGCCGGCCGGCGACAGGCGGTCGCTGGTCGCGGCCAGGCGCTGGGCGCCGACGGCGATCGGCCTTTGCAACAGGCCGCTCTTCAAGGGCGAGGCGGCGCGGATGAAGTCGTGACCGTGGGCGGCGACGTTCTTCTGCAGGGCCGCTCCCAGCCTGCCACTGGCCAGATCGAGGCGCTGGGTGGCGATCGCCAGCAGGTCGCCGGCCCGCGGCAGGCTCGCCGCCGCGGCGGCCAGCTGGGTCCGCCGATGTTCGATGCCTCGCCCGCCGCATTGGATCATTCGCCGTTCGTAGTCGGCCAAGGCCCCGGCGAGTTCGCTCAGAATGGGCGTGGCTATTTCCGCCGCCGCGGTCGGCGTCGGCGCGCGACGGTCGGAGACAAAGTCGATCAGAGTGGTGTCGGTCTCATGACCCACGGCCGAGATCAGCGGAATCTCAGCCAGCGCGACGGCTCTGACCAGAGCCTCGTCGTTGAAGGGCCACAGGTCTTCCACAGAGCCACCGCCGCGGGCGACGATGATCAGGTCGGGCCGTGGGATGGGCCCGCCGGCGGCGAGGGCGCCAAAGCCCTCCACAGCAAGGCGAACTTGCTCGGCGGCCTGATCACCCTGAACGACCACCGGCCAGACGATCACCCGACAGGGCCAGCGCTCGCGGATGCGATGCAGGATGTCCCGGATGACCGCGCCGGTGGGACTGGTGATCACACCAATGACCAGGGGCATGGCGGGCAGGGGCCGTTTGTGGGCCGGTTCGAACAGGCCCTCGGCGCCGAGCTTCGCCTTCAGCCTCTCGAGTTGGGCCAGAAGGGCGCCAACGCCGGCCGGCGCCATGGTTTCGATGATGATCTGATACTGGGAGCGGCCCGGATAGGTGGTCACCTTGCCGGTGACGATCACCTCCAGGCCGGTCTGAGGCCGGATCCCCAGACCCCCGACCTGGCCCTTCCAGATCACGCCGGAGATGCAGGCCTTTTCATCCTTGAGGTCCAGATAGACATGGCCGTTGCCGTGAAACGTCACCTTGGAGAGCTCGCCCCTCAGGCGGACATAGCCGTAAGCGCCTTCGATCGTCCGTTTGAGCGCGAACGCCAGTTCGGAAACCGAATAGGGCTCGGCGTTGGACTCGGCAGCCAGCGGCGGGGCAAGGTCGCTCATGCGATCGAGACTAGCGCTCCGCCTGGTGAAAAGCGCTAGGAATGACGGCTGCGATAGCGACGAGATTGTAAGGCTCTACCAATGGAATTCACCCGTGAACGCAGCGCCGATGGCGTCACCGAACGCCTGTTCGACCTGACCGTCGCCGGCGAACGCGTGCCGGCGGTGATCTGGGCGCCCGAAGACGCGCGGGGGCCAAGGCCGCTGGTGCTGATGGGCCATGGCGGCTCACAGCACAAGAAGATCGGCTCGCTGGCCATCCGCGCCCGCACCTATGCGCGCAAGTTCGGCTACGCCACCCTGGCCATTGATGCGCCGGGCCATGGCGACCGCATCTCGCGTGACGAGGCCATGGCGCTCTCGCGCGAAGTCGGGGCTCGGGTCACAGGGCAGACGTCCGCGCCGATGAACCCCGATCGCCTGCGCCAGATGGCCGGACGCGGACGTCAGGCGGTTCCGGAATGGAAGGCGGCGCTGGATGCCGCGCAGGCTCTGGACTTCGTTGGCGCGGGCAAGGTCGGCTACTGGGGCGTGTCCATGGGCACGGCGCTGGGCGTGCCGCTGCTCGCCGCCGAGCCACGGATTGTGTGCGCGGTCCTCGGCCTGGCGGGCCTGCGTCAAGAGGCTGCCGAGATGGCCGCGGCGGCGGCCGCAATCACCGTTCCGATCGAGTTTGTCTTCCAATGGGAAGATGCGGTCGCGCCGCGCGAGGCCGGCATCGCCCTGTTCAACGCTTTCGGCTCGACGGAGAAGACCCTGCACGTCAATCCGGGCGGCCACCTGGATATACCGCCCTTCGAGAACGCTTCGTGGGAAGCGTTCTTCGTGCGCCACCTTGGCATCGCCGGCTAGGCGCCGTCCGCGGGCTGAGGATCAGCGGCGAGGTGGCAGGACGATAAAGCCATATCGGCGGAAGATTCCGGCGCCGCGCGGAGATCGAAGGAAGTCCACGAAAACCGCGGCCGATGGGTCGCGCGATGCCGATATGACCGCGGCGGGATAGATGATCGGCGGATGGCTGGCGTCGGGGAACAGTCCGACTATGCGCACGCCGGGTTCGACCTTGGCGTCGGTGTCGTAGACGATGCCGAGCGGCGTCGCGTCCCGGGCGACGAAAGTCAGGGCGGCCCGCACATTTTCGGCCGGGGCGAGCTTGTCCTTGACGCTGTCCCAGACCCCGAACGAAGTCAGGGAGGCGCGGGCGTATTTGCCCGCCGGAACCTCCGGGCCGGCCACGGCCAGACGCCCCGATCCCAGTGCGGCGGCCAGCGGCATGCCGACGCCCACCCGCAGGCGAATCTTCGAATCCGCGGGGGCGATCAGCGCCAGATGATTGGTGAGCACATCGCGACGGGAGCGGGCCACGATCAGTTGGCGCTTGGCGAGATAGCCCATCCAGTCCGGGTCGGCTGAAATGAACACGTCGGCCGGGGCGCCCTGCTCGACCTGGCGAGCCAGGGCCGAGGATGCGGCGTACGAAAAACGCACGGGAACGTGGGTGGTGGCCATGAATTCCGCGCCGACATCGTCGAGCGCGTTCTTCAGCGACGCCGCCGCAAACACTGTCAAGGGCGCGGAGGGCGCCGCCGATGCCGGAGCGGCGAGCACCACCAGCCCCAGCACAAATCGAAAGACGATCGCGCGGCGAAGAAGGGCGACCATTGTCGCTACTCCACGGCCAGGATGACGTGAGACGCCTTGATCAAGGCGACAGCGGCGGCGCCAACCGAAAGCCCGAGCTCATCGGCGCTCTGTCGGGTAACCATGGCGGTCAAAGTTCTGCCTGGCGCGAGTTCCAGCACGATCTCGCTGTTCACCGCGCCGTCCTCACGCCGAACGACGGTTCCCGCCAGACGGTTGCGCGCCGAGGTCTGCAATTCAGGGTCGGCCCGGGCCAGGATCACGAAACTGGACTTGATCAGGGCGATGACTTCGCGTCCCGGCGCAAGCTCCAGGTCGGCGACGCTCTCGCGGGTGATTACCGCGACGATTTCCTGGCCGGCGCCGATATCGACCGTCACCTGGGCTTCAACGGCGCCCGAAGTAATCGCCGAGATGACGCCTCTCAAGGCATTGCTGGCGCTGGTCTTCATGCCGAAACTCCAGATGGCGCCGCCGGGCGGGTTTCCCAAGCGCTTCTCGATCAGTTCGAACGCGTGGGACAGTTCGGCTTGAACGACTTGAAACGCGGCCAGGGCCGATCGCCCCTCGGCGGTCAGGCGGGCCGAGCCCCCCTGCGCGCCTCCGGCGTGACTGACCACGAGGGGTTGCGAGAAAAGGTTGTTGAGCGCCTGCACGGCGTCCCACGCGCCTCTGTAGCTGAGGCCGACCGCCTTGGAGGCGGCGCTGATCGACCCCGCGGCGCCGATCGCCTCCAGGAGCGCCATGCGTTTGGCGCCGACCCCGCCGACGGCGCCTTTGGTCAGCGTCATGGACGCGGTCAGGGTGTCTTGAGCCATGGAGCTAGAAGGCGACCTGGCTGCGCACCGAGACGACGTTGTAGTCCTGGCCGATCTGCGCCCCGGTCGGGGTCGAGTAGAGAGTTCCATTGGGCGACAGGCGATCGAGCATGACGTGCTGGAAATCGAGCATGATGCGCATGATCGGATTGAGGTACCAGTTGATCCCGGCGCTGATCACTTTCAGCTCGCCGCCGCGAATCGCATCGGCGGCCGCCGCCGTTCCCGGCGCGCCCGCGTCGTAGTTAAGGTCGGTGTCGGCATAACGCAGGGCGACTTCCCAGGCGCCCCAGCCGCCGTCCCGGGGACTGAACGGGTGGGGCACGGCGGGACCATCGAAGGCCGCCGTCTGCGTGTTGTATTTGCGAGACTCGCCGGTGACGATCCAGCTTCCCTCGACGTACCAGCCGTGGAAGCGCGGGTTTGAGACCCCCGGGGTCGCGCGGTCGACGTCGAAGTGCTCGTACTCGCTCTGCAGGAACAGGCTGCCCTTTTGGGCGGCGAACTCTAGTCCCTCTTCGTCAGCGTGCCGGGCCGAGATGTTGCCCGTATTGATCAGCTTGGTCCCGTCGACCCTCAGCTCTGGTGTGTCGGCGAAGGCGACCACCTCGCGGCTGAGTGGCGATGCCCCCGCGGTCGGCGGTCCGGAGGCGTCCGGCGGCGTGACCAGGTAGCTGCCGTGAACGCCGAAATGGACCAGCCAGTCATCGCCATGAAGCGGCGTCGCCGCCAGGCGTCCGACAAGGCCCAGTTGGTCGCCGAAGGTCTGCGGCGTCGCCGCGGCCGTACCGGTATTGATCACCCCGATCGTCCGGCCGGTCACCGCCCCGGAAATCAGCCAGTGCGGTCCGTTGGCGAAGGCTTCAACCGCCGTGCGCGTGTCGCCGGCGACAAATCCCCGGGCGATGTCGCTGACCGCTGAGCGCTCCAAGAGCGGCATGGTGCTCGTCGAGCCCTGATCTTCGAGGCCGATGGAGGGCGGGAAGGCGCCGACCCGCAGTTTCGCGGGATGAAATCCTGAATATTGAATCCAGGTCTCGTAGACCTGGCCGGCGTTTTCGACCCCCGTACCGCCGAAATCGAAGATCAGGCGATAGTCGAAATCCCCAAAGGCCGTGCCGTCGATGCCGATCCGCGCCCGGCGGAAAACGTCGCCATCGCGCAGCTGCCGCGCGTGACTGAGATCGACATTGCTCGCTGAAGCCCCGAGGGCCGGGCCGCTGCGGCGCAGGTCGGTGGCGATCGGTCCGGCCGAAGCTTGGTCATAGGCCGCCGCGTCTAGCTGGGCGATGCCGTGCACGGTCAGGCTGAAGCGCCCGTCCGGCGTGGCGATCACCGGCTTGCCGTCGGCCAGAGAGGCGATGGCCGCGGGCGGTCCGCGGGGCGGTGGGGCCGGCAAGGTTTCAACCTGGGCCTGCTGTGCGGGTTCACGCGAGGTCTTCAGATCGGCGATCTGGGCGGTCAGGGCGGCAATCTGCACTGCTTCGCTTCGATTGGCGTCCACAAGGGCCCGCACTTCGTTTTCCAGGCGATCGATGCGGGCGTCCCGCTCGTCGGGCGCCGGCGCTGTCTGCTGAGCCAAAGCGACCCCCGCCAAGCCCCACGCGGATATGGCCACGCCAAGCGCGACTACGTTTCTGGACATTGATCCCCCCGTCAGGAACCACCGCTACATAACGCTTGTGACCGGAGGGGTCCACACCGACGCGAAGGTAGAACACGGGTAGTTTAGCCGCTGGCCAGGAGGACCACGGCGCCGGCCGCGATGATGCCAACACCGGCCAGCCGCGGGAGGCTGGCGCGCTCCTTCAGGAAAAATACGGCGATGGCCACTCCGAAAAGGATCGAGGTTTCTCGCAGAGCCGCAAGGCGCGGGATGTCGCCCAGCCGGAACGCCCACAGCGCCAGGCCGTAGGTGACGATGGAAAGGCCGCCGGCGATCAGGCCCGGCTTCCACTGGGCCCGCGCCGCGGCGACGAAAACAGGGCCACGCCACAGGGCGAAGGCGGCGCCGATGATGCCGCCGTCGATAAGGAAAGCCCAGGCGATGTACGACGGCGCGGATGGCGCGGCGCGCACGCCCTTGGCGTCGAGGACAGTGTACAGAGCTATGCACATCCCGGTGAGCAGCGACCAGGCCAGCGGCCGCGGGCGCATGTGCCTGCCAAGCGCGGTGGCCAGAACGCCGGCCGAGACGAGTCCCACGCCGATGGCGATCGACGGGGTTATCGGCTCGCGGAACACCAGCACCGCGACGCTGGCGGCCAGGGCTGGCGCGATACCGCGGAACACCGGATAGGCGACCATCATATCGGCGTCTTCGAACGCCTTGATCAGGGCGAACAGATAGACCACGTGCGTCACGCCCGATGCGGCCAGCCACCCCCACGCTCCAGTGGGCAGGGCCAGGAAAAAGGCCGCGGGTGCGATCAGTACGGCGGAAAATCCGTCGATCAGGGCCCGGCTGGACATCTTGTCGCCGCCCGACTTGAAAATGGCGTTGACCACCGCGTGCGTGGCGCCGGAGACGATGATCATCACGCTGGCGAGCTGGACGGTGGTCATCGTCATCGACCCGGCGGCGGCTTGGCGCCGTTCATTTCCTGGCCAGGCCGCCGGGGCCCCGACGCGCCAGCCAGTCTTTCGCCTCGAGCAGCCAAACCTGGCGCAGATCCTTTCCGCTGACAAAGGCGAAGGGAACCTCATCGATCAGCAGGGCGCCCTGACGTTCCTTGACCCGCGCCGACCGGATGTTGGCCTTGGCGTTGCCGAGCCATAGGAACGGCCAGCCCAATTCGCGAAACGCGTAGTCGGTGACGGCATCGGCCGCTTCGGTCATCAGTCCACGCCCCTGGAAGTCGGGATCGAGCCAGAAGCCGCGGCTGTCGCGCCTGGCATCGCGGGGCGGCCACAGTTCGATGATGCCGATCACCTCGTCTGGACCACCCTTGAGCCACAGACCCCAGAGGCTCCTCATGCCGGCCTCCATCTGGGCGACCTGGCCGGCGACAAAGACCTCCGCTCCATCGGCCGGATAGGGCCAGGGCACGACCGCGCTTAGGAATCGCACCACCTCCCAGCGGGGAAAGCGCCGCTGGATGGCCGGCGCGTCGGCGAGGCGCAGGGGCCTCAGCCAAAGTCGCCGGGTCTGCAGGGTCGGCGTAAGGGCCATCGACATCCCCTAAGGCTTAGCATCCGCCGCCGCGCTTGAAAGGCTTAACAGGGGCGCGAGAATTGCCGCGCGACGAGAGGCGCGGCTTGCCTCGTACGATGTAAGATTACGGCCATGGCCTATGCTCAGGGACGCACCTTCTACGACGCCGACAGCCACGTCATGGAGCTGCCGGGAAGCCAAGAAGCGCTTCTATTCGGGCAACTTCGCGCGGCTCTTCGAAGCGGCGTGAATAGCCCGTCCGTCCAGGCGCGGCCTGCCGCCTCTTGAACTATCGCGGCGCCGCTCTTATCCTTCCAGCCCCCCGGTCGTCCGCGCCCGCGGCGAAAAACAACCATCCTTCAAAGGGCGAGCCGAGCGTATCCACGATGGACAAAGTCCCCATGACCGGCGAGGGCTATCACGCCCTCGACGAGGAACTGAAGCGTTTGAAGACTCGCGAACGGCCGAGCGTGATCTCGGCCATTTCCGAGGCGCGCCAACACGGCGATCTGTCGGAGAACGCCGAATATCATGCCGCCAAGGACAGGCAAGGCTGGATCGAGGGCCGCATCGCCGAGATCGAGGATCGCATCGCCCGCGCCCAGATCATCGATGTTTCCAAGCTTTCCGGCGCTCAGGTGAAATTTGGGGCGACGGTCAGCGTGCTCGACGAAGACACCGAGGAAAAGGCGCGGTACCAGATCGTCGGCGAACATGAGGCCGATGTGCGCTCGGGCAAGATCTCCATCGCTTCGCCCATCGCCAGGGCGATGATCGGCAAGGAAAAAGGCGACGTGGTCGAGGTCAATACCCCCGGCGGGGTCAAGGCCTACGAGATCGTCAAGGTCGAGTGGGTCTAGCCGCCCGCTCCGCTCGCTGTCTGATTCTGGGCGCGGGTCCCGCAGGCTACACGGCGGCGATCTATGCCGCGCGAGCGCTGATCGACCCGGTGTTGATCGCCGGACTGACACCCGGCGGTCAGCTGACCATCACCACCGATGTGGAGAATTACCCAGGTTTCGCGCAGGTCATCCAGGGCCCATGGCTGATGGATCAGATGCGCGAGCAGGCCGAGCACGTGGGCGCCGTGATAGTGAACGACATTGTCGTTTCGGCTGATCTCTCCACCCGCCCGTTCCGCATCGTTTGCGACTCGGGCCAGGAGTGGATCGCCGAAACCCTGATCATCGCCACCGGAGCCCAGGCCAAGTGGCTGGGCCTGCCGAGCGAAAAGCGGTTTCAAGGATTTGGCGTTTCGGCCTGCGCCACCTGCGACGGCTTCTTCTATCGGGGCAAGCAGGTGGTCGTGGCCGGCGGGGGCAATACGGCGGTCGAAGAGGCGCTGTTCCTGACCAAATTCGCCTCAAGGGTGATCCTGGTTCATCGCCGCGACGAACTGCGCGCCGAGAAAATTTTGCAGGAGCGACTGTTCGCCAACAAGGCCATCGAGGTGGTCTGGGATCACGCGATCGAGGAGGTGCTGGGCTCGGGCGAGCCGCTCAGCGTCACCGGCGTGCGACTGGCGAACGTTAAGACCGGCGAGCGGCGGGACCTCGATTGCGACGGCCTGTTCGTGGCTATCGGCCACGCGCCGGCCTCGGAACTGTTCAAGGGCCAGCTGGCGATGGACGCCGCCGGCTATCTGGCTCTCGAGCCTGGGGCCGTGGCTACCGCCGTCTTGGGGGTTTATGCTGCGGGTGACGTGGCCGACAGCGTCTACCGCCAGGCCGTGACCGCTGCTGGGATGGGCTGCATGGCGGCGCTCGAGGCGGTAAGGCTGCTCGCCGAGGAAGATCACGCAAAGGCCCATCATCCGATCAGCCATGCGGACGCTCAGACCATCGCCACGTGGTGACCCTGCGGCCGGCGGTCGACGCGGATTTTGCGCAGATCGCAAAAGTTGTCGCCGAAGCTTTCGCGCAAAGCCGCTTTGATGAAGCTGGCATAGTCGCCGGCGTGCGTGCGGAGGGCGCGGCCCTGGTCGACCTGGTCGCGGAGGAGGCCGGCGAAATCCTTGGCCACATCCTCTTTTCCCGCATGCGTTGCCAGCCGCCGCGCCTGATCGCCGGGCTGGGTCCTCTCGCGGTCGCGCCGGAGCGTCAGCGCCAGGGCATCGGCGCGAAGTTGAGCATCGCCGGCATCGAGGCCTGCCGCGCCCTGGGCGCGAGCGCCATCATCGTGCTCGGCCACCCTGAATATTACCCGCGCTTCGGGTTTTCGACGGCAGCCGCCGCCAAGCTCATCTCGCGCTACAGCGGGTCGCCCGCGTTCATGGCCATGGCCCTGGCGCCGGGCGCCCTCGATGAGCGCATCGTCATCGACTATCCGGCCGCGTTCGGCTGATAGCCCTTTGGGGCCTCGCACATCAGGGCCAGGATGTGTCCGTCCGGGTCGTTGAAGAAGGTCATCCATAGATCGTGGTCGGCCATCGGCGCGACCAGGTGGATATGGTCCACGAATCTGACGCCGCGCGTTTCAAGTTCCCGGCGCGCCAGGGCGATGTCGGCCACGCGGAAATAGATTGGCGAACCGCCGGCTGGGCCAGCGCCCACGGTCTTTTCGATCAGCAGCCGCACGCCGGCGCAGTCGTAGAAACTGAGATCCCCGAAACGGAAGAGTTTCCGTAGCCCGAGCATCTCCCCGTAGAAGCGTTCCGCGCGGTCGACGTCGGCCGCTCCCAAGCCAATCTGGCCGATAGGCCCCAGGGCAAATGCCATGTGTCATCCTCCTCGCACGACGAGACGAGGATAAGCGCTCCTGGGCGAGGGTCGCGCGCTCGCGATTGCTAAATTCTCCAGACGCTCGGGGCGGCCCCCCGCCAGCGGCGAAAGACCTTGGCGAAGGCGCTGGGACTTTCGTAGCCCAGGGCGGCCGCAATCTCGCCCACCGGAGCGCGGGTCTGGCTGAGCATCGAGGCGCCCCGGTCCACCCGCGCCCGTTCGGCGCAGGCGATCGGCGTCAACCCGTAGACCGCCTTGAACATCCGCAGGAAATGGAACTTCGACATCCCTGCGTCGCGAGCCAGGCCGCCAAGGCTGGCGCCGACGCCATGAGCCTCGGTGATTGCGTCACGCGCCCGTTCGAGAAGGGTCAGGAGGTGCGCGCGGGCGCTTGGCCGCGTGGCCGGGACCCTGGCGATCAGGCGCCTGTGGCGAGAGGCGGTGCTCACCGCCTCCGCCACCGCCGTGAGGACCCGCGCCTCGAGCAGTGTCTCGCAGCTCGCGGGCCCAGTCGCCTGTAGTGCTTGCAGCACTCTGGTCAGGCGCCTCGACGGGCTGAAGGAGACATTCGGAAAAGCTCTCGGCGCCGCGTCGCCGGTCGCAGCGGCAAATCCAGCCTCCACGCTGGCCCAGGCTTCGCCCACCAGGGTGGAAGAAAAGAACAGGCAGAATGACTCGGCTCCCGACCTCGCCTCGAATTCGGCCTCGTAGGGCTGGTCCTGGCCGACCAGGACGGCGCTCTGGGCGCTTACCGTGTGAACGCGCCTGTCGACTTCGTAGCGGGCGCGCCCGTGCGCCATCCACTTGATCGAAAAAGCCCCGGTCGAGCGGGTCGAAAACGCCCTGGCGCGGCCATTGAGCAAAAAGAGCGCTCCATTCGCCGTCGACCGGGCCGATCTTACGAAGCACATTGTGCTCGGGATGATCGAGATCGGAGACGTTGAAGATAATGCCGGTTTCAGCCATTTCGTTCAGCCTCCCGCAAGCCGCCAGGCCCGTCAATCGCCGCCAAAGCACGCGATGAGCGCCCCACAACTTACTTTCCGGCCGGATTCGGCTGAACGGGCGGAACCGCCTTTGGAGCGGCCGGCATAGATGTCTTTGGCGCGCTGGAGGTGACAGGCGGCGGCTGTTTGGCCGGCGGGCTCGGCGCAGGCAGCGGCTGAACGGCCTGGCCTGGCTTGACCAGGGGACCGGCAACGCTCTCCAACGCGGCGTTGATCCGGGCGATTTCGTCCTTTGTCGGAACCCTGCGGCCGAAGATGACTTCGCCGGCGACCCGCTGGCGCAGGCCTCCGGGGGCCGATGGATCGATCATGGTGAAGGTCTCGTCGGGCCCCTGGCCATCGTCTGAGGGGGTCCCCGCCGCGCGCGCCGCCAGTATGGCTTCGGGCGATGGCCCCTCCATGGAGACGCGCAGCTCTCCGCCGTTGTAACGTTGCTGAAAACTATCCGACGCGCCCGCGGGCCCGGGAAAACGGTAAAAGATATGGGCGCCGATCTGGCGGATCTTGACCATGGTCGGGCCCCAGCGGGGAAACACATAATCTGCGTGGTAGTGGGTCGCCAGGCCGACCTCGCGCATGACGAAGCCGTCCAGCGCCTGAACCGCCACCGCGCGCGCGCGCGCCCAGAATATCGCCGCCGGCGGCCGATCGCGGGACCCGTCGCAGGTGAAGGAATACTGACAGCCGGTCACCTGCTGCGAGCCCTGGTAGACAACCCCGCAGATCGACTTGGGAAAGGCCGGGTGTCGCATGCGGTTGACTATCGTCTGGGCCACGGCCTCCTGCCCGGGTGTCGGCTGCAGGGCGGCCTCATAGTAGATTGCCTGGGTAAGACAGAAGATCGCCCGCTCGCGTTCCGCGCTCGCTGCTTTAAGAACGAACGGCGTCGCGGGCGTCTGCGGCTCGCCGGTGTCGGGAAGATAAGAGTTGACCCGCTCGGCTTCGTCCGGGCTCAGGGCCGCGAAGCCAAGCGAGGGCGCCCTCGTCAGATCGAGCACGGCCCAGCCGTCGGCGCGAGCCCAACGGTCGGCGCGGACGCCGGACTCGAGCCTGCTGGCGAGCACGCGCATGGCCGGGTCCATGGTCCGTTCGATCCGCGCCTGACCCTCGGGCGAAAAGCTCCCGGCGAGCGCGGCGAGGGCCTTCAGATGAACGGCGCTGACCGACGTCGCGCTGACATGGGCGCATGCGGCAAGGGCGACCGCCGCCAGGACGGCCGTTATGCGCTGCGGTTTCATCGCCGCTATAGTTAAGCCGCGAGCGGCGGGAGGCAAGGCGCGTGCTCCGGTGGGCCCCGCCCGCGGGGAGATTGCCGATTCATGGCAGTCGACCGCGGGATCACAAAAGCGAGCGCGTGCGCCGATAGCTTCCCTTGGCCTCGATTGAGGCCTATATGTCTCCAACGCCTTATGCTCAATTGAAGCATAAGTAGTCGCGCTGGCGGGACGTCCTCGCCGGCGTTTTTAGGGCCCTAGAAATGCTCACTTTGAGCATAACGAGGAAGCCGATGGCCGACGGATCGATGCTTCTGCCGTTTAGTGCCGAGGTCGAACGCGCGACCGCGCCGTTGTGGAACAAGGTCCGCGCGCGAGTGACGCCGCTTGAGTGGCGCCTGCACGCGCCGCTGATCGATGCGATCAACCGGCTAAAGCGCGAGCGCAATGCGGTGGTCCTCGCCCACAGCTACATGACCCCGGAGATATTTCATGGCGTCGGCGATTTCGTCGGCGACAGTCTGGGGCTGGCGCGGGAAGCGGCGCGCAGCGATGCGGCGATCATCGTCCAGGCCGGGGTCCACTTCATGGCCGAGACCTCCAAGGTGCTATGTCCGGACAAGACCGTGCTGATCCCGGATCTTGCGGCCGGTTGTTCCCTGGCCGCCTCGATCACCGCCGCCGATGTTCGTCTGATCAGGCAGCGCCATCCGGGCGTGCCGGTGGTCACCTACGTCAACACCACCGCCGAGGTGAAGGCCGAGACCGACATCTGCTGCACCAGCGCCAACGCGGTCCAGGTCGTCGAACACATCGCCCGCCAGTTCGGCGTCGACCGGGTCATCCTGCTGCCCGATGAGTTCCTGGCCCGCAATGTCGCGCGCCAGACGCCGGTGCGGATTCTCGCCTGGCAGGGGCGCTGCGAGGTGCATGAACGGTTTACCGCCCAGGATATCGCCGACGTGCGCGAGGCGTGGCCCGACGCCGAGATTCTGGCCCATCCGGAATGCCCGACGGAGGTGCTGGAAGCGGTTGATTTCGCCGGTTCGACCACGGCGATGGGCGATTATGTGCGCGCGCGGCGCCCGCGCCAGGTGGTGCTGGTCACCGAGTGCTCGATGGCCGACAACATCGCCTGCGAAGCGCCGGAAACCGAGTTCGTGCGGCCGTGCAATCTCTGCCCGCACATGAAGCGCATTACCCTGGAGGGTATTCACCAGGCGCTGGTGCATACGCGCTTCGAGATCGCCATCGACCCGGCCATCTCAGCACGCGCCCGCGCTTCCGTGCAGGCGATGATCGACCTGCCGCCGCCTGCGCGCCCGGCGCGCTACGATCTGGTCAAGGCCCGTCATCACGTCGACGTCGAGCTGCTGTGAGCGGATCGCTGACCATGCACGATCATCTGGCCTTCGATGGCGTCGTGGTGGTCGGCGCCGGGCTGGCGGGCCTCTGCGCCGCCCTGGCCGCGGTCCCGCGCCGCGTCATTGTGCTCTCGGCCGCGCCGCTCGGCGAGGGTTGCGCGTCGGCGTGGGCGCAGGGCGGCATGGCGGCGGCGCTCTCGGCGGCCGACGATCCGGCGCTGCATGCGGCGGACACGATCGCCGCCGGCGCGGGCCTTTGCGACCCCGCGGCGGTCGCGATCCTGACCTCGGAAGGCCCGGACGCGGTTCGCCGGCTGGCGGCGCTCGGCGCGCCATTTGACCGGCGACCGGACGGCGACTTCATCCAAGGCCTCGAGGCGGCCCATTCTCGCGCCCGGATCGCCCGCGTCGGCGGGGACGGGGCGGGCCGCGCGATCATGCTGGCGGTCGTCGTGGCGGCTAGGCGTGCGTCCCACATTGAAATCCGCGAGGGCTGCCGCGTGCGGTCCCTGTTGACCGACGCAGACGGTCGGGTGCGAGGCGTGCTGGTCGAAAGCCGCGGACGGCAGTTTCAGATCGTGGCCCCCGCAACGGTTCTGGCCACGGGCGGCCTTGGCGGCCTTTTCGCGACGACCACCAATCCGGCCGGACTCGTCGGCGAAGGTCTGGCCCTGGCCGCGCTCGCCGGCGCCAGCATTGTCGATCCCGAGTTCGTCCAGTTCCACCCAACGGCCATCGACGTCGGCGCCGACCCAGCGCCGCTTGCCACCGAGGCGCTGCGGGGCGAAGGCGCAAGGCTGGTCGGCGCATCGGGCGAGGCGTTCATGGGCCGTTATCACGCGGCCGGAGACCTCGCGCCGCGCGATATCGTGGCCCGCGCCATCGTCGCCGAGCGTTTCGCGGGACGCGGCGCCTTCCTCGATGCCAGCAACGCTATTGGCGATCGCTTTGCCGACGCATTCCCGGCTGTCTTCGCCGCCTGCATGGCTGCGGGCGTCGATCCCCGCACCCAGCCCATTCCGGTGGTTCCGGCCGCTCATTATCACATGGGCGGCATCGGCGCGGATCTCCACGGTAGAACCTCGATGCTTGGCCTGTTCGCCGCGGGAGAGTGCGCCGCGGTCGGCATTCATGGCGCCAATCGCCTTGCGTCCAACTCGCTTGTCGAGGCCGCGGTGTTCGGCCGCCGCGTGGGCCTCGCTGCGCGCGAAATGGCCGATCCATCGAGCGCGCCGTCGCCGTCGCTCGCGGTTGGCGACCTGCCTGCCCAACCGTTTGGGGTCCTGCGCGGCGCGATGAGCCGGGATGGCGGTGTCGTTCGCGATGCCGCCGGGCTTGGCGGGCTGCTGCACCGTATCGATGCGCTCACCGCGACGTTCGGCCACGCCCTGCCGCTCGTCGCCGCGCGGCTGATTGCTCAGGGTGCGCTCGAGCGGCGGGAAAGCCGGGGCGGCCATTTCCGCGCCGATTTCCCTAGGCTGGCAGCCAGGGCGGTTCACACCCGGTTGGGCCCTACCGACAGCGTCCGGCGCGATCGGGCGGCTTAAGGTCTTGGGCTTCGATCCGCCGCCGGACAGCCTCATTGAGCCTTTGGTCCGCGCCGCCCTGGCCGAGGACCTGGGTCTTGCAGGCGACATAACCTCCAACGCCTGTGTGCCGCCAGGCGCGCGAATGGCGGCGACGTTCCGCGTCCGCGAGGCCGGCGTTGTCTGCGGTCTTGGCTGCGCGCGCCTGGCGCTGGCGGCGATGGACCCGTCAGGTCGCTTCGACGTGGTTGCGGCGGAGGGTGCGCGGGTCGCGCCGGCGGCCGCGCTGGCCCACGTCGCGGCCGAGGCGCGCGCGGTGCTGGGCGCCGAGCGCGTGGCGCTCAACATTGTCTCCCGGCTGAGCGGCATCGCCACCTTGACCGAACACTATGTGCAGGCGGTCTCCGGAACCGCCGCGCGGATCGTCGATACCCGCAAGACCACGCCTCTGCTGCGGGCGCTGGAGAAATATGCCGTGCGTTGCGGCGGCGGCCACAACCACCGCTTCAGCCTTGGCGATGCCATTCTGATCAAGGACAATCATGTGGCCGCTTGTGGCGGCATCGGTCCAGCGATCGATCGTGCGCGCGCCGGCGCCGGTCATCTGATCAAGCTCGAAATCGAGGTCGATACGCTCGAGCAATTGGATGAGGCGCTCGCTCACCACCCCGACGTGATCATGCTCGACAACTTCTCACTGGACGACCTGGGCCGCGCTGTAACCATCGCCAAGGGGCGCGCGTTGCTCGAGGCCTCCGGCGGGGTCAGCCTGGCGACCGTGCGGGCCATCGCCCAGACCGGTGTGGATCTGATCAGCATCGGCGCTCTCACCCATTCGGCGCCGGTCCTCGACATCGGACTGGATGTTGACTGAAATCCAGCGCGCGTGATCGTCCAGCTTACGAGCCGAAGTAGACCGTAATCGGGCCCTTGAACGACGCGTCGACCCCGCGCAGATCCGCGGCCACGGGCGCCGCCGTGGTGACCGGGTTGTCGACTTTCAGGATCGCGCCCGCGGCGCCTGCGCTATGATTGGCGTTGACGACGTATTCACGGCCTCGCAACCTTGAAGCGGCGCCTCGGCCACCGTCGCCATAGAACACCTGGCCGCCGATGCGGATCACCCGGCCGACGCCGGGGCCCCTGCCGGGGCCGATGCGAGCGGCATGAAAGCAGGTGGCGCCGCCAACCTGGGCCATCACATAGCCGCCGAGGGCCCGGGCGGCGATGCTTCTGGCCCTCTCCCATGCGCCTGGCTCACGCCGGTGGTGCATGGCGCCGTTGCAAACGAAGCTGAACTGGCAGGACCTGGGCGCGGCCCCCTGGTAGACGACGCCACAGACGGTCTTGGGAAAGGCCGGATGACTGGCGCGGTTGAGGATCACCTGAGCCACCGCCGCCTGACCGTCGGACGTTTCGCCCCGCGCTTCGTAATAGACCGCGGTCGACAGGCAATCGAGTTCACGCGAGTCGGCGGCGGGGGCGCCCGTCTGTGCGGCGTCCGAGACCGCGGCGGTAAGGGCCTGGGGATCGTCGAGCTGGCTGGGCGTGGCCGGCGCCAGCGCGCTAACCTCCGTCGGAGGCGCCACCGCGGCCTCGGCCGAACCAGCGGTCAGATAGGCACTGGCGAGAATGCTCGCCATGCCCGTCGCGCTCAATATGGCGCCGGCCAGCGCGCGCGCTTTCGCGCGCGTCCGTGAAGGGAAAGACAAGGATTTCGTGTCCTGTGTGACGAGGCTGAATCAGCCCCCTGACATCCGCGCCGCTGGCCGCGCGAGGGTCTGTCCCTCGGGCCGTGCCAATGACGGGTTCCAGCCGGTACACGTTGGCCGGACGAGGCTCTCCTACACGGGTTGGGGGTGAAAAGGCAACCCCATGCTGCGATGCAGCACGATATGTCGCAGGGCCGGCGCGCGGGGTGCGCCATTATCTCAGGCGTCCCAGAGCCGAAAACTCAGGTCCATGTTGGCTTTGGTCATCACCTTTCGCGCCACGCCGTAGAAGTCGGCGGCGGCGGGCGACAGCGGGCATCTGGCGACGACTTCGACCCGCACGGCGCCGCCGCTGTAGGGGGGCCAGACGCCGCGAATCTGGCCGGTCTCGACGAAGGCGATCTGGGTGTTGAGCTTGTCCCGGAGGGCTTCGAGATGACGGGCATGATCCGGCGGCCGCCAGGTCAAGGGATCGGAGACGACCAGCACCGGGATCTCGTCGTCGTCGTCGAGATAGATGTAGTCGATGAGGTCAGTCTCGAGAACGGACATCCGCCAACGCCCCCCTGCGAACGCTACCGAATCAGCAGGATAGGGGCATTCGCGACAAACCCCTTGGCAGACGGCGGCGCTGGCTGCCAAAGCGGGGAAGCGGGTTTTGGCGACGTTGCAAGACCCCCTTCGTCTCGACGCGAAAGCGCGCCGATGTTGGCGTTCCCCCAGGTAGATGGGGAAGAGCGGGTCAACGCATTCATCGTTCCCCTCTTTGGGGGAAGTACCCGCGACCCGTGGGTCAGCGCACCGTGAGGCCCCCATCGACGACGATCTCCGCGCCGGTGACATAGCGCGACTCATCGCAGGCCAGCCAAAGGACGGCATTGGCGATATCCAAAGGCAACCCCTTGACCCCAAGCGGCACCGACATCGCCGATATCGCGTCGAGGTCCGGCGGGGCGTTGGCGCCGGCCTGGCCCATGCCGGCGATGCTCTCCCAGATCGGCGTTTCGATGATTCCGGGATGGACGGAGTTCACCCGCACGCCGTCCTTGGCGTTGGCGCATTCCATCGCCACGGCCTTGGTCAAGAGCCGCACCGCCCCCTTGGTCGCGCAATAGCCGGCCAGCACCGGAGAGCCCTTGATGCCGGCGACGGAAGACATGTTGACGATCGAGCCGCCATTTCCCGCCCGGCGCATCAGCGGCAGACAATGCTTGAGCCCGAGGAACACCCCCTCGACATTGACCGCCTGCTGGCGACGCCAGTCGGCCAGGGACATGGTGGTGATGCTGGGCGCGCCGATGCCGATGCCGGCGTTGTTGACCAGGATATCCAGTCGCCCGTGGTCTCTCTCGATCCTCTCGACCACCGCGATCCACGCCTCTTCGCTGGTCACGTCGTGGCGCAGATAGACGGCCTTTGCATCGCCGATCTCGGCGGCGAGGGCGGCGCCCTTGTCGTCCTGCAGGTCGGTGATCACCACCCTTGCGCCTTCACTTGCGAGCAATTGAGCGCAGGCGCGTCCGATTCCGCTCGCGCCACCCGTCACCAGGGCCACCTTGCCTTCAACCCGTCCCATTGCGCGTTCCTGTTCTGCTGCGGCTGTTCAATCTTGCCTGCCGGCGCCGGCGCCGATTTCGTAGCGCAGATTGGCCACGAGCTTGCGCCCCGACAGTGTCGATTTCCGAAACCCTATCTGAAAGCTCGTCGCTTCGCCGGTGGTCAACGCGCGCCGGACCTCCGCATAGATCCGCTTCCGATCCGGGAGCGTCGGCGCCGCCCCGTGACGGGCCAGGTCGCGCTTGGCCTGCCGATAGAGAAAGTTGATGGCGTTGTTCGCCAGGGCATCCTTGATCTGGTGGTGGTGGGTGCGCAGCTCATTGCCGTGGGCGATGCCGTCCAGCAGCTCGCCGGGAAACCGGCCAGCACGCGTACCGATCGCGCTCAGGCGATCGATGATGTCCTCATCTTCCGACCCCCAGCCCTCGAAAACCTCGTCGTAGCCGCCGATGCGCTCGAAGTCGGCGCGCGACACGATCAGCGTCCCCCAGAGCACTGCGGGGCGGGGCTGGGGAAGCAGGAACCACCCTTTGGCAAGCAGGGGTTCGACCCGCTCGCGGAACCCGGCGCCGACAAGCGCGTCGGCGTCGACGAACAGCAGCCACTCCCCGCTCGCCGCGGCCGCGCCGAGATTTCGCGCCTTGGCGAGGTTGAAGTCAGGCCGATCATCGACCTTCACCACGCGCGCTTCAGGATGGTTCGCAAGCACCCAGTCCGCGGTCCGCTGCGGGCAATCGTAGTCGACCACGATCACTTCACCGCCAACCGCCATCATTCCCGGCAGAGTCTGTCTGAGGTGACCGAGCCGGCTCTTGCAGGTGGTGATGCAGCTAAGGCTTGGCATGGACCCGTTGTGGAAGCGAAGGCCCGGACTTCGCCTGAACGAGCGCGCCGGCCGCGAGGGTCGTCCTTTACCGATCCGTGGCCGGCCGCGCTATCGTCGATCCACACATCACTTGAACCGTCATGGCCGGGCTCTTTGGTCCCGGCCATCCATGGTTGAGCCACCTCCCTGTTCGACCAGAGGGCTTCGCGGCAAGCGCCTCGCGCAACCCGACCCTGGATGGCCGGGACAAGAGAGGGGCCGGCCATGACGGGTGAGTTGGAGACCGTGCGCCATCGGGGCCACCGCTGCTAATAGCTTTGCAGCGCCCGCACCTCGAGGGTGCCTTCGGCTTGCGCGCCGATGGCCTGGGCGGCGGCCAGGGCGCCGGCGGCCGTGGTGTAATAGGGGATTTTCATCATCAGGGCCGTGCGGCGCAGGGAAAAGCTGTCTTCCAGCGACTGGCGCCCCTCCGTGGTGTTGAAAACCAGCTGCACTTCGCCGTTCTTCATGGCGTCGACGATGTGCGGGCGGCCTTCCAGAACCTTCTTGACCAGCTCGACGTCGACGCCGAGGCCCGTCAGGTGAGCGTGGGTGCCCCCCGTGGCCAGGATGTGGAAACCCCGCGCCGCCAGCAGGCGAACCGGTTCGGTGATCCAGGCCTTGTCGGCGTCCTTGACCGAAACAAACACCCCGCCCGTCGCCGGCAGCACCGTGCCGCCGCCCATCTGGCTCTTGGCGAAGGCGCGGGCGAAGGCTGGCGCGAAGGCCTCGCCCGGCCGTCGCCAGTCGAGCCCCATCACCTCGCCGGTCGAGCGCATCTCGGGGCCGAGCACGGTGTCGACACCGACAAAGCGCGCGAAGGGAAACACCGCCTCCTTGACCGCGACATGGTCGAACGGCGCATCGGTCAGGTTGAAGCTGGCGAGGCTCTCGCCAGCCATCACCCGCGCGGCGATGGCGGCGATCGGCGCGCCGATGGTCTTGGCCACGAACGGCACGGTGCGGCTGGCGCGCGGATTGACCTCGAGCACAAAGATGCGCGGTGTGGCGCCGAGCGGCTCCTCGATGGCGAACTGGACGTTCATCAGTCCACGAACGTTCAGGGCCAGCGCCATCTCTCGCGTCTGGCGTTTGAGTTCCTCGATGGTCCCGGGGCGCAGGGAAAATGGCGGCATGGAGCAGGCGCTGTCTCCAGAATGGACCCCGGCCTCCTCGATGTGCTCGAGCACGCCGGCGACGAACACTTCGGTTCCATCGCACAACGCATCGATGTCGACCTCGGTGGCGCGCGACAGGTACTGGTCGATCAGCACCGGCGCATCGCCCGATACCCGGACTGCGTCGCGGATGTAGCGGACAAGACCCGCCTGATCGTAAACGATCTGCATCCCCCGCCCGCCCAGCACATAGGAGGGCCGGATAACCGCCGGAAAGCCGACCCGCTCGCCGACGGCCACGGCCTCGGCCTGGGAACGCGCCACCCCGCCGACCGGCTGGGCGATCGCCAGGCGGTCCAGCAGCCCGGAGAAGCGCTCGCGATCCTCGGCCAGGTCGATGGCGTCCGGACTGGTACCCAAAATGGGCACCCCGGCCGCCTCCAGGGCGTGGGCCAACTTCAGCGGCGTCTGGCCGCCGAACTGGACGATCACGCCCAGAAGTTCGCCGCGAGACGCCTCGACGGCGATCAGCTCCAGCACGTCCTCGGCCGTCAGTGGCTCGAAATAGAGCCGATCGGAGGTGTCAGGGTCGGTGGACACCGTCTCGGGGTTGCAGTTGACCATGATCGACTCGATGCCGATCTCGTCCAGCCCGAACGCTGCGTGGCAGCAGCAATAGTCGAATTCGATCCCCTGGCCGATGCGATTAGGCCCACCGCCGAGGATGATGGCCTTGCGCGCGTCCGATGGTTCGGCCTCGCACTGCGCCGCGCCGCCGAGCACGCCAGTCTCATAGGTCGAATAGAGATAGGGCGTCAGGGCCGCGAACTCGGCCGCGCAGCTGTCGATGCGCTTGTAGACCGGTCTCACGCCAAGCGCGTGACGCGCCGAACGCACCTCGCTCTCGCCGCCTCCGCTGAGCTGGGCCAGCCGCGCGTCGGAAAAGCCCATGGCCTTCAGTCGCGTCATGGCGGCGGCGTCCCGCGGCAGGCCGCTTTCGCGCACCCGCGCCTCCTCGCCGACCAGGGCCTCTATCTGGCGCAGGAACCATGGATCGTAGGCGCAGGCGGCGCCCACCGCCTCGACGCCGAGGCCATGGCGAAACGCCTGGGCGATCACCCGCAGCCGATCCGGCGTCGGCGAGCCCAGCGCCCGCACGATCGCCGCCTCGCCGGTCTCGGGGTCATCCGCTCCCTCGATGGCGATCTCGTCCAGCCCCGCCAGGCCGGTTTCCAGGCCGCGCAAAGCCTTCTGCAGGCTTTCGGCGAAGGTGCGGCCGATGGCCATCACCTCGCCAACTGATTTCATCTGTGTACTGAGCGTCGCCTCCGCGCCGGGGTATTTCTCGAAAGCGAAGCGCGGGATCTTGGTGACCACATAGTCGATGGTCGGCTCGAACGACGCCGGAGTCGCGCCGGTGATGTCGTTCATCAGCTCGTCGAGGGTGTAGCCCACCGCCAGCCGCGCGGCGACCTTGGCGATCGGAAAGCCCGTCGCCTTTGAAGCCAGGGCCGATGAGCGCGAAACGCGCGGGTTCATCTCGATGACCACCATCCGTCCATCGGCCGGATTGATCGCGAACTGCACGTTGGAGCCGCCCGTCTCGACCCCGATCTCGCGCAGCACCGCGATCGAGGCGGCGCGCATGCGCTGGTATTCCTTGTCGGTCAGGGTCAGGGCCGGCGCGACGGTGATCGAATCGCCGGTGTGCACCCCCATGGGATCGAGATTCTCGATCGAGCAGACGATGATGCAGTTGTCCGCCACGTCGCGGACCACCTCCATCTCATATTCCTTCCAGCCAAGGACGCTTTCCTCGATCAGCACCTCATAGGTTGGCGAAAGCTCCAGCCCACGCTCGACGATGTCGCGGAACTCCTCGAGGTTGTAGGCGATGCCGCCGCCGGTCCCGGCCAGCGTGAACGAGGGTCGGATGATCGCGGGCAGACCGACCATCGGCTGCGCTTCCAGCGCCTCGTCCAGCGAATGCGCCGCCTGGCTCTTGGGACTTTCCAGGCCGATGGCGTCCATCGCCCGGCAGAACTTGCCCCGGTCCTCGGCCTTGTCGATGACCTCGGCCCGCGCGCCGATCATCTCGACGCCATACCGCTCCAGCACCCCCGCCCGCTCCAGCGCCAGGGCGACATTCAGCGCCGTCTGCCCGCCCATGGTCGGCAGCAGCGCGTCGGGACGCTCCTTCTCAATGATCTTTTCGACCATCTCCGGGGTGATCGGCTCGATGTAGGTGGCGTCGGCGACGTCCGGATCGGTCATGATCGTCGCCGGGTTGGAATTGACCAGCACGATCCGATAGCCCTCGGCCCGTAGCGCCTTGCACGCCTGCACCCCCGAATAGTCGAACTCGCACGCCTGCCCGATGACGATCGGCCCCGCGCCGATGATCAGGATCGAGGCGATGTCGGTCCGTTTGGGCATCGTTGCTCACGCGCGCGGGTGGCCGCGCGGGCAGGGGCTCGCGCGGTTACGGTCGGGGATGAAGGCTAAGCGGCGGGTTTAGAGGCGCTGGGCAGTGGGCGCAAGGAGGGGGGCTTCGTGTCGGTGGGCATTCGCACGAAGCCGGTCGGCAGCTCGACGCCGCGAACCTAGTTTGGGAGCCGGGTCGGTCCGCGTAAGGCGATCGCCGTTGCCCCCGCGCCCCCAACCTGCGATCAGGCAGGCATGCACGGCCCCGACATATTGGTGCGCACTCTGGCCAAGGTCAGCCGCCAGGACCGGCAGGGAAGGCGATGGCAGTATCACTCGCGCAGCGACCATCACTCGAAGGTGGCGTGCTGGGGGATCGTCTTCGATCTGCTGCGCGCGACGCCGCTGCTGCGACGGCAGGTGGCGGCCGGCGCTGTCCATTTCGGCATCAATCACGAGATGCGCGATTTCGTCCACGACCGGAAGAAGAACCTCGACCTGGTCCTGTGTTCGGCCTCGAGCGCAGCGGGGAAACCCTCGAAACAGACTCTGGCTTCCATGGCTGCGGAGTACGGGATCGCGTTGACGGACGAGGAAAACGCCGAGCTGGCGGCTCTGCCTGTCCTGACGCGTGCCCCGGTCGGATCGGTTCTGGCGGCCCTGGAGGCCAAGGCCTGCATGACGGCTCATCAGCGCGCGCTCCCTCGACTCTACGATGAGCTCAACTCTTCACAGCTCACGGTCCATGGGGCGACTGACCAGGCTATCGCGGCCGGCTTCGCCATGATCAACATGGCCGAGAACTATCTCAGCCCCGATCTCAACCGCGGCGGGCCGCGCGCGAAACTTCGCTGGACCCGCCACGCGCAGCCGCGCGATGCTCTGTTGGCCATCGACAAGGTCCGCCAGTTGCCGAGGCGGGCGAAGCCGGGCGAGACCGGCTATGACGCCCTGGGGATCGTGGTCATAGACATGCCCAACGACGGCGGCCCGTTGCGACTGGTGACATGGCCGCCCGCGCCGCAGCCGGGGGATGTCCATCACTACGCTTCGATGATCGACCGCCTCGCGCACATCTGGGCGACTCGGTTCAAGGATCTCTAGCTGGGGTCGAGGCAGCTTCGAGGAGCCGGCGCAGTTTCGCGCCCGCCGCCCCGACTTGGCATTCCCAGACGATGGCGACGCGAAAGCCCGACCGGCGAAGGACGCGCACAGCCCTGGCGTCGCGGGCCCGATTGGCGGTGAATTTCTCGAGCCAGAAGGCGTTGTTGGCCTTGGGCACTGTCGCGCGCGGACAGCCGGTGTGCTGGTGCCAGAAGCAACCGTTGACGAACACCGCCCAACGGCGCTCTCGGTTGGCGAAGTCGGGAGAGCCGGCAAGGCCCTTGACGTTCTTGCGGTAGGCAGCGCCCTGGGCGCGGAGCGTCCGGGCAATTTCTAGTTCGGCGGCGGTCTGCGCCTGTCGGACCCGGCCCATGAGGGCGCTTCTGGCAGGTGAGGTGGGGAGCGGTCGCTTCACTCCGCCGCAATGAGCGCGAAGTTCGTCGCCGGTGCAACGTCTTCCATGTCGCGCAGGTGCGCCCGTAGCCGATCCTTGAAGCCGGGCGCGAAGCGCAGCGAACCTCGTTCCGTGCGCGCCAAGAATCCCCTTGTGGCGCGGGCGGAAAGGGGTTTGCCGGGGAAGGTGAGGAAGGCATCCAGTGGAAAGCGCTCGCGCCAAGCCGGGAACGCCCCGATCTCCGCCCCCCTGCGCATCGCGCCGTCATACCGCGCCGCCGGCGGCCATCGGCCGCTGGTATCGAGCCGGCGGTCCCGGCCTTTCTCGTAGGTTCCGGGTCTCTTCAGCTTCTCTCCGAGCCAAGCGGCCACCGGCGTGGAGACGGCATTACCCACCAGCGTCCATCGGCTCGATGGCCGCGCCCCCTGCTCGGCGGGGAGGGTCCAGTCGGCGTCGAAACCCTGCAGGCGCTCGGCGTCCCGGATGTCCGGCGTGACGACCGCCCCGCTGGGCAACAAGATCGCCGGCGGTGAGGGAATCCCGATCGTCGAGCCGTTTTTGAGCGTCGGGATGGCGTCGGGCGCCCAGCCCAGGCCGCGAATCCCCTCGGTCCAGTAGAAGCCGTGGGCTTGCCTATCGAGCGCGGTGTCGATGCGCGGCGGCTGAACTTCATCGACGAGGATCACGTCGGCCGGATCGGTGTCGGTCGTGGTGGCGACAAACAGCACCCGTTCGCGGCGTTGCGGTAAAAAGGCCAGGGAATTGACCACCCGATAGGCCCAGCGGTAACCGCGCGCCTCGAAGGCTTCCACCAGCGTCGCCAGAGCCCTGCCGCCATCCAGGCGAAGCATGAAGGAGACGTTCTCGAGCACCACCCAGGGAACGGCCCGCGCATCGAGCAGACGGAAAATCTGGTCGACCAGGCCCGACCGTCGGCCGCCGATCCCCGCCGTCATGCCTGCCTGACTGAGATCCTGGCAGGGAAAGCCCGCCACGATCAACTCGATGTCGCAGGGCAGCGTGCGAAGCGTGCGCACATCACCCTCGCAGGGAACGTCCGGGAAGCGCGCCGCCAGCACCGCCCGCGCCGGCGGCGAGATTTCGCAGAACAACTCCGCGGCGTGGCCCGACGCCGCCAGGCCGACCTCCAGGCCTCCGATGCCGGCGAACAGGCCCGCGACCTTCAAGGGTAGAGTCTCCTCATCGCGACAAAGGGCGCCGAATCATTCCGTGAGCATGGGCTCGCCCACTCAGCGCGGAAAGCCCAGGGTTGAATGTTCTTATATTGTTCTAGGGTTGGCGTGAAGGCGCTTTTCAGTACCCCGCGCGTAATACCGCCGCGCCGCCATCGCCGCGACCGCGAGGCCGGGGAGCGCCAGCAGGATTGCCGCCGATAGCGGAACGCCCGCCGCCGATAGCCCGGCCGCAGTCAGACAGGCCGTGGAGCAGCCGATGTCCCAGCCGGCTTCGGTGGCGATGTAGAAGCGCATCGGGCAGGGGGGCGGCCTTGGCGAGGTTGTAGCCGGCGGTGGCCAGGGCCGGAATCAAAGTTCGGTGACGCTGTTCTCAACACTGTCTGACAGCGAGGTTAGCGCCGGTGTCGTTCCAGACCCAACGTGGGCCCTTATCTCTGCGCCTTCCTAGCCACCCGGCGGCGCGGCGTCGCCGGTGGCGGCAGCTGGTCGATGACCCACTCGCGCGCGCCGGTTGTCGCGGCCCAGGTCGCCGCGGCCTCGGTCACGTAAGCGACCGCCTCATCGGCGCTCCTCACGGCGACGAAATCGGCCAGTCTCCGAGGAAGCTTCTTACGCCCGGTCAGAAAGGCGCCGACGTGGCCGTTGGCGCCGATGGCGCGGGTCAGGGCGGCGCGTGAGGCGGCGCAATCGCCTTTGACTCGGAACGCGGCCAGGGCGGCGCTCCACAGCCATTCGGTGCCGCCGTCGTTCTTGTAGCGTTTCATCAGCGCCGCCGCGTCAGCGTCGCGGCCCAGCTGGAGCAGCCAATTGAGGAGCACATAGCGGATGCCCTGGTTGTCATTGGGATTGAGGCGCAGCATTTCCAGCGCGCCCTCAACGGCGTTCTCGCGGCGGCCAGCTTCCCACTGCGCGATGGCCAAGCCATGGCGCGCGCGCATATAGGGACGGGTTTCGATCAGGCCCCAGAACATGCCGACATCTTCCTTGAAGGCGGCCTTGCCGAGCGCCTTCTCGCCGGCGGCCACGCCCTTGGCGTAGATTTCGGCGGCGTCCTCAGGCGTCCGCGCCGTCTCGCCTGCCAGCATGACGAAGGCGTCGGCGCAGTGTGGAGAAACGGTCAGGGCCTTGCGCGCCAACGCCACTCGGCGTTTTGGATTATCGCACTCCCAGGCGTCGAACATGATCTCCTGCGCTTCATCCACGGCGCGGCTGTTGCGCGTGGATCCGAGCTGGGAAAGCATGGCTTCGATCACCTGGCGATTGAGCAGACTCTCGCCCTCGACGCGTTCCGCCGTCTCTTTTGTCGGACGTTTGGCCATGGCGACTCCCAGGTTCGAATCCGATCCTAGGATTACCGCGCCGGAACGGGATTTTCCATCATCGGCGCTCGCCCATAATACCGCCGCGCCGCCATCGCCGCGACGGCGAGGCCAGGGAGCGCCAGCAGGATCGCCGCCGACAGCGGAGCCCCCGCCGCCGATAGCCCCGCGGCGGTCAGGCAGGCGGTGGAGCAGCCGATGTCCCAGCCGGCTTCGGTGGCGATGTGGAAGCGCATCGGGCAGGGGGCGGCCTTGGCGAGGTTGTAGCCGGCGGTGGCCAGGGTCGGGATCAGCAGCGAGCCGACCAGCGCGCCAAGGGCGTTGGCGGTCACCGCCAGCCAGGGCGAGCCGATGCTGATCGCGCGCATCAGCACCACGGCGGCGGCCACGCCACAGGCGATGATCAGGGCGCGGCGGCCATGGCCGGCGTCGATGTGGCGCCCGAGCAACAGGCCGGCGGCGGCGCCGACCAGGGCGGCCAGCGCCATGGCCCCGCCATAGGCCGCCAGGCTCCGGCCCAGGGATACGAAGAGGGCGATCTGCCAGACGAAGAAGAAACAGGCATCGAACCAGCCGTCGCCGACCGCCAGCACCAGGCCCAGCCGCGCGGCGCGGAAGGCCCCCGGTGCGATGGGCTTCACCGATACATTGGGCGCGCCGATCAGCGGCAGTGCGGCGAGGGCCTGGACAACGCCCACCGCGGCGAACATCGGTCCGGGACCCAGTGTGACCAGCGCCCAGGCGCCGATCAGCGGCGCGCCGATGCCGACGACCGAAACCAGGGCCTCGCGCGCGCCCAGCTGATGGCCGCGATGCTCGGCATCGCCGATGGCGGCGAAATAGGCGTTGTAGGCCGGCCAATAGAGCACATCGCCGATCGCCGAGACCAGGCACAGGGCCGCCAGCACCGCGCCGACGCCGTTGACCATCGCCAGCACCTGATACTGCAGGGCCAGGAACACGGTCCCGGCAATCAGCACCGGCTTGACGCCAAACCGCCGCGTCAGTGGCAGAATGGCGGGGCGCAGCACGAAGCGCGCCGCCTGGATGGCCGCCATGCTGGCCAGGTCGGCGGGGATGGAAAGGCCGGCGCGCAGCAGGAAGACCAGGAAGAACACGCCGCCGCCGCTCTGGGCCGCGGCCATGACGCCGTAATGGATATTGACGCGGTTGACCGCGCTGTTGGCGAGAAACGCCATGGTGAAATTCCAGAAGGGGAGTTCAGAGGTGAGGGGAGGGCGCCGTCAGGCGCCGGGCGATGCGGCTTGGCCGCTGCTCAGCAGTTATCCCCGCACATGCGTGTCGCTCCTTCGGCTCCCACGCGAACCATGGCTGAAATTCTGAAGCGATGTCAAACCCGCCCGCGTTCGTCGTCAGGGGCAAAGGCGGCTTTTCAACACGAAGATCACGAAGGGACACCAAGCGCACGAAGAAGGAAGAGATAATTCCGCGCTACGCGCGAAGCGCAACTGCTTCCCTTTGTGCTCTTCGTGTCCCTTGGTGTGCTTGGTGTCAAAAGACTTGGTCCAAGCCGAGACCGGTCTCACGATCAGGTCGAACGGCGCAGGCCGCGTCGATCGCGCGCGCGTCGCGTCAGTCGGCGGGGTTCCAGCGGGCGGCGATGCGGGCCTGGTCCGCGTTCGGCGTTCCGGCGCCGCGATAGCCGCCGCCCTGCCCCTGGGGGCGTTGCTGTCCGCCCGGTCCCCGTCCGCCACGCCCACGCCCACGCGGATGGGCGCCGTTGCGGCCGCTTGAGACGGGCTTGTGGGCCGCTCGCTCCGGGTTGGTCTTCTGCTCAACCGCGGCCAGGGCCCCCAGCGAGCGGTCGTTGCGCCGATCGAAGGCCGGGATGGTCTGGCGGGTCAGCTTCTGGATGTCGCGCAGCAGGGACCGCTCTTCATCGCTGCACAGGCTGATGGCGATGCCGGTCGCCCCGGCTCTGGCCGTGCGGCCGATGCGGTGGACGTAGGCTTCGGGCACGTTCGGCAGCTCGTAATTGACCACGTGGGTCACCGCATCGACGTCGATGCCGCGCGCGGCGATGTCGGTGGCCACCAGCGCGCGCACGGAGCCGGCCTTGAAGGCGGCCAAGGCGCGCTCGCGTTGTCCCTGCGATTTGTCGCCGTGGATGGAGTCGGCGTGGATGCCGGCGCCCTCCAGATACTTGGCCACCCGGTCGGCGCCGCGCTTGGTGCGGGTGAAGATCAGGGCGCGGGCCATCGACGGCTCTTCGAAGAGTTCGGCCAAAAGCTGGCGTTTGCGCTCGGCCTCGATGAACAGCAGCTTCTGGTCGACGCTCGCGACGGTGGTCGCCGACGGGGTCACCGAGACCCGGGCCGGATCGACCAGCAGGTCGCCGGCCAGCTTGCCGATCTCCCCTGGCATGGTGGCCGAGAAGAACAGGTTCTGCCGCTTGGCCGGCAGCGTGGAAACAATGCGGCGGATGGGCGGCAGGAAGCCGAGGTCGAGCATCTGATCGGCCTCGTCGAGCACGAAGGTCTCGACGCCGGAGAGGACCGCGACCTTTTGGTTGATGTGGTCGATCAGGCGCCCGGGCGTGGCGACCAGTATGTCGACGCCGGCGGCCAGGGCGCGCACCTGGGCGCCGTATTTCACACCGCCGAAAACCACCGCGACGGTAAAGCCCAGGTGGCGGCCATAGGCGCGGAAACTGTCGGCGATCTGGCTGGCGAGTTCCCGGGTCGGGGTCAGCACCAGCACCCGGCAACCGCGCCGCGGCGCCGGCCGGCGGTCAGCGGCCAGGCGGTGGAGGATCGGCAGGGCGAAGGCGGCGGTCTTGCCGGTGCCCGTCTGGGCGATGCCCAGAAGGTCGCGGCCGGCGAGAACGGGGGGGATAGCCTGGACCTGGATGGGGGTCGGCTGCGTGTAGCCCTTGTCGGCCAGCGCCTTGAGCAGGGGCTTGGCGAGGCCGAGGTCGTCAAAGTGAGTCAATGGATTTAGTCTTTCACGTGCGATCGGGCGGGGCCCTGCGTCTGACGCGGGCGCCGCCTTGGCGATCGATTTCAATGGGAGCGCCCCGCGTGGCCGGGCGATCGGGCGGTTAGCCTATGGGCGCTCGACAGGCTGAGACGCGAAACTTAACGTCCCTCACGCGGCTGGAGCGCCAACAACACTCCGATAAGCTTGGAGCGTGGACGGCACATCGGCGCTGCACGCTCCAAAGTCAACCCACGCGCCTTTTCGATCGGGCGGCCGCGCTGTATTTGCCACAGCTTCCCGATGGTTTTTTTCAGGACCGACGATGGCGAATATCCTTCTGGTCGCAGCCTGCGCCCTGGTCGACATCGATGGCCGTGTGCTGATCGCCAAGCGTCCGCAGGGTAAACATCTGGCAGGGATGTGGGAGTTTCCAGGCGGTAAGGTTGAGGACAATGAAACGCCGGAGGCCTGTCTGATCCGCGAACTTTCCGAGGAATTAGGCATCGTTGTCACCCACGCCTGCCTGGCCCCGTTCGTATTTACCAGTCACGGTTACGATTCGTTTCACTTGCTTATGCCACTCTACCTGTGCCGGCGCTGGGAAGGCTTCGCGACGGCCAGGGAACACGAGGCGCTCGCATGGGTCAGGCCAGACGCACTTGCGGACTATCCGATGCCGCCGGCAGACCGGCCGCTGATCGCATGGCTGCGCGATTTTCTCTAAGAGCGTTCCTGCGTTGTGAGCAGGGCGCGACCGCCATCGAATATGGCATCATCGTCATCATGATTTTCCTGGCCATCGTCAGCGCGGTGAGCCTTGTCGCCGGCACCGCAGTGACGATGTTCAATCATATCAGCAGCGCGATGCCGGCGGCCTGAGCCAAGCCTGCCTCTAAACCCCGCCGCGCAACGCGTCAGCCAGGCGCGCCTTGGCCGACCCCGGTTTCAGCGGCTTGGGCTGGTCGGGATGCGGCGCCCAGCCCGTCAAGGTGATGATCTCGAAGGTGGCGACGACCCGCGCGTCGGCCTCTGTGTATCTGGCGACGTAGATTTCACAGGCGCGGGCCAGCACCCGCGCGCTCAGGCGCCTTTGCGGCCGATCGACCAGGGCGCTGGTTTCACCCATGGCGCGAAGATCGGCGATCAACTCGAGTGGGTGGCTATAGCGCACGGTCAGGCGATCGGTGTCGACCACCGGCAGGGCGAAGCCGGCGCGCTGCAGCAGGCCGGCCGCGCCGAAGGCGTCGGTGAATGGCGAGACGCGAGGGCCCGCGCCGCCGCACAACTCGGCCTCGGCTTCCAGGAGCGCCTGGCGAAGTTCGGTCAGCGTCGCGCCGCCGAGAAGGGCGCCGATGAACAGTCCATCGGCCCTCATCGCCCGGCGGATCTGGATCAGCGCGCCGACCAGGTCGTTGACCCAGTGCAGGACCAGCCCCGAGACCGCCAGGTCAACGGCGCCCGCGGCGAACGGCGGGCGCTCTTCGTCGGCGACCACGCGGGGCCCCAGGCGGCCGGACAGCATCCTGGCCGACAGGTCCGCCTCGATCAGCACGCCGATCTTCGATGCCGCCTCGCTTGTCGCCAGCGCCTCGGCGAAGGCGCCGTGGCCGGCGCCGATATCGACGGCCACCGGGAACTGTCGGTTGACGCTTTCGAGGCGCTCGACGATGTCGTGGCTCACCCGGCGATGCAGGAAGTCGGCGGCGCGCGTGCTCGGCGCCGCCCTTTCCCGGCGCAGCCGATGCACCCGTCGGTCAAAAATGCGGGGAGGGCCGGACATTTTCTCCAGCCCTAGCTACTGCAAGCCGCGCAACCGTGCAAAAATCGCCAGCAAAGTGAGGGGCGCGGTGGGAAGGCATGGGCCTTGATGGGGGACTTTGGATTGCGCCGCGCCGCCGGCGGCCTGATCGATCTGGTCCTGCCGCCGCGCGCGCTTGATGACGGCGCCGCAGCGCATGGATCGGTCCAATGGAGCGGTCTTACTCACGAAACCTGGCGCAGGATCACCTTTATCGAAGCGCCGGTGTGCGATGGCTGCGGCGCGCCGTTCGACTATGACATGGGCCAAGGCGTGCGCTGTGCTGCCTGCGCGGCCCATCGGCCCGCGTTCGACCGCGCCAGGGCCGCCTGCCTCTACGACGAGCACTCGCGGAATCTGATCCTCAAGCTGAAACATGCCGACCGCACCGATCTTTCCGGTCTCTTCGCCCGCTGGTTGGCCCGCGCCGGCGCCGATCTGGTCGCGGAGGGCGACGCGGTCGTGCCGGTGCCGCTGCATCGCTGGCGCCTTCTCGCCCGCCGCTACAATCAGGCCGCGGAGATTGCCCGCCCGCTGGCGGCGCTTTGCGGACTGGCCTATTTCCCCGACGCGCTGGTCCGCCGACGACCGACGCAAAGCCAGGGCGGCAAGTCGGGCGCTGGGCGCAGGCGCAACATCGCCGGCGCTTTCGTCGCCGCCGAACGCTGGCGCAGGCGCCTGGCCGGCGCAAGGCTGCTGCTGGTCGATGACGTCCTGACCACCGGGGCCACGGCGGAGGGATGCGCCAGGGCGCTCAAGGCGGCGGGCGCCGCGCACGTCGACCTGGTGGTCATCGCGCGCGTGAAACAGCTGGCCGCGCGTCCTATATAACGGTCTGGCTTCACCGCCCTAGGGATTCGCGCTGCCCGCCATGGCCAAGGTCACCATCTACACCCGTCCGTTCTGCGGCTACTGCGGGCGGGCGCTGGCGCTTCTGAGCGGAAAGGGCGTCGATTTCACCGAGATCGAAGCGGGATTCAGTCCAGCGCTGCGCCAGGAAATGATCGAGCGATCGGGCTCATCGACGTTCCCGCAGATTTTCGTCGGCGACCGGCTCATCGGCGGTTGCGATGAGCTGATGGAGCTGGACCGCGCGGGAAAACTCGATTTGGTGCTTAGCGCCTGATGCCTAAGGTCGGCCTGGTTCAGCTGCGCACGCCCGCCAGCCAGGACGCTGCTTTGCGTCACGCCGGGCCTTTGATTCGTCAGGCCGCGGCCGCTGGCGCAAAGCTGATCGTCACGCCGGAGGGAACCAATCTGCTCGAGCGTGATCGTGCCCGGCTGATGTCGGTGCTGGCCTTGGTCGAGGACGATCCCGCGGTCGTGGGCCTCAGGGCCCTGGCCGCCGAGCTGTCGGTCTGGTTGCTGATCGGCTCGGCGCTGGTCAGGCGCGAGGATGGCAAGGCCGCGAACCGTTCGCTGCTGGTCAATCCGCAAGGCAAGATAGTCGCCAGCTACGACAAGCTGCATATGTTCGATGTCGATCTGCCGACCGGAGAAAAACATCGCGAATCGGCAACCTATGAGGCGGGCGAGCGGGCGGTTATCGCCAGCGCGGCGGGCGCGGTGCTCGGCATGACGGTCTGCTATGACCTGCGTTTTCCAACCCTCTATCGCGCCCTGGCCGGCGCCGGTGCGGAGGTTCTCACCGTGCCATCGGCGTTCACCCGGCCGACGGGCCAGGCCCACTGGGAAATCCTCCTGCGGGCCAGGGCTATCGAGACCGGATCGTTCGTCCTGGCGCCGGCTCAGGGCGGCGTGCATGAGGACGGCCGGGCGACCTGGGGCCACAGCATGGCGGTCTCGCCCTGGGGCGAGGTCATCGCCCGTGCCGAGGGCGACGAGCCTTGCGCGATCGTCGCCGAGCTTGACCTCAGCCTGGTCGGCAAGGCGCGCCACGCCATTCCGGCGCTGGGCGCGGCGCGGGCTTTCGTCGGCCCATGATCCGCTACGCCCTGGCCTGCGCCAATGGCCACGATTTCGAGGGCTGGTTCGGCGCGTCCGGCGACTTCGACGATCAGGCCGCGCGTGGGCTTCTTGCCTGCCCGGTCTGCGCATCGGACGCGGTGAAAAAACAGATCATGGCGCCCGCCGTGGTTGGGGCCAGTAAGAGCGATGCCCAGGCGCCGGTGGCGATGCGGGCGATGATGCGGGAAGCCATGGGCCGCGTGCGCCGGCACGTCGTCGAAAACTTCGACTATGTCGGCGAGCGTTTCGCCGCCGAGGCGCGCTCCATCCATGAGGGCGCGGCCGAGGAAAGGGACATCTATGGCGAAGCGTCCCCGGCCGAGGTCAAGGCGCTGGTCGCGGACGGCGTCAAGGTCGCCCCCCTGCCGCCCGAGCCGCCGAAGAAGACCGAGATAAACTGAGCACGGATTGGGATAAGGTTGAGCGCCGCCTTGCGCCCCCTCCACCACGCCGGCTGCGCCGTCGCGGTCCCCCTCCCCCGCGGCGCTGCGCTTGCAGGGGAGGAATTTGGTAAACTCCTGCCCCGCGCAGCGGGGAAGCAACCATGTTAGGCGGCTGGGTATCTTGTCCATGGCTGTCCTCTGGCAAGGATCAGGTTGGCCGCTTCGATCAGTCGTCTCATGACGGCGACGATGGCGACTTTGACCGGCTT
>DATCCB010000064.1:0-33617 GCA_036511515.1 Caulobacteraceae bacterium | reverse complement strand
ACAACGGGAAATACGGCTCGATCCGGCGCATCTGCGCCTGCGACAGCCAAATCAAATCACTCATGCAGCGCCTCCCCTGACGCCGCCAGTGAATCAGACCACCATGCCCTTGGGAATCCCTTTAATGGGTCCTGACCCTAGGTGACGTTCGATCAGACCCAGGGAGAATAAGACATGACCGCCACGGTCTTTAGCGAAGCTGAGCCTCGGGATGCCGCCGTTGCATCGGAAACGCCGATGATCGTCGCCAATCCCGCCTTGATGCGTGGCCTTCAGAGCCGCCGTCCGGCTGGCTGGATGATCGCCGTGCCGCTGGGCGTGCTGGCCGTGGCGGCCGCCGGGGCCGCGATCGTCCTGACGCGCAACACGCCCGTCGCGCCGCCGGCCAACGTCGTCGCGGCCGCCGCTCCGGCGCCGCTCGCAGTGATTCCGACCTCCGTCACACCGGTTGCGCCAGCCGTCGCCATGATGCCGGTCGCGCCGAACGCGCCAGTGGCGGCGGCCAGGGCCGCCCCGCAACGTCTGGCGATGAACCGTCCGGCGCGCGTCGCCCGTCGCGCTTCGCCCGCATCTCGGGCGGCGATCGCGTCGCCGAGCGCCGCGGACAACGCCGCCGACGTCAGCGCCTCTGCGCCGATCGATTCGACACCGGCCACGCCGTCTGCGTCGGCGCCCGCCAACCCGCCGGTTTCGGCAATGGCCGCCCCCGCTCCGGCCGTCGCCCTTCCGCCGGCCGCAACCGCGCCGGTCATCGCGCCGCCGGCCTCGCCCAGCCCGTCGGACTCCGCGCCGCAGTCGTAGTTCGCGGGGGGGCCAGCTCTTCCCGGACATGCCGCCGTCTGTTGACCGGCGGCGAATTGGCGCGGAAGAACCGCGGATGAACGCGCCGCCGGAGATCCTCATCGACGCTCGCGGCCACCGCTGCCCGGTTCCAACCCTGAAGTTGGCGCGGGCGATGGCGAAGTCACCCGCGGGCAGCCGGGTCCGGCTGTTGGCCGATGACCCGCTCGCCGGAATCGACGTGCCGCATTTCTGCGCCCAGGGCGGCTTCAATGTCGTGACGATCGAAGAGGGCGCGGCGAGCGTCGCCTTCCTGATCGAAAAGCCGGCTCGGCAAAGAGGTGCGGCGCGCCGCCTTGGGAACGACGCGCCGCCAGGATGATTTGACCTCGTCCTGATCGACCGGTCGCCGACACGAGGGACGGGAGAGCACGGCGGCCGATCGACGCCCGCGATAGTGCCGCCCCTCGCCTGAACCCAGGCTGAACGCGTTAGAGCGCCCCAGCCGCCGCGAGAGCGTCGACGTCGTATTGCGAAAATCCCCATGCGCCAAGCGCCGCGACGTTATCGGCCCCGACGGCCGGCGGCGGCGCGGCGACCTTCCCCGGCGTGGCGGAAAAGCGCGGCGCGGGCGCGGGCTGCACGACACCGTCGATTTCGACAAAGGTGGCGCGGGCGACGTTGTGGGGGTGGCGCGGCGCCTCCTCAAGGCTGAGCACCGGCGCGAAGCACACGTCGGTGGCGTCGAGGATGGCGCACCATTGATCGCGCGTACGGGTGGCGATGATCGCCGCCAGCCGTTCGCGCAGCGCGGGCCATTGGCCGCGGTCCATCTGGCGCTTGAAGTCGGGGTCGGTCGCTCCGGTCTTTTCCAGGAGCAGCGCGTAGAACTGCGGTTCGATGGAAGCGATGGAGATCCATCCGCCGTCGCTGCAACGATAGGTGTCATAGAAGTGCGCGCCTCCGTCCAGGAGGTTCGAGCGGCGGCTTTCGCTCCACATCCCCGAGGCCTTGAAGCCGTAGAACATGGCCATCAGCGACGCCGCGCCATCGCTCATCGCGCAGTCGATGACCTGACCCTCGCCGGTCGCCCTGGCGTGGATCACACCGGCCAGGAGCCCGAAAGCCAGATAGAGCGCGCCGCCGCCAAAGTCCCCGACCAGATTGAGCGGCGGGATCGGCTTGTCGGCCGTGCCGATGGCGTGTAGGGCGCCGCTGATGGCTATGTAGTTCATGTCGTGGCCGGCCGCCTTGGCGAACGGGCCGGTCTGGCCCCAGCCGGTCATCCGCCCGAAGACCAGTTTTGGATTGCGCGCCAGAGCGACATCCGGACCCAGGCCCAGCCGCTCCATGACCCCTGGGCGAAAGCCCTCGAACACGGCGTCCGCGGCCGTCATCAGCCGCAGGCAGGCCTCGATCGCGGCCGGGGATTTCAGGTCCATGGCCACGGAACGGCGGCCACGGGCGGTGATGTCGGTCTTTCCCCGCGAGGCGCCGCCCTTGCGGTCGATCCGCACAACGTCGGCGCCAAGGTCAGAGAGCAGCATGCCGCAGAACGGCCCTGGCCCAATGCCGGCGAATTCGAGAATCTTCAGCCCTGATAACGGCCCCTGGCCCATGTGCGATTTCCTTTTCGCCGACCAGATCGCCCTTGCCCCACGGTCACGCAACCCCCACGCTCCGCGTCAAAACAGAAAGGTCGCCGATGGCCGACACGGCGCGCGACTACCTGACCCGACAGTCGGCTATGGGCGTTTTCTCTACGCGGTCACGCCGCGGGCGAAGATTTCACACCCCACCCTGGATCGCTCCCCACGACACCGTTGACCGCTCAGATCGGCTCGCGGCGACGGCGAAGCCAGACCGCGCCGGCCAGGAACACCGCGGCGACGACCAGGCCAATCCACACATCGGGCGTACCGAAGAATCTCGCCGCATCCATCCGTGGCAGAAAATCCTGAGGCGAATCGGTCCCCATCCTGGCGGTGAATGCCCGGTCGAGACCTCCGAGGCGCTGATTGAGTAAGGTCGCGAGATGACCGGTATCGAAGGCAATCTTCTCAATCACACAGAGAGCCAGCGGCGGCAAAACGGCCCACAGGAACGGCGCGCGCCTCGCCCAAACCGAAACCAGGAGCAGCCAGCCCCAGATCGGCGCGTACCAGAGCGACAGGACGGTCAAGCCATAGAGCAGCACCAGCCACATCTGCAGGAGGGGCAGACGCGTCCAGGGCATAGGGGCGCCCCCTACCAGGGCGACCAGGGCGCCGAGCACCAGCAGAATCAACTGGGTGGCGACGACGACCGCGAACAGGATCACCGGCAATACAACCAGCGGTATGCTCGCCTTGGAGAGCACCGTGGTGAGATCCGAAACCGGCAACGATTTCCAGAACAGGATGCTGCGGTCACGGCGTTCATTGTGCAGCGCGCCCAGGCAATAGAAGGCCCCGACGATCACGCCGGTGACCAGAACCGCCCCCGCGGCGAAACCGTATGGCGCGATGAGGAGGACCGCCTGCCTGGCGGCATCACCCGAAAGGCTGAACTTCATATGCGGCGCATGCAGCGCACCGAGCAGACACCCGAGGAGCACGACCCCGGCCGCCACCAAAGGGCCGATGATCAGCGAGCGGTTCTCCCACACTTCCCGGCGCACCGACCAGATGAACGGCCGGGTCGGCGACAAGGGGGCAGCCTCAGCCTTCGGCGGGTCCAGTGGCGCGGGCGCGCTCACATCCGACAGGGTGGTCATGCGGCGGCTCCTTGCGGCGGCGCCCCCTGCCCTCCCATGACGGCGACGAACAGATCGGCGATGCCTGGACTGCGGACCTCACCCAGCGGCGCGAGCTGGCTGCGATCGACGGAATCGAAAAGCAGAATGCTGCGGCCAAATACCTGCCGCTCGTTGATGGGTCCCAGAGCGCGCGCGGCGGCCAGGTGTTCGGGCCCCACCATTACCTCGAGATAGCGGGCTTCGAACGCCTCCATGCTGCACGCCAGTACGATCCGGCCGCGGTTGATGAATGCGAGATCCGTGAGGATGTCCTGAATCTCTTCGACCTGATGGGTGGTGACGATGATCGTGCGACTGCGGTCGAAGTAATCGTTGAGCAGCGAATCGTAGAATTGCTTGCGGTAAAGCAGGTCCAACCCCAGCGTCGGCTCGTCGAGGACCAGAAGCCTCGCATCGATGGCCATCACCAGGGCGAGATGGAGTTGGGTCACCATGCCCTTGGACAGCTGCCGCACCCGGCTCGTGTGTTTGATGTCGGTTCGGCTGAGGAAACTCTCCGCCTTGGCGCGATTGAATCTGGGATGCACGCCGGCGACGTAGTCGATGGCCTGGGAAACCTTCATCCAGCGCGGCAGCACGGCGACGTCGGCAATGAAGCAGACATCGCGCATCAGCCGATCGCGATCCTTCCAGGGATCGCGCCCCAGCACGCTCAATTCACCCTGGTGTGTGGTGAGCCCAAGAATGGCGTTCAGCGCCGTGCTCTTGCCGGCGCCATTGGGCCCGATCAGGCCGAGGATGCGGCCCTCATCGAGGCGCAGGTCGACATGGTCGAGCGCGACGGTCGAACCAAAGGTTTTTCGAAGGCCGCGCGCCTCTATGCATGACATTTAGGTCAGCCCTCCTCGCCTGTGATCGCCGCTGCTTCGTCGCCGCCGGCGGCGTCCAGCAGTTCGCGGGTCTTCAGCCCGAGCCGGTGAATGGTATCGGCGATCGCCGGCCACCGTTCGGCCAGGAATCTTCCCCGTTCGGCGCGCAACAGCAAATCGCGTGCGCCGGGGTTGATGAACATGCCAAGGCCGCGCCGTTTCTCGACGAACCCTTCGTCGACCAGTTGTTGGTAGCTCTTCAGCACCGTCAGCGGATTGACCCGATGCTCGGCCGCGACATTGCGAACCGACGGCAGCGCTTCCCCCTCGGCGAGAAGGCCGTCGAGAATCATCGCGACGACGCGGTCGCGAAGCTGGCGATAGATCGGCTGGCTGTCATTCCACTCGGAATCCATGGATCACATCTCGATCGGCTTGCCCGGACTTCATGATCCAGGACCATGACGCGTTAGTGTTATAGTCAAGCATAACACCAAATGCCATGCAAGTGTAATTTTACAGCTGGCGACGGTTGGCGCTGAGGCTGTTTGGACTCCTCGCGCCTCTGCTATGGTGGGCCTGTCGGCGACTCTCGAGCTGGCCGCGCATCGGCGGCGCGGCTTGTAGCATCGCCCGAAGGGGTGGACTTGGCCGTTCAGGCGCGAATCCTCATTGTCGCCCGAGACGACGCGCTGGCGGGTCCCCTCGCCGCCGCGCTCGACGCCCTGGGCTGGCGGACGTTGACGGCCAGAGGCCCCTATGCGGCCATGGCGGCCCTCGCCGACCTGCCGATCGAAGCCGCCATCGTCGACGTCGCGGGAGGCGGCGAGGATGCCCTGTCGTTGGCCAGACGTTTGAAGGCGGCCTGCGCCCCCCGCCGCCTGCCGGTGATGGCGATCGCGCGCGATCACGCCGATCTTGAATCCCACGGGTTCGATTTCACCCTGGCGGCGCCGGTCAACGCGTCCCAGGCGGCGATGCGGCTGGAGACAATGGTGCGCACGGCGGTGGCCGAGGAGGAATTCACCCTGCGCGGCGAGACGTTCGCTGAACGGGGGCGGCGTCTGGATCCACCGGAGAGCGACCCGGGACCGATGCGCATCCTGGCGGTCGGCGAGCCGGCGCCGCGGTTCCTGAGCCTGTCGAACGCGCTGGCGGCTGCCGGCGCGGAGGTGGTCGGCGCCTTCACCGCCTATACGGCTTTCGACTACCTTCACGAGCGGCGTTTCGATGGCGTCGTGCTCTGGGACGGCGACAAGCCTCAAGAGGCGCTGTCCATCGCCGCCGGCATGCGCCGCAACACGCGGCTCTATCACATACCGGCCCTCCTGCACCTCGATCTCGGGGCCGCGGTGAACGCTCAGGAAGCCTATGACAAAGGCATCTCGGTCGTCGTCGGCCTGGATGCTTCCGAGGTTGAGACCGCCCAACGGGTGCTGGAGCTAGCTCGCGCCTACCGCCGACAGAGCGCCATTCGCCATGCCCTGGAACAGGCGCGGGGGTCGGGACTGATGGATGCGGCTACCGGCCTCTTTACGCGCGAGCTCTTCGCCGCCCACCTGATCCGCCTGGCCCAGGCGTCGCGCGCGCGCAACCGGCCGCTTTCGGTCTGCGTGCTGAAGCTCAGCGACGGCCCCGCCCTCGCCCACGCCCGCGCCGAAGGGTTTCTCGATCGCGCCATCCCGCAGATCGGGTCGATGATCGGCCGTCTGGTTCGGGTCGAGGATACGGCCGCCCGCCTGGGCGCCGAGATGTTCGCCTTGGCTTTGCCGGCCACCGCCCTGGCCGCGGCGCGCGCCGCCGGCGAGCGCATAGCGGCGGTGATCGGCTGCACGGCCTTCGAGGCCGGCGCCGATCGGGCCCCATTCGTGGCGGCCTTCGACGTCGGGGCCGCGCAGGTCCACGCCGGGGAAAGCGCCGCCAGAGCCCTGGAGATCGCCGCCACAGAGGCTTCGCGGCGCGAGGCCGGCTGAAGGAGCAAGCATGAACCCTGCCGGCCACGGCCCCATCGGGCCCCAGAGCGCGGGCCTGATTGTCGGCCTCATCGTCGCTCTTGGCATTGTGCTCTTGCGTAACAGCCGGCCCAGGAAGCTGCGCATCGAACGGCTTTGGATCCGACCGTTGATTTTCATGGCGTTGATGGCGGGGGCGCTGGCGGCTGCTCCGCCAAGTCCGACGGCTTTGAATATCGCGATACTGGCCATGGCGCTTGTCGCGGGTTGCGCCCTGGGCTGGCAGCGCGGCCGGTTCATGCGCATCGAGGTCGACCCAGCCACGCACGATTTGACGTCGCGCGCCTCGCCCCTCGGCATGGTGTTTATTCTCGTTCTGATCGTTGGCCGGATGGGCCTGCGCAGCGTCTTGCCGAGAGGCGGCACAGTGGGGGAATTGTCGGCCCTGACCCTGGCCGACGCTCTGATCCTGCTGGCCGCCGGGATGATGGTCACCCAGGGACTGGAGATGTGGCTGCGCGCTCGGCGGCTGTTGGCCGAGGCTCAGGCGGCAAAGGGCGGTCCCGCCGCCTCCCCACCCATCGTTCGCTAGGGTAGCCCCGGCGCCTGTGTTCGCTCGTCTCGGGGCATCGGGCGTCTCAACCGCTTGAGCCTCTAGGCGGCCCTGGCCAGTCGCGCCAGTTCGCTCAACACGCGCTCGGCCGCGGCCAGGCGTTGGGGTGGCGTATCCCACTCGCCCTTGACCACCACCTTGTGATCCGGCCGCAGGCGCCAGGCGGCGGGGTTCTTCTGGACAAAGCCGACAAGAGCGTCGGGGTTGGCGAAGGTGTCGGCGCGGAAGCTGACGACAGCGCCCTTGGGGCCGACATCGATCTTGGCGACGTTCGCCTCGCGGCACAGGCCCTTGATGGCCACGACCTTCAACAGCTGGTCGGCTTCCGGCGGCAGCGGACCGAACCGGTCGATGAGCTCGGCGGCCAGGGCCTCGCGATCGTCCGCCCGCTCGGCATCGGAAAGTCGCCGATAGAGCGCCAGCCTGACGTTGAGGTCCGGAACATAGGCTTCCGGTATCAGCACCGTCGCCCCGGTATTGATCGAGGGCGACCAGCCGCGGTCCAGGGAGAGATCCTGCGGACCGCTGCTGGCCGTGCGCAGTTCATTCACCGCGTCCTCGAGCATCTGTTGATAGAGTTCGACCCCGATCTCCCGGATGTGGCCCGACTGCTCTTCGCCGAGCAGGTTGCCGCCGCCGCGGATGTCCAGGTCATGACTGGCCAGCTGAAAGCCCGCGCCCAGACTGTCCAGAGACTGCAGCACCTGCAGGCGTTTCTCCGCCGACAGGGTGATGGTCTTGCCAAACGGGGTGGTCAGATAGGCGTAGGCGCGCGCCTTGGCCCGCCCAACGCGCCCGCGCAACTGGTAGAGCTGCGAGAGGCCGAACATGTCGGCCCGGTGAACGATCAGGGTATTGGCCGTCGGCACATCCAGGCCGGACTCGACAATGCTGGTCGAGAGCAGAACGTCGTACGACCCGTCGTAGAAGGCGCTCATCACATCTTCGATCTGGGTCGGCGCCAGCTGGCCATGGCCGATGACGAACTTCACCTCCGGCGCCTGCTCGCGCAGGAACTTCGCCAGTTCGGGCAGGTCGGATATCCGCGGCGCAACATAGTAGGTCTGTCCCCCGCGGTACTTTTCGCGCAGCAGCGCCTCGCGGATGGAGACCGGATCCCACTGAGTGACATAGGTGCGCACCGCCAGCCGATCGACCGGCGGCGTGGCGATGATCGACATTTCCCGAAGGCCGGAAAGCGCCATCTGCAGGGTTCGCGGGATCGGCGTCGCGGTCAGCGTCATCACGTGCACCTCGGCGCGCAAAGCCTTGAGCGCCTCTTTGTGCTTGACCCCGAAGTGCTGTTCCTCGTCGACGACGACCAAGCCCAGGTTGTTGAATTTGACCTGTTTGGAAAGGACTGCGTGGGTGCCGATGACGATCTCGATCTCGCCCTTGGCGAGTCCCTCGCGGGTCTCCGCCGCCTCGGCAGCCGGCACGAGCCTGGACAGTCTGCGCAAGCGCACCGGCCAACCCTGGAAGCGATCGCGGAAGGTGGTGAAATGCTGGCGCGCCAACAGGGTGGTCGGGCAGACGATGGCCACCTGGCGCCCACTCATGGCCATGACGAAGGCGGCGCGCAGGGCTACTTCCGTCTTGCCAAAACCGACATCGCCACAGATCAGCCGGTCCATTGGCTTGCCCGAAGCCAGGTCGCTCAGCACATCGCCGATGGCGCTCAGCTGATCGTCGGTCTCCTCATAGGGAAACCGGGCGCAGAACTCATCGAAGAGGCCGTGAGGCGGCTCGGTTTCCTCGACCTCTTGCGTCGCCCGGGCGGCGGCGATGGCGATCAGACCGGCGGCCATCTCCCGCAGGCGCTCCTTGGCCCGCGCCTTGCGCGCCTGCCAGGCGGCTCCGCCGAGACGATCCAGCTGCACGCCTTCGGTTTCGGCCCCGTAGCGGGTCAGAAGATCGATGTTCTCGACCGGCAGATAGAGTTTGGACTCGGCCGCGTAGTGCAGCTCCAGGCAGTCGTGCGGGGCCCCCTGCACCTCCAGTGTCTTCAGCCCCTCGTAGCGTCCGATACCGTTGTCGATGTGAACGACGAGGTCCCCCGGCGTCAGGGCCGCGGCCTCCGCCAGGAAGTTCGCGCCACGTCGGCGCCGCCTGGGGCGCGCGAGACGGTCGCCCAGGATGTCGGTCTCGGAAATCACCGCCAGCGTGTCGGTCTCGAAGCCGGTATCGAGCGGCAACACGGCGCGCTGCGGCTTCTTGGCGTCCGCGGCCTTGGCCGCCTGCCAATAGGGCGCAAGGCTGACGCCTTTCAGGCCATGATCGGCGAGCATCACGCCAAGTCGCTCGGAGGAGCCTTCCGACCACGAGGCGAAGAGCACGCGCTTGCCGCCCGCCGCCAGCGCCCGCGCATGGTCGGCGGCGGCTTCGAAGAGATTGACGCTGTCCCGCGAGCGTTCCGCGGCGAAGGTGCGCCCAATCTTGGCGCCCATGTCGACTATGCCCTCGGCGGCCTCTTTCCTGAAGGGCGTGAAGTGGCGGCTGGGAAAGCCATCGAGCGCGGCGTCCCACTCCTTGTTGCTCAGGTAGAGCGCGTCGGGCGGCAGCGGGCGATAGTGGACCTTCTGCTCGACCTGTCGGCGCGCATCGTAGGCATCGGCGATCATCGCCAGGCGCTCGTCCCTAGCATCCTGGGCCAGATGATCGACGCCGATCAGCGTGTCCGGCGGCAGGTATTCGAAGAGGCTTTCCATGTGCTCGTAGAATAGCGGCAGCCAGTGTTCCATGCCCGCGCGGCGCCCCCCTTCGCTGACGGTCGCGTAGAGCGGATCGTCGCCGGCCGTGCCGAAAGCGGCGAGATAACCGGTGCGGAAACGCGCGATAGCTTTGGCGTCCAGCAGGGCCTCGCTGACCGCAATCAGGTCGACGGACTTGAGCTGCCGCGTCGAGCGCTGCGTCTCGCGATCGAAGGCGCGGATCGATTCGAGCACATCGCCGAACAGATCGAGGCGAACCGGCTCTTCCGAACCCGGCGGAAAGACATCGATGACGCCGCCGCGGATGGCGAACTCGCCGCGTTCCGAAACCGTCGAAGCGCGATGGTAGCCGTTGACCGCGAAGTATCGCTCCATGTCGGCGATATCGACCGCCGCCCCGACGGACGCTGCATAGCCTGCCCGGCCGACGACCGCGCGCGTCGGCACGCGCTGCAACAGGGCGTTGGCGGTGGTGATCAGCAGCGCCGACTTGCCCGCCTCGATGCCTCGGGTCAGGCGCGTCAGCGCCGCCATTCTGAGCGCGGCGACGCCGGCGGAGGGCCCCGCGCGATCGTAGGGCAGGCAGTCCCAGGCCGGGAAGCTGATGATCTCCAGCTCGGGGGCGAAGAAGCCCATGGCTTCTGTAAAAGCCCCGGCGCGCGCACTCTCGCGGGCGACGAAGACACTCAAGCCTCGCCGCGCGCGAACGATGTCGGCCATCGCAAGGGCGTCGAAGCCTTCGGGGGCCGCGGTAAGCTCCAGACGGCCGAGCGTGGTCGCCACCCGTTTGAGATCAGAGGGCTGGGACAGCGCCGTTAGCCTTGAGGATCCGCGTTGACGCTCGCTGGGGAGACGGGCGGGCGAAAAGCCCTCAGGCGCCGCATGAGCTGGTTGTCGAACATCGCCGGGATGGGCTGCGTGCCCAGGATCCAGGCGTAGAGCAGCGGATCGGGTTGATCGAGCAGGGTCTCGAACTTCGCCAGGTCGTCGGCGCTCAGATCCTGGGCATGGCGATCCGCAAACGGACCCAAAATCAGGTCCGCCTCGCGAAATCCCCGTCGCCAGGCACGAAACCTGACCCTCTTCAACCTCGTCTCATCCATGGATTGTAAGCGGATATAGACAGGGCGAACGGGGGACGCCAGTTCGATCGTCCTAACTGGTCGACCTAGTCGATGAAGGCCCGCAAGGCGGCGACATAGCCCTCCGGTTCCTCGTTCATCATCATGTGCGAGGCGCCCGGGAAAATCCGCAGCTCCGAACCGACGATGCCGTCGCGGATGGTCTCGTGGCACTCACGGCTGACCTCGTCAAATTCGCCGGTGGTGATCAGGGTCGGGACAACGATCCGGCCAAGATCGCCGCGGCGGTCCCAGTCCTTGATCACGCCGGTGATGGTGAACTCATTAGGCCCGTTCATCACCCGGTAGGCGATCGAGGCGGCGGCAATCTCGAAACTGGCCTGCACCTCAGGCGGATAGGGAACGCGCCGGCAGACATGCAGGTCGTAGAACCGCTGCGTCAGCGCCGCATATTCGGGTGAACTCTCCTGACCCGCCGCTTCAAGCGCGCGCATCCGATCGCCCCCGCCATCTGGAAGGTTGTCGATCAGGCGCTGTTGACCGGCGGCCGCCTGAGGCACGCTGGCCAGGGCCCCCGCGAGGATAAGCTTCTCAACGCCCTGGCCCCGACCCTGGCGAAGGTACTCGATGGCCAGGACCGAGCCCCACGAGTGGCCGAAGAGAACAATCCGCTCCAGGCCCAGAGCCTTGCGCACGGCGTCCACCTCATCGACCGAGCGGGCGATCGTATAGACGGTCTCATCGGCGGGACTGTCGGCGCGTCCGCAGCCGAGCTGGTCATAGAAAATCACCGGCCGTTGGTCGGCCAGCGCCGCCAGAGGCAGAAGGTAGTTGTGCCCAGCGCCAGGGCCGCCGTGCAGGGTGAGGAGCGGCGTCTTCGGCCCAGAGCCGAGCTTTTTCCACCATATGCGTCCGCCGGGAACGTCCGCGTAGCCCGACTGTTCAAGCATGGTTTGTCTCCGATCTTTCGGCCGTATGGGTATCACGCCGATTGAGGACGGGAACCGTCGGCGCTTGCGCGTTATGCTCGCCATCGATGCGTCCGGAGATTCTCTTTCCCCTGTTCGCCCCGGTGACCACCCTCAAGGGCGTCGGTCCGAAGATCGCGCCTTTGATCGAGCGGTTGGCGGGCCCCCTGGTCCGCGATCTGGCGTTTCTCGCCCCGCAGTCCGTGGTCAGGCGCAATCGCGCGGCCGTCGCCGACGCGATCGAGGGCGAGGCCCAGACCTTCCTGGTCACCGTGGAGGCTCACATCAAGCCGGCGCGCGCGAACCAGCCCTGGCGTATCCGCACCTACGACGGCACGGCGTTTCTGACCTTGATCTTCTTCAAGGCGCATGGACCCCACCTCGAACGTCAACACCCGGTGGGGGCCAGGCGGGCGGTGAGTGGCAAGCTCGAACGGTTCGGCTCCGAACTGCAGATCGCCCACCCCGACTATCTGGTCGATGCGCGCGCCGCCGATGAGATTCCTTCCATCGAGCCGATCTATCCGGCCACGGCGGGGCTTCATCCACGCACCGTGCGGCGTCTGGCGCTCGAGGCTCTTGAGCGCGCGCCCGACCTCTCCGAATGGCAGGACCCGGCGTGGCTGGCGCGCCAGGGCTGGCCCTCATGGCGCGGCGCCCTTGCGCTCCTCCATGCACCGTCCGGCGAGGCCGACGTCTCGCTCCAGGCGCCGCATCGCCGGCGACTGGCCTTCGATGAGTTGCTCGCCCACCAGTTTGCACTTGCCCAGCGCAAGCAGGAGACGCGCGCCGATCCCGCATGCGCCATCTCCGCCAGCCCCCTGGCGCGCACGGTCGAAGACGCCCTGCCCTTTCGCCTGACCGGCGCCCAATCGCGGACGTTTGGCGAAATACGCGGCGATCTCGCCTCTGGCCGAAAGATGACCCGGCTCATCCAGGGCGATGTCGGGGCTGGCAAGACCGTGGTGGCCATGCTTGCCATGGTCGATGTCGCCGCGGCCGGCCGGCAATCGGCGCTGATGGCCCCGACCGAAATTCTGGCTCGCCAGCATTTCGAAACCATCGCCCCTCCCCTGGTCCAGCGGGGCGTGAACGTGGTTCTGCTGACGGGCCGAGACAGGGGCGCGGCGCGAGCCGAGAAGCTGGCCCGCCTGGCCGACGGGGCCACGGCGGTGGCGGTTGGCACCCACGCCCTCTTTCAGGGTGACGTGCGTTTCAGCGCGCTGGCGCTCGCGGTCGTCGACGAACAGCATCGATTTGGCGTTTCCGAGCGCGCGCGCCTTCAGGCCAAGGGCGACGGCGTTCATTTGCTAGCCATGTCGGCGACCCCGATTCCGCGCACGCTCGAACTGACGGTCTACGGCGACCTGGAAATCTCGCGGCTCGATGAAAAACCGCCTGGCCGCAGACCGGTGACCACGCGAGCCGCTCCGATGCCTCGCATCGGCGAGGTGGTGGCCAGGCTGAGGGCCGCCGTGGCTGACGGCGCCCAGGCATTCTGGATCTGCCCCCTGGTTTCGGAGTCGGAGATCGTCGATCTGGCGGCCGCGGAATCGCGGGCCGGCGAGCTGCGTCAGGTATTTGGCGAAAGGGTCGGGCTCGTCCATGGCAGACTGGCGGGGCCGGAAAAGGACGCCGTGATGTCGGATTTCGTCGCCGGGAAGCTTTCGGTGCTGGTGGCTACGACGGTCGTCGAGGTGGGCGTCGATGTGCCCAACGCCTCGATCATGGTCATCGAACAGGCTGAACGCTTCGGGCTGGCCCAGCTGCATCAGTTGCGCGGCCGCGTGGGACGAGGGGCCGCCGACAGCAGCTGCGTCCTGCTTTACGATCCGCCTCTGTCAGACATCGCCTCGCGGCGCCTCGATATCCTGCGGCGCACCGACGATGGCTTTGCGATAGCTGAGCTCGATCTTGACCTGCGCGGGGGTGGGGACCCGCTGGGTCTTCGGCAAAGCGGCTTTCCCGCCTACCGTTTCGCCGATCCCGCCGCCCACCGGGATCTTATCGCCGCGGCCGCCGACGATGCGCGACTGATCCTGGCGCGGGATCCGGCCCTGACGACGCCGCGCGGGGCCGCGCTCAGCGTGCTTCAGGAACTGTTCGACTGGCGGGCCGGCTCGAGCGCCCATCAGGCCGGCTGAGTTCCTGCCTCGATCAGGCCGACTGGAACGATCAGCCGGCCAGCCATTGCCTGGCCGCCCTCTGGGCTTCCGCGACATCGGCCGGATCCATCTCTCCGCTCAGTTCGCGGCGATAGACCTTGGCTTCAATTGACCCCCGCATCGCGGCCAGATTGAACAGCATGTGGGCCGATATATAGTCCAGAGGCGCGCCGCCCTGACCGGTGGAATAGAGCAGACCCAACCGGAACAGTTCATCGCCAGTCGATTGCTCCCCTGGCAACGGAAGCCGCGCCTCGGCTTCGTGGGATGCTTGCGCAAACATATCGATCTTCCCCTCCTCGTGGCCTCCAGCCCGCAGTGGACCGGCCGCCAGCGACGGTGACGAGATCAGGAAAGGCGATACTCACTGAATATATTGTTAAGGTGGATTTCCGGAAAGGATGAAGTTGGCCCGCAAGAATTCGCGTTGGTTACTCGGTGTAAACCAAGCTCAACGGCGTGTTAAGGCGGCCATTCATCCTGGCATGGTTTCCTAGTGGATAGAATCTGACGCTTGGCGCCCGCCCCCGACCTTCCCTACCCTGCGCGGGCGCACGCTGGGCCCTGCCGACAAGCAGACGTTGCCAAGGCCTCAGGAGGCGGACTCCGGCCCTTGCGGTCAGCCCGCCAGTCGCGCCGCAGCGTCTCTGGCTTGATGTAGCGCCGGCCACGCGGGCGCGAAGTGCAGCGCCTCGTGGTACCTGGCGAGCGCATCGCTCCTCCGACCCTGGCGCGCCAGCGCATCGCCCCAGCCCTTGAGCGGATCGGCGAAGTGGGGCGATCTGCGGTGGGCGATGGTGAAATCGGCGATGGCGGCGGCCACATCGCCCCTCGCCAGACGCATTTCGCCCCGTCCGGCGTAGGCGAACGGCAGCGACGGGGCCTGCCGGATCGCCTCGCCGAACCAACGCTCCGCCGCCGCCCAGTCGCGCTTCTGCGCGGCGATCTGGCCACGCACGCGAACGCAGAGATAGCAGTCGGGCGGCGTGGTCGCGATCAGCGCCTGCGCTCCCGCCATGTCGCCGGTCCGGGCCAAGGCCAGGGCTTCCAGCGGATGGATCCACACATTCCGCAGCAGGCCCATGAGCGGGTGTGTCGGCGCGTGCGCTTCGAGCCACGCATCCTTGGCCCGGATATCGGCCAGGGCGGCCGGCCAGTTCTCGGCCGCCGCCGCGTCCCAGAAGGCCGGCAGGGCGCCGAAGGCATCGGTGGCGTCGAGCTGCAGGAGCGATGCATCGTCGATCGGCGTCGCCGACGCGAGCGCCCGCCGCGCCGACCGGGGATCGTGATCGAGCGCATATTCGGTGGCCGCCAGCGACGGCGCCAACCGGACCGTCCCCAGATACTCGGGCGCGTTTGCCGCCAGCATCCACTCGCGGGCGGAAGTCTGGTGGTCGGCGACGAGGCTCGCCAGCCAGGCCGCCGCGACGATCTTGTTGTTCTCGTAGAACGCCTCCGTCGTTTCCGCCGAGCGCTTCTGCATCATGGCAACCAGGACCTTGGAGAATTCCAGCGCCCTCTCATCGTGGCCGGCCCAGACCTCCACGCCGATGAGGCCGATTTCCGCCGATGGTCCCACGCCGCCGCCGAAGGCCAGCGCCTTCAGCAGATGCGTTCGGGCCGCGCGGACGTCGCCGTGTTCGTTCAGATCGAGCGTGCCCCATTGCGTGTAGGCCCAGCCACGCTCGCTGGGCGGGCCGTTGGCGGCGAGGTCGGAGATGACGGCGAAGGCTTCGGGCGCACGGCCGTGCTGATCGACGTATTCGGCGTAGCGATAGGGTTGGTTGGCGCGGTAGACGGCCTCGGCCGCTTTCTGCGCCAGCCCGTCCAGGTCGCTTTGCGGGCCTTCGAAGGTCTGGGGCGACGAATCGCCCAGACGGGCGGTGACGGCGACGCCGGCGGCCGTGCGGATCACCTCTCCGGTGACGTGGCTGGCGTGGCCGAGCTTGTCCCGCAGCAGCTTTTCGAATTCGCCGAAGGTGAGGCCGGTCTCGGGGATCTGGACCTTGATGTCCGATCCCCAGTCGTTCTGGAATGTGTCCGACGGACGGTCCGACTGCGTGGCCGTCTGCATGGCCTTCAGCTTGTCCAGGAACCGCGCCGCGACGACCTCGCCGGTCAGCCCGTCCCTGGCCAGGTCGGGCGGGACCGAAAAGGCCTCGATGACGAGGCTGTGGTCGTTGTGGGCCTGCCACACCATGACGCCGAGGCCAACCAGGACAAACAGCCCGAAGGCGATGGCCAGCAGCTCCAGGCCGATGCGCAATCGATGGCCGAAGTACCTCAGAGCCAGATGACGATGCTGGAGGGCGCGGTCTTCCTCCATGTTCTCGATCTGCAGGTTGACCAGTCGGTGCTGGTCATCCGCCAGCCGCGCCTGCTTCTCCAGCAGCGCATCCAGATGATCGCCGGTCCCGGCGCCGCTCCGCTGCTTGGCCAGCGCCAGCGCCACGGCCGCCAGCCCGGCGTCCGGACCGCCTGGCTGGGGTCCGCCAGCGTCCGTCTGCTGGAACTCGTCCTGGTCAGCCATGCCCCACCGTTCGCCGCGGATCGAGCGTGTTCCAACGCGCAGCGTCAGTCAAACCGCACGACTAGGCGCCGGCCGGTGGATGTCTCCTTTGGGTCGCGAACCGCCTTTGAGAAATCGACCGGAAACGGACGTTCGATGCGACGATGGATGGGAGTGAGCAAACCCGAAGTGTCAGATTTTGACCACTAGTCGCCTCCGAGCCGCGCCTTGAGGATTGCGTTCACGCGCGCCGGATTGGCCTTGCCGCCGGTTTCCCGCATGACCTGGCCGACGAACCAGCCGATCGCCTGAGGCCGGGTCCTCACCGCCTCGGCCTGGCCGGGATTGGCGCCGATGAGCCGGTCGATCAGGGCCTCGAGTTCCCCCGCGTCGCTGACCTGCACCAGGCCCTGGCGCTCGACGATCTCGGCCGGCGATCCCTCCCCCGCCCACATCCGGTCAAACACTTCCTTGGCGATCCTGGATGAAATGACCTCGTCTTCGAGCAGCTTCACCAGGCCGGCTACATCCCTGGGCGGTATCGGGCTTTCGCCGATTTCCAGGCCGGCCTTGGCAAGGCGCGCCAGAAGCTCGTTCGCCGTCCAGTTGGCCACCAGCTTGGCGTCGCGGCCAGCGGCGGCTTCCTCGAAATAGTCCGCCCTCGCCTGCTCGATGGCCAGGACGCCAGCGTCGTAGACGGACAGGCCATACTGGGTCGCCAGGCGCGCACGCTTGGCATCGGGCAATTCCGGCAGCGTCGCCTGGATCGCCGCGACCCATTGGGGATCGAGTTCCAGCGGCGGCAGGTCGGGATCGGGGAAGTAGCGATAGTCCTGCGCCTCCTCCTTGGAGCGCATGGACCGCGTTTCTCCTCGGCCGGGATCGAAGAGGCGCGTCTCCTGCCTGATCGCGCCGCCGGCCTCGAGGACGGCGATCTGCCGGTGGGCTTCATAGCCGATGGCCTGCTGGATGTAGCGGTAGGAGTTGACGTTCTTGATCTCGCAGCGCGTGCCGAGCGGGCCGCCGGGCCGGCGCATCGAGACGTTGACGTCGGCGCGCAGATTGCCCTTTTCCATGTCGCCGTCGCAGGTTCCCAGATAGCGAAGGATGGCCCTTACCTTCTTCACATAGGCCGCGGCCTCCTCGGCCGAGCGCATGTCGGGATAGGATACGATCTCCATCAGCGCGGTGCCGGCCCGGTTGAGATCGACGAAGGTCGCCGACGGATCCAGATCGTGGATCGACTTTCCGGCGTCCTGTTCGAGGTGCAGCCGCTCGATGCGCACGGTGAACACCGAGCCATCGTCGCGTTCGACGCTTACCGCGCCCTCGCCGACGATCGGGTCTTTGTACTGGCTGATCTGGTAGCCCTGCGGCAGGTCGGGATAGAAATAGTTCTTCCGGTCGAACCTCGACCAGAGGTTGATCCTTGCCCCAAGCCCCAGCCCCGTGCGCACCGCCTGTTCGACGCAGCGGCGATTGATCACCGGCAACATGCCCGGCATCGCCGCATCGACGAAACTGACCTGCTCGTTGGGACCGCCGCCAAAGCCGACCGCGGCGCCCGAAAAAAGCTTGGCCTTGGAGGCGACCTGCGCGTGAATTTCCAGGCCCAGGACAACCTCCCAGGCGCCTGTTTCACCCTCGATCAAGCTGGACGCGGCTTCTGCCATCGGTCCCCTATTACACGGCCGCCCCGCCCAACGCGTCATTTTTGCGACTCGACAAACGCGTGAAATTCGATGCCAAGGTCCGACGGCGGCGGGGCGCGTCCGCCGTCGACGCAAATTTTTTCAAGAAGGCAAAACCATGAGACTGTTGATCGCCGGTCTGGCCGGCCTTTCGCTCGCGGCCGCGGCAGTCCCGGCCAGCGCCCAGACGGCGGCTTCGCCGCCTATCCCGTCGGCGCCCGGCAAGGCGTCGGTGGAAACCACCACCATCGATGAGCTCATCAACACCCCTTCAGACAAGGCGGTTCTGGCAAAGGACTATCCAGAGCTCCTGGCCTATCCGGGGATCGACCAGATCAAGGGCATGAGCCTGCGCGCCATTTCGGCCTTCCCTGAAGCGAAGCTGGATGATGCGCGCCTGGCGGCCATTCAGAAGGACCTGGACGCCGCTCCGCCCAAATAGAGCTTCCGCCTACCACCACCTCCCGGGCTTGGCGGTGAATGCGGCGGCCTGTTCCAGCACTTCGGCCAGAGAGAAGATCGTGCCCTCGTCGAGGGCGCGGCCGATCAGCTGCAACCCGAGCGGCAACCCGTTTTCGTCAAGGCCGCCGGGCACGTTGATCGCCGGCAACCCGGCTAGATTGACCGTCACGGTGAAGATGTCGTTGAGATACATCGACACCGGATCGGCGCTGCGCTCGCCCAGCCCAAAGGCCGCCGATGGGACGGTCGGCGTCAGCAGGGCGTCGATCTTTTCGAAGGCCTGGGTGAAGTCGTCGGCAATACGGCGGCGGACCTTCAGCGCCTTGAGATAATAGGCGTCGTAGTAGCCGGCAGAGAGCACATAGGCGCCGATGAGCACGCGCCGTTTGACCTCTTCGCCGAACCCCTGCGCCCGGGTCAGTTCATAGACATCGTTGAGCGTCGGGCCATCGACGCGCAGGCCATAACGCATGCCGTCATAGCGCGCGAGGTTCGAGGAGGCCTCCGCCGGGGCGATGATGTAGTAGGCCGGCAGGGCGTAGCGCGTGTGCGGCAGGCTGACATCGACGATTTCGCAACCCGCGTCCCGGAGCCAATCCATTCCCCGCGACCACAGGGCTTCGATCTCAGCCGGCATGCCGTCGACCCGGTATTCACGGGGCACGCCGATGCGAAGGCCGCGCACCGATGCGCCGACGAAGGCGGGAAAGTCCGGCACGGCCTCGGGCAGACTGGTCGAATCCTTGGCGTCGTGCCCGCTCATAGATCGCAGGAGGATCGCGCAATCGCGCACCGTCTTGGCCAGCGGCCCGGCCTGATCGAGGGAGGAGGCGAAGGCGACAACGCCCCATCGCGAGCAGCGGCCGTAGGTGGGCTTGATGCCGACAGTGCCGGTGAAGGCGGCCGGTTGTCGTATCGATCCGCCCGTGTCGGTGGCCGTGGCCCCCAGCACGAGATCGGCGGCGACCGCGCTCGCCGACCCGCCGGAAGATCCGCCAGGGGTCAGCGCCTGGTTGGCTATTCTCGAGCGCCAGGGGTTGATCACCGGGCCAAAGGCGCTGGTCTCGTTTGACGAGCCCATGGCGAACTCATCCATGTTGAGCTTGCCCAGCATCACCGCCCCGTCGCGCCAGAGATTGGCGGTGACCGTCGACTCGTAAGCGGGCATGAACTCGCCCAGGATCCGCGAGCCGGCGGTCGAGCGCACGCCCTTCGTGCAGAAGAGATCCTTGATTCCGAGCGGCGCGCCGTCGAGCACGCCGGCGCTGCCGCTCGCGATCCGCTCATCGCTGGCGGCGGCCATCGCCAGAGCCTTATCGGGCGTCTCCAGGACGAAGGCGTTGAGGGGACGCGCAGCCTCGATGGCGGCGATGTGAGCGGTGGTGATCTCCACCGACGAGAATTCGCGGGCCTTGAGACCGTCCAGCGCGCGGGCCAGGGTCAGTGCGGTAAGATCGCTCATTCGACGACCTTGGGAACCACGAAGAATCCGGCCAGGGAGCGCGGGGCGTTGGCCAGGATCGCCTCGCGGTCTCCCGCCTCGCTGACCACGTCCTCGCGCATCGGCATGGCGAGGGGGACCGCGGAGGTCATCGGCTCGACGTCCGTGGTGTCGACTTCGGCCAATTGCTCGATCCACTGCAGGATGGCCGAGAGTTCCTTGGCCATCGGCGCAAGGCGATCGTCGGGCACCCGGATGTGAGCGAGCTTGGCGACCTTGCGCACGGTCTCCGGATCGATGGCCATGAGCGCTCCTGCCGCGTGAACCGCTTCGGTTACGCGCCCCGCGCCCGGTTTGACAACCCTGGCAAGGCGGGAGAGATCGCGCCATGGCCGTCATCGAACTCGCCGACCTTCCGGCCCTTCTCGCGCCAGACGCGCCGCTCGTCGGGCTCGACCTGGGCGAAAAGACCATCGGCGTGGCGATCTCCGACACTTCCCGGCTGATCGCCTCACCCCTGGCTTTGATCCGCAAGACCAGGTTCACAAAGGACGCCGGAGCGCTGTTCGCCCTGATCGAGTCGCGGCGATCGGGGGCCTTCGTCATCGGCCTGCCCGTGAATATGGACGGAAGCGAAGGCGCGAGGTGCCAGTCCGCGCGCGCCTTTGCCCGCAACCTCTTGCGGCTGCGCGAGCTGGTCATCGCCTTCTGGGACGAGCGTCTTTCAAGCGCGGCGGTCAACCGAATGCTGATCGGCGAGGGTGACGTCAGCCGCGCGCGACGCGCCGACGTCGTCGACAAGGTCGCGGCGGCTTGGATTCTGCAGGGCGCGCTCGACCGGTTGCGCCTCGCACAGAGCCCGCCTAGAACGCCCCTTTAATGACCGCGACCGCCCCTGGCGCCGACGAGGTTCGAAAACGGGCCTTCGCTTTTCCGCGCCGGCATTTCCTCTCGGTGACCGACCTTGATCCGGTGCAGGTCGGCGAGCTTCTCGATCTGGCGGAGGGGTTCGTCGCTCTCAACAGACAGACGACCAAGAAGGCCGACCTGCTGAAGGGCCGGACGCTAATCAACCTGTTTTTCGAGGCGTCGACGCGAACCCAGAGTTCCTTTGAGCTGGCCGGCAAGCGTCTGGGGGCCGACGTGATCAACATGAGCCCGCGCGCCTCGTCGATCGCCAAGGGCGAAACCCTGGTCGACACGGCGGTGACGCTCAACGCCATGCAGCCCGACATTCTGGTGATTCGCCACGGATCGTCCGGGGCCGCCTCCCTGCTGGCGCAGAAGGTGAGCTGCAGCGTTATCAACGCCGGCGACGGACAGCACGAACATCCGTCCCAGGCGCTGCTCGACGCGCTTTCGATGCGCCGCGCCTTTGGCCGTCTCGGCGGATTGACCGTAGCCATCTGCGGCGACGTGCTGCACAGCCGTGTCGCCCGCTCCAACGTCGCGCTCCTGACCATGCTGGGCGCGCATGTGCGCGTGGTCGGACCCCCGACCCTGATGCCGCCCGACATCGCGCGGTGGGGCGTCGAGGTACACCATCACCTGAAGACGGGCATCGCCGGCGCCGACGTGGTGATGATGCTGCGACTGCAGCTCGAGCGCATGCAGGGCGCCCTGGTGCCCTCGATGCGCGAATATTTCCGCCTGTGGGGCCTCGATCGTGAAAAGCTCGCCAGGGCGGCTGGCGGCGTGCGCGTGATGCATCCAGGTCCGATGAATCGCGGCGTGGAGATCGACTCCGACGTCGCCGACGACCCGCAGGTCAGTCTGATCCAGGATCAGGTGGAAATGGGCGTGGCCATGCGCATGGCCATCCTCGCCGCCATGGCCGCCAGGCTCGATAATCGCGGTCCGCTATGACCGCCCAGCCCATGGCCTTTGTCGGCGCCCGCCTGGTCGACCCGGAAAGCGGCTATGACGGCCCAGGATCCCTGCTGATCTCAAATGGCAGGATCGCCGAGTTCACCCGCGGCGATGAGCAGGGCGGCCTTTCGGACGACATTCGCCAGATCCGCTGCGAGGGCGCCCTGCTCTGCCCCGGCCTGGTCGATCTTCGCGTCAAGACCGGCGAGCCGGGGGCCGAGCCGAAGGAAACCTTGAAATCGGCCGCCCGCGCCGCGGCTGCGGGCGGGGTGACGTCGATCGTGGTCCAGCCCGATACCGATCCGGTCATCGACGACCCTGCGGTGGTCGATTTCATCCTGCGCCGGGCCCGCGACATCGAGCTGGTCCACGTCTATCCGGCGGGCGCGGCGACCAAGGGCCTTGAAGGCGAGGCCATGGCCGAACTTGGGCTGATGCGCGAAGCGGGCTGCGTCTATGTGACCAACGCCGATCGGCCGGTGTCGGATTCGCGGGTGATGCGCCGCGTTCTGTCATACGCGCAGGGCCTTGGAATCCTGGTCGCCCATCGTCCAGCCGACCCTTGGCTGACCCAGTGCGCCGGCGCGACCGAGAGCGAGTTTTCCGGGCGGTTGGGGCTGGCCTCGGCCCCCGTCGCCGCCGAGACCATCATGCTCGAACGTGACCTCGCCCTGGTGGAGCTGACCGGCGCGCGTTTCCTGGTCGATCAGATCAGCGCCGCCGCCCCGCTGGAGAGCCTGGCCCGCGCCAAGGCCAGGGGCCTGCCGATCCTGGCCACCGCTTCGATCAACCACCTGTCGTTCAATGAGCTCGACATCGGCGACTACCGCACCTTCTGCAAACTGAACCCGCCGCTTCGGGGAGAGGACGACCGCCTGGCGCTGATCGAGGCTCTGGCAAGGGGGCTGGTGGATATCGTGGTTTCCGCCCACGCGCCGGCACAACCGGAAGAAAAGCGCCTGCCTTTCGACGAGGCGGCCCCCGGCGCCATCGGGCTGGAAACGCTGCTGCCCGCCTTGCTCACCCTTCATCACGAGAGCCGGGTCCCTTTGGGTCGCCTGATCCACGCGGTGACGATGGCGCCGGCGCAGGCGATCGGCCTCGCCGCGGGGCGCCTGACCCCCGGCGCGCCCGCCGACCTCGTGCTTTGCGACATTGAGGCCCCTCGCCTGATCGACGCGGCCGCCCTGATCTCCAAATCAAAGAACTCGCCCTTCGACGGCCGGCGGCTGCAGGGCGCGGTGCTGATGACTCTGGTCGACGGCAGAATCGTCCACGAAGCGCGGCCCTGAAGCTTGTCGCTCCCTGCCGAAGTTGCCTCGATCCAAGGACTGGAGGCGTCATCGCAAACGCCTTAAGGTTCACCGATGGTGTTGGCGCTTTCCCCGACTGTGGGTGCGGTGGCGAGCCTGGCTGGGGGCTACCTGCTGGGATCCATTCCCTTTGGCGTCATCGCATCGCGTCTGGGGGGCGCAGGCGATATCCGCAGTATCGGATCTGGCAACATCGGCGCCACCAATGTGCTGCGGACCGGCCGGCGGGACCTGGCCGCCATCACCCTGCTTGGCGACGCCGGCAAAGGCGCGGTCGCCGTGTTGTTGGCCTGGCGCTTTCTGGGCCCGACGGCAGCGGTTCTAGCGGGCGGGGCGGCCTTCATGGGCCACCTCTTTTCTGTCTGGCTGAAATTTCAGGGTGGCAAGGCGGTGGCGACCTTCTTTGGCGTCATGCTGGCGATGGCGTGGCCGGCAGGGCTGGCCGCGGGCGCGGTCTGGGTGGTCATGGCGGCGGCGTTTCGCCTCTCGTCACTGGCCTCGCTGACGGCCGCGGCCTTGGCGCCGGTTCTTGTGTTCACGCTCGACCCGGGGGCAGAGGGTCATAGCGAACGCATCTTGCTGGCGGTGTTCATGGCGGTGCTGATCTTTCTGCGCCACCGGCAAAATATCGGTCGCCTGCTCAGGAGCGAAGAGCCCCGTCTTGGCGCAAGGAAGACTCGCGAGTCGACCGTCCCGTGAGCCTAGAACTCACCGATCGCGAGCGCCTGGACTGGCTTCGTCTGGCGCGCACCGAGAGCGTCGGGCCGGTGACCTTTCGACATCTGATCGCCCGTTTTGGCGGCGCGGCACGGGCCATTGACGCGCTGCCCGATCTGGCGAGGCGCGGCGGGCGCGCGGGCGCGCCGGGTGTGCCGAGCGTGGCCGCCGCGCAAGCGGAGCTTGCCGCCGGCGCGTCCCTGGGGGCCCGGCTGATCGCCTGTTGTGAGGCCGCATTCCCCTATGCCCTGGCCATGACCGATCCGCCGCCTCCGGTGATCTGGACTTTGGGCGACCCTGGCCTGTTGTCGCGCAAGGCCGTGGCCATCGTCGGCGCCAGGGCCGCATCGGCCGCCGGTCGCCGATTCGCGCGCTTCCTGGCGCAGGCCCTGGGTGAAGCGGGCTATGTGGTCGTATCGGGCATGGCGCGCGGGATCGACACCGCCGCCCATGAAGGCTCGCTGGATCTGGGCGCCGTCGCCGTGTTGGCCGGTGGCCCGGACGACATCTACCCGCCGGAGAACTCTGATCTTTACAACGTGCTGAAGCAAAAAGGTTGTGTAATTTCTGAAAGACCGCCTGGGCATGCGGCCCGCGCGGCCGACTTTCCCCGCCGCAACCGAATCATTTCCGGCCTTAGTCTGGGTGTCGTGGTCGTCGAAGCCGAGCTGCGGTCCGGATCGCTGATCACCGCCCGCCTGGCCGGCGAACAGGGACGCGAGGTGTTCGCCGTGCCAGGCTCGCCGCTCGATCCTCGGGCCCGCGGCGCCAACGACCTCATTCGCCAGGGGGCGACGCTGGTCGAGGACGCCGAGGATGTGCTGAGAGTGCTGGGCGCCCTCCCCGGCCTGTGCGACCAGGAAGCCACGTCCTTTGCGGACGCTCTCGTCGATGGCGGCGACCCAGGCGATGCCTTGCGCGATAGGCTGATCAGTCTGCTTTCACCGGCGCCGACACCCATAGACGAGGTCGTCAGAGCGGCCGGCGCACCCGCGCCGCTGGTTTACGCGGCGCTGGTCGAACTGGCCGTGGCCGGTCGCGCGGACCTCATGCCCGGAGCCATGGTCGCGGCTGCGTGATCTGAGATGATTTTCCTCTCTTTGGGCTCCTCGCGTTGACACGGGTGGGGGCGCGCCCCCACTTTCGCTGCCCGCCGCCTGATTGACGGCTCCCCCTGAAAGCGTCGCGCCAGACCCCGCATGAATGTCGTCGTTGTCGAAAGTCCGGCCAAGGCCAAGACCATAAACCGTTACCTGGGGCCAGGCTTCACGGTGCTGGCCTCCTACGGCCACGTGCGCGATCTGCCGTCGAAGGATGGCTCGGTAAGGCCGCAAGACGATTTCGAAATGAGCTGGGAGGTCGACGCGCGATCGACCAAGCGTCTGGCGGACATCGTCCAGGCCCTCAAGGGGGCCGACAGCCTGATCCTGGCCACCGACCCCGACCGGGAAGGCGAAGCGATCAGCTGGCACGTGCTCGAGGTGCTCAACAAAAAAAAGGCCCTCAAAGGCGTCGCCGTCCGGCGCGTGGTGTTCAACGCCATCACCCGTTCGGCGGTCACCCAGGCGATGAGCGCGCCGCGCGACATCGATATGGAGTTGGTCAACGCCTATCTGGCCCGGCGCGCGCTCGACTACCTGGTGGGATTTACCCTTTCGCCGGTGCTGTGGCGAAAGCTGCCCGGCGCGCGATCGGCGGGAAGGGTCCAGTCGGTGGCGCTGCGCCTGATCGTCGATCGCGAGATCGAGATCGAGGCCTTCAAGACCCAGGAATACTGGAGCGTCGAAGCCGATGTGTCCGCCGGCGGCGATCCGTTCCTGGCGCGTCTGGTCAAGTCGCAGGGCAAACGCCTCGGCAAATTCGATCTGGCCGATTCTGGCGCCGCCGACCGGGCCAAAGCCGCGGTCGAAGCTGCGCGTCTCACGGTCGCCGCCGTCGAAAAGAAGCCGGCCACGCGCACGCCCCCGCCGCCGTTCACCACCTCGACGCTTCAGCAAGAGGCGTCCCGCAAACTCGGCTTCTCCGCGCAGCGCACCATGCAGGCGGCCCAGAAGCTCTATGAGGGCGTCGATATCGGCGGCGAGACCGTCGGCCTGATCACCTATATGCGCACAGACGGCGTGCAGTCGGCGACCGAGGCCCTTGAGGAAGCGCGGACGGTGATCGCCGGCCTCTACGGCAAGGATTACGTGCCGGAGGCGGCGCGCCACTACAAGGTCAAGGCCAAGAACGCTCAGGAAGCGCACGAGGCGATCCGCCCCACCAGTCTCGAGCGCAATCCTGGCCGGCTGCGGCTCGAAGCCGACCTTGGCCGGCTCTACGAACTGATCTGGAAACGCATGATCGCCTCGCAGATGGAAGCGGCCAGGATCGAGCGCACCAGTATCGACCTGCAGAGCGCCGATGGGCAGACCGCCCTTCGCGCCACCGGCCAGGTGGTGCTCTTTCCCGGCTATCTGACGGTCTACGAGGAGGGGCGCGACGACGAATCAGATGAAGAGGGTGGCCGCCTGCCGCAGGTGAGCCAGGGCGCGGCCACCAAGGTGATCGCCGCGCGCGCCGACCAGCACTTCACCGAGCCGCCCTCGCGTTATTCGGAAGCCTCGCTGGTCGCCAAGATGGAAGCCATCGGCATCGGCAGACCCTCGACCTACGCCTCGATCCTTACCGTGCTGCGCGATCGCGCCTACGTGCGCATGGATAAGAACCGCTTTGTTCCAGAAGACACCGGCCGTCTTGTCACCGCGTTTCTGGAACGCTTTTTCGCCCGCTACGTCGAATACGATTTCACCGCCGGGCTCGAAGAGAAGCTCGACCTGGTTTCGGACGGCAAGCTCGACTGGAAGGCGCTGCTGCGCGAATTCTGGACCGATTTCAACGTCCAGGTCGCCGAGATTGGCGAGCTGCGCATGGGCCAGGTCCTCGACACCCTGGACGAAGCGCTGAGCCCTCACATCTTTCCGGCTACGACGAATGGGGCCGATCCGCGAACCTGCCCGACCTGCGGCACGGGGCGGCTTTCATTGAAAGCGGGCAAATTCGGCGCCTTCATCGGTTGCTCGAACTATCCCGAATGTCGTTTCACCCGGCCGATCGCCGCCGCGGCGGATGATGGCGAGACGCCGGCGGGCGACTGTGAACTGGGCGTCGACCCCGCCAGCGGAGACGCCATCTGGCTCAGGTACGGACGCTTTGGCCCTTACGTCGAATCGCGCGGTGAGACTGCCAAGCGGGCGAGCCTGCCCAAGGACTGGCCGCCGGCGAGCGTCGACCTGGACAAGGCCCTGCGCCTGCTGCGCCTGCCACGCGACGTTGGTCCCCATCCGGAGGACGGGGGGATGATCGTCGCCGGCATTGGCCGCTATGGGCCCTACGTTCAGCACGACAAGACCTATGCCAATCTGAGCAGCGCCGAAGAGGTCTTCGATGTCGGTCTCAACCGTGCGGTCGCCCTTCTCGCCGAGAAACGCGCAGGCGGGCGTGCGGGAGGCGGGGGCGGCGCAGGCACGGCGCTGAAGGAACTGGGCGCTCACCCCAGCAGCGGCAAGCCGGTGCGGGTGCTGGCCGGGCGTTATGGCCCCTATGTCAAGCACGAGGCGACCAACGCCAATATTCCCCGCGGCGCCGATCCCGCGACTGTAACCCTCGAGGAAGCCCTGGCGCTGCTTGCGGCGCGGGATGGCAAGCCGTCGGGACGGTCCGCAAAGCTCGGACGCAAACCGGCGAAGCCGAAGGCCGCGTCGAAAAAGAAGAAAGCTCCCGCGAAACGCGCCGCGGCCGGCTAGCTTGATACCGGGCCGTCGCGCACCGCCGTTGCGACAGGCGTGCTAATCAGCCGCCATGGCCCGGTCTCGCGCTCCCCGATCCGCCCATTTCTCAAAGGCTCGACGGCAGGGCGGTGCGCAGACGCGGGACCTGCCTCCCGTCGGGGTTGCCGATGTCGTCGATCGCGATGCGGACGGCGACCTCTTCGTGCGCATGGTCAAGGCGGCCGCCAACGTTGCGCCGGTACGGCTCGCGCCCGGTCAAAGCGAGGTCGCGGCCGGAGCGCCTGGGCTGGGCGACCGACTCCTGGTCCGCTTCGAAATCCTGGAGAGCGGCGAGACCCAGGCGCGACTGATCAAGAAACTCGGCCAGAGCGCCCATCGCGTGCTGGGTGTTGTGCGAAAGATGCGCCGGGAGGTGCGCGTCGAGCCGGTCGATCGTCGCTCGAAACAGAGCCTGGTGCTCTTCGAGCGGGCTGCGGCCGACCTCAAGGACGGCGATCTGGTGCTGGCCCAGGTCAGCGGCGATAGCGACCGTCACCATGGCCCCAAGAGCGGCAAGCTTCTCGAGGTTGTAGGACGCGAGGACGATCCGCGCGCCGCCTCACTGATCGCCATTCACAGCCACGGCGTGCCTACCGGCTTTTCGTCGGAAACCCTGGCCGAAGCCGGGCGCGCCGAGCCCCCGTCCCTCTCAGGCCGCACCGATCTGAGAGACCTGCCCCTGGTCACCATCGATCCGCCAGACGCGCGCGACCATGACGACGCCGTCTACGCCGCCGCCGATGACGATCCAAAGAACGTCGGCGGCTGGGTTTTGTGGGTCGCGATCGCCGATGTCGCGGCCTACGTGCAGCCCGGATCCTCGCTCGACCGCCAGGCGCGGGAAAAGGCCAACAGCGTCTACTTTCCCGATCGCGTCGAGCCGATGCTGCCCGAGCGACTGTCGGCGGGGCTGTGTTCCCTGACCGAGGGCGACAATCGGGCCTGTCTGGCCGCGCGCATGGTCTTTGACCGTCACGGCCGAAAACGGGGCCATCGTTTTGTCCGCGGCCTGATGCGTTCGGCCGCCAGCCTGACCTACGAACAGGTGCAGAGCGCCGCCGATGGCGCCCCCGACGATGTTACCGGTCCTCTGGTTGAACCGGTTTTGGGGCCGCTTTGGTCCGCGTACGCCGCCCTCGAGATGGCGCGCCAAGCGCGCTCACCGCTGAACATTCACTCGCTCGAGCGCAAGATTGTGCTCGGCGAGGATGGCACCGTGGCCGACATCACGCCGCGCCCGCAACTCGCGGCGCACAGGCTGATCGAAGAGTTGATGATCCAGGCCAATGTTTGCGCGGCCGAAACGCTCGAGCAGCACAGGTCGCCGCTGATCTACCGTGTTCACGATGTCCCAAGCGCCGAGAAGCTGCAGTCGCTGGTCGACTTCCTGGCGAGCCTGGACATCGCCTGGAAAAAGGGCGAGGCCCCGCGCACCGACCAGTTCAACCGCTTGCTGGAACAGACGCGCGATGGTCCCCACGGCGAGATCGTCAATGAGGTTGTCCTTCGCTCCCAGATGCAGGCGCATTATTCGCCAGACAACATCGGCCACTTCGGACTGAACCTCGACCGTTACGCCCATTTCACCTCGCCCATCCGCCGATATGCCGACCTCATCGTCCATCGGGCCCTGATCAGCGCGCTGAAGCTCGGCAATGACGGGTTGAGCGGCGAAGATGTGGCGCGGCTCAAGGACACCGCCGACCACATCACCCTTGCCGAGCGCCGCGCCATGGCCGCCGAGCGCGACGCCGCCGATCGCTATGTCGCCGCGTTCCTGGAACACCGCACCGGATCGCAGTTCGAGGGGCGGATCACCGGGGTCACCCGCTTTGGACTGTTCGTGCGCCTGGCCGAAACCGGCGCGGATGGACTCATTCCCGCTTCAAGTCTCGGCGATGAATTTTTCGTCCATGACGACCGGTCGCACGCGCTGGTCGGGGAACGCACGGGCGCGCGCTGGCGGCTGGGTCGGCGGGTCGACGTGCGGCTTCGGGAAGCAACGCCGATCACCGGCGGCCTGTTGCTGGAGATGCTCAGCGAGCCGGAGCCGCGGGATCCGGCGGCGCCAAGACCAAGGCTGGGGATGCGTCGCCGAGGCCGCGGGGGCCGCCCCGGCGCATCTCGGCGTTAGGATATCGCCGACCGTCAGGCGTGCGACTTACAACCAGCCGATGCCGGACAGCCCTCCAAATACGCCAAGCGCGCAGGTTAAGCCGGCGACCACGATCACCAGCCAGAGATACCATCCGTGCAAACTCTGCGCGGGCGGCAGCGCACGGACGGCCAGGGCGATCAGGAAGCCCAACACGATCGGCAGCATCAGCGCGTTCATCACCTGAACCCCGACGTTGAGGGTGATGAGGTTTGGCGCGATGGCCACCAGGACGCAGCCGAGAATCACCGCCAGGACATAGACGCCGTAAAACCATCGCGCCTCGAGCGGGTGGTTCTCAAGCGAATGCTTGTAACCGGTGACCTCGCCAAGCCCCCAGGCCAGCGCCAGGGACGAGACGATCGCCGCGACCATGCCCGCGCCGATGATGCCGACACCGAAGACCAGGCGGCCCACTCCAAGTCCTAGATAGGGCGTGAGAGCCGCGCTCAGATCGCCCACCGAATTGAGATTCGCCTTCGCATGGTGCGGCGCGATGGTCGCGGCCGCCGCCACCAGCACGGCGGCCATGACCAACTGGGTGACGATCGCGCCGATGGCGGTGTCCCAGCGGGCGGCCTTGAAATGCTCTGGGCGCAGCCTTTTGTCGGCCACCGCCGATTGTTGATAAAATATCATCCACGGCATGATCACCGCGCCGATGTTGGCGGCCACCAGATAGAGATAGGCCTTGTTCTCAAAAGGAATTCGCACCGATTGTCGCGCGACGTTGGCGAGATCGGGATGGGCTGCCCAAGCGACGCCAAAAAAGGCGAATTCAAACAGGCCCACCGCGATCGCCGCGCGCTCGACCCTGCGATAGGAGCCGGTCAGCACGATCAGCATCAACGCGCCCCCGGCCAGGACAAGGCTGACAAACCTCGGCACGCCATAGAGTTCGCCGACGCCGGCCACGCCCGAGAGCTCGGTAAGCAGCGCCCCGCAGGTGGCGATCGCCAGGCCGCAGACCGAAATCCACGCCCACGCCCGCCCGAAGGTTTCCTTGATCAGCTCGCCGTGGCCGCGGCCGGTGAATATGCCCAGCCGAACCGTCAGCTCCTGGACCATGTAGAGGATCGGCATCAGCACGAACTGCAGTAGCAGCAGCCGGTAGCCCCACTGCACGCCGCTTTGACCTGCCGTAATGATGCTGCCGACATCGGTGTCGGCCAGCATGACGACGATGCCGGGCCCCAGAACGGCGATAAAGCGGGCGAGCCGGTCACGGCCACGGTCGCGTGGTCGGCAAGACGCGGCGCGATCAAGGTCCTGGCGTGCGGTCATCAGCGGGTGAAAATGAGAATGCTTCTCAGGTGCTGCGGTTCAACTAGCGGTTTGACGTCGATTGTCAAACTCGCCGGATCGCCCGCTCAGCCCCCGCTCAGCCCCCGCTCAGCGCCCCGAAGATCAGCACCTCGTCCCCATCTCGCACAGGCACGCCGACATCGTGGACAGGCTCCTTACCGACGAAGATCCGCAGATGCCTGCGGATTCGATCCTGCTCATCGACAACCCGGAACTTGATTCCCGGAAAGCGGCGGTCGAGGTCGCGCAAAACCAGATCAACAGTCCCGCCGCTGGCCGGGACCTCGGTCGCCCCGGCGCAATAGGACTGCAGCTGGCTTGGGATAAAGACCCGGGTCACGTCGCCGGCGCCGCGACCACCGAGTAGATCTCCGGCAGGTGCGCGGCGATCGACCGCCAGTTTTCCCCCTCGTCGTCGCTCATCCAAAGCTCGCCGCCGGTGGTCCCCAGATAGAGGCCCAGAGGGTCGGCCGCATCGGCGCAGAAGGCCTGCCGTTTGACCGTGAACCAGCCCTGTTCGCGCGGAAAGCCGCGATCCTGGCGCGCCCAGCTCTTGCCGGCATCCTTTGTGCGATAGGCCGCGGGTTTGCCGCCCGGGCTGGTGCGCGGCCACACATCGGTGCCGTCCATGGGAAAGACCCAGGCGGTGTCCGCGTCCCGCGGGTGCGGGATGACCGTGAAACCGATATCGCCGACCCCTTTGGGCATCGCCAGGCCAATGCGCTCCCACGTCTCCGATGGCCGGTCGATGCGATAAATCCCGCAATGGTTCTGCTGATAGAGCCGGTCGGGATTCTGTGGGTGCACGGCGATGTAGTGGGCATCCTGACCGTATTCGGGATAGGGGTCGGGAAGGAAATTGGCTTCGACCCCCTTGTTCAGCGGCGCCCATGTCTCGGCCCGATCGAGGCTTTCGAAAACACCGCCCGTCGAGGTGGCCAGGTAGATGTGGGCCGGGTCGCGGGGATCTATGGCGATCTGGTTGAGCAACGCCCCGTCCGGCGTGCCGGCATCGGCCGGAACCCACTTGTCGTACATGGCATGGTCGTTGAAACCGGCCACGCCGTCCCAGGTCACGCCGTCATCGTGGCTTACGAACAGGCCAGGCGGCGATGTGCCGGCCCACCACACGCCGGGCTCGGAGGCATGACCCGGTTCCAGCCAAAATGTGTGATCCACGGCCCGCGCCGCCTGCGTGTCGGCCGACTTGGCGAAGGCCGGCGGGCGTTTGGCTTCGGCCCAGCTCTTGCCGCCATCGGTTGAGCGAAAAATGGTAGGACCCAGATGCCCCGTCTTGGCGGCCATCAGCATGGTCCCGCCGCCGCGCCGATCGACGACGAAATGATTGACGATCTGCCCAAGATGAAGCGGCCCTTCGACCCGCCAGGAGGATCGGCCCGCGTCGCTGTTGAATATCCACGCACCCTTGCGTGTGCCAACGAGAAGCTGAATTGCCGTTGTCATGTCCGCACCCTCCCAAAGCGTCGACCGGAGCAATATAAACGATCCTCACGGCAGGCATAAGCAGGCAGGTTGCCACTAGCCTGGCGTGACAGGCTTCCATCGTTCAAGCTTGCCGGCCTAAGCTGCGCACGATGACCGAAATCGCATTTGACGCCATGGGTATTCCGGCGGACGGCGCGCGGATTGCTGGGCCGCCCGTGCGTCCCCGCGACGCGGCGACCTTGATCATCCTGCGCCACGACGGGCCCAAGCCGCGAGTGCTCATGGGGCGTCGGCACGGCGGCCACGACTTCATGCCCGACAAATGGGTGTTTCCGGGCGGCCGGATCGATCGCAGCGACTTTCGTGCTCCCGCCGCCAACGACCTGCGCCCAGAGGTCGCAGCGCGTCTGGAAAAGACCGCCCCGGCGGCCCGCGCGCGCGCCCTGGCCATGGCCGCCATTCGCGAGACGTTCGAGGAGACCGGCCTGCTCCTCGCCAAATCCGCGCCCAGCCGGACGTTCGCGGGCCCGTGGCGCGAATTCATCGCACAGGGCGCATTGGCCGATCTCGCCGCCCTGGACTTTGTCGCCAGGGCGGTGACGCCGGCCCAGTCGCCCAAGCGGTTCGACGCCCGCTTTTTCATGGCCGACGCCTCCGCGTTGATGAGCCTCGAACGCCAAGCCGACTGCGGCGAGTTGGATGAGATCGCCTGGGTCGATCTTGATCAGGCCGCGGCCCTGGACCTGCCATCGGTCACCAGGTTCGTGCTGCACGAAGTTCCACTGCGCCTGGCCGATCCGACGCGGCCCGCTCCGTCCCTGCAGTTTCGTCGCGGTCGCCAGCAACTGCTGCACCTGTAGCGATGACCGCGGCCTTCGAGCAGCTAGAGCGTTTTGCCGGTGAGATGAATCGAATGTGATCGAGCGAGGGATTCTCGTTTCGGTTGGTCCGTGAATCACTGGAGCCTTCTGATTCGGAGGCGAAGATGGGCAAGGCGCGGTCTGAAGATTTACGAGCGAGGGT
>DATCCB010000063.1:0-35723 GCA_036511515.1 Caulobacteraceae bacterium | reverse complement strand
GGAGGTGGAGGTGGAGGTGGAGGTGGTGTCGTGGTCCCCAGGGCAAGATAAGCGTCGCTGGTGTCGTAGTTGACCTTCTCACTCAGTCCGGAAGGCGTGCCGGTCTCGGAGACGGTCGAGAAGGTTCCGGTGAGGCCGTTGGCGTTCGTCTGCAGGAACCGCAGACCCGAACCGGTGGTCGCCGTGTAGGTGCCCGGCGCATAGGCGAACGTAACCGTGCCGGCCAGACTGGCGTTGCCGCCAACATAAAACTGGCTCGTCGCCTCAGACGGATTGGGCGTGACGGCGACGATCAAATTGCCGCCCGCGCCCTGAACATAGTTGCCGTTGATCGAATGCTGGACACCCGTGTCGACGAACTCCAGCGCTGCATTGTTGGTGACGGCCCCGGTCACCTGAACGTCTGGGGTGGTGAAGATCACCGTGCCGGTGTTGATGTTGATAGCGGAAACCTGCGCGGCGACAGGAACCCCGGCGACGCCGAAGGTGAATGAACCCGACCCCAGATTGAAATTGATCGTACTGGAACCCTGGATGAAGCCGCCGGTGATCGCTCCACCGGTAATATTGATCGTGCCCGAACCCTGGATGTCGCCGTTGAGGGTTCCACCGGCAATGTTGACGGTGTCGCCATTGCTCGACAGCAGAATATTGCCGATGATGTTCCCGCCGTTTTGATTGATGGTGACGGCGGTCAAGGCGCCTGAAGTGTCGTCTACCCCTGTCCCGGTTGGCGCCAAGTCGATCGCCGCGCCGCTCGCGGGGGCTGTGATATTGCCGGTATTTGTGATTGGGCCGCCAAGAGTGGCGTTTTGCACATCGATACCGATAAAGCCGGAGATGGCGCCGGCATTGGTGATTCCGTTCTGAATCGCGCCGTTGGTGAACAGGTTGCCGCCGACAAGAATGGCGACGCCGTTGGTGTTATTCGAGGTGATCGTACCGGAAGCTGTATTGTCGATTCCTCCGGCCGAGCCGCTCACGATAATGCTGGCGGCCGTTCCACTACCGATCGTTCCGCTGTTGGTGATGTTTCCCGTAACCGTGCCGGGATTATTCGGTCCGTCTAGCGACGGGGAGGCGCTCAGGGGTGCAATTTCGATCATGGCCGCGCCGGTCGGGCTGGAACCGGGCATAATGGAACCGCTGTTGACGATGCTGCCGACGGTTGCGCCGCTGTTGATAATGATCGCGGTCCCGCCGACGCTGATGGTTCCGCTGTTGTTGATGGATCCACCGACGTTGGCCGGAGTGGTTGCAATGCTTCCTGTGACGGCAGACAGTAAAATTCCGTTACCGGCGCCGTTTATGGCGTTGGTATTGGTGATGCCGCCCGTGACGGAGCCGGCTATGACGCTGATCGCGTTCCTGCCACTGCCTGCCGTAATGGTGCCGTTGTTGACGATGTTGCCGGTGATTATCGCATCCGTAACGCTGAGACTGTCGTTCGAGGTCGAACCGGTGATCGTAGCGCTGGATGCGTTGGTGACATCGCCCGGGGGATAGGCGCCGAGGTTAGCGCCGTTACCGTTGAAAACCACGCACGCAATGGGACCATTATTAGTGTAGGGGGTCGTCGGGTCGACGTCGCATGCCGCCTGCGCCGCCGTGCCGAGCGCCAGCGCCGATGTCGTCGCCAACAGGACGTGAACGAGCGGCAGGCTCCTTTTGCCAATACCCGAATCCCCGCGAGGGCTCACCAGCTGAGACTTCGTTTTGCGCATCACTTGGCAGGCCCCCTAGGAATCACTCGCGCTTCGCCACCGTCGACGATCACGACAGTCTAGCGGCGGCTCTCGCGGCCGCATGGGGCATCAGCGGGCGCGAGCGGGCATCTGCGGACAAATGTTTCAAGACAAGGGGATGGTTGACCGCCTAGAGTGAGGCGCGGCGTCCGCGGGGGCGCGATCACCGGTGGACACTAGGCCGAGCCATGGCTGGAAATGCCAGCGCGAAACTCAACACCTGGAAGGAGATCGCCCGCTTTCTTGGGCGCGACGAGCGGACGGCTAGGCGATGGGAGGCGACGCGGGGTCTACCGGTGCGAAGAGCTCCGGGCGCCGACAGGTCCACTGTCTACGCCTACGCCCGCGAGGTCGAGGCGTGGCTCGAACGCAGCGATGCGGTCACTGCTTCCGAACCTTTGCCCGCGAAAGACCCCCAATGGCCATCTCGTCGCCGGGTGACCGCGAGAACCCTGTGGTCGGTGGCGGCCGCTGCCGCCGTCGTTGGCCTTGGCGATGTGTTTTATTTGGAAGCGGGTCGCGGTCATGGGCAGCCCGCCATGCGAACCCCGCCGACGCCCCATCGACCTGCCCCTGAGCTTTACTTGCAGGGCCTTTACGCCTGGCACACCCGCACGCCGGCAGGATTGAGCGACGCGATTACCGACTTTTCCGAGGTCATCCTGCGCGATCCAAACTATGCGCCGGCCTATGTCGGCCTCGCCGATTGCTATGACCTGATGCCAGAGTTCGGCGGCATGACTCCAGCGCAGGCCTATCCGCAGGCAAAGGTCGCGGCCATGCGCGCCATCGCCCTTGACGACCGGCTCGCCGGCGCCCACCGCGCCCTGGCCTTCGCGGACTTCTGGTGGTCACGCGATGTCGCGTCTTCACGGCGGGAATTCGAGCGCGCGCTGAGCCTGGATCCTTCGGCGGCCCTGACCCACCACTGGTATGCCAACACCCTGGCCATGACTGGCGACTTTCCAAATGCGATCGCCCAGATCGAAGAGGCCGAGCGCCTCGATCCATCGACGACGGCGATCAGGGTGGACAAGGCGCTGCTGCTGTTTCACGCTGGCCGTGCGGCTGAGGCCATCAGCAGCCTAAGGGCCATCGAAGCGGTGCAGCCGGACTTCGCTCCCACTCACAGCTATCTGTCGACCATCTATCTTTCCCAAGGCGATGATTCGGCGGCCATTGACGAAATGACAGCCGCGGCGCGGCTCGCCGGCGGTCCCGGCGCCTTGCAGGTCGCGGCTGCCGCTGCGGCGGGTTACCGGCTTGGCGGTCACGCCGGCATGGCGCGCGCCATACTCAGTGAACAATCCGCGCAGTTTCGCGGCGGCCTCTACTCTCCCTACTTCCTTGCCCGGTCCTACGCCTCCATCGACGCCGACCGATCCATTGCGCTTCTTCGTCAGTCGCTGGCCCGTGGTGAGCCTGCGATCATGGGGTTGCGAGTCGATCCGTCGCTGCGTCCCTTGCACGGCGACCCGCGGTTCGCGGCGCTTGTCCTGGCCGCCCATCTGCCGCCGCTTTGAAGATCAAGTCGTTCGGCGCGGCCTTGTCACAACGGACCGGGAGGCGCCGCGCCGAGTTCGGCGACGAGCGGCGCAAGATGCGCGCGGTAGGATTCCCAGCGGCCCAGTGAGGTCGCGTAAAGAGGACGGCGCACCTGATGGGCGCTGGCGGTGCGCACGGGGCGCGAGGTCTCGTGGAAGGCAAGACAGCGCGGGTTCCACCGCAGACCACAATGCTCGATCAGGCGGCGGGCAGACCCCTCAAGGTCGGCGACCACGTCCTCGTAGCGGATTTCCAGCATCCGTCCAGGCGGCAGGACCTCGCGCCAATGTTCCATCAGCTGCGCGTACTTGCGATAATAGCGCCCCAGTTCCGCCAGGTCGTAGGTGTGGTTCTGTTCGGTCGCGAACAGCTTGGAAAAGCATGAAAGGCAGGTGTCCGCGGGGTCGCGCATGACATGGATGATCCGCGCGTTCGGCAGCGCCAGATGGATCAGGCCGACGAAGAAATAGTTGGCTGGCATCTTGTCGCTGATGCGCCGGGCGCTCTTCGAATGGCGTCGCAGTCTTTGCACATATCGGGCGCCGATGAGGCCAATGTCCCGGTCCTTCAACCCGCCGATCGATTCGGGAAAAACCGGCGTGGCCAGGTCCTTTCCCCCCAGGCCGACGACGATTTCCGCAAGATCGCCGAGCTCCCCAGCGCCGTGGGCGAGCGGATGGCTGGCGATAATCTGCTCGACCAGCGTCGTGCCCGAGCGCGGCATGCCGAGCACGAAGACGGGCAGTTCGGAGGAATCGCCGGCGCCCGCGCGCGGCGCCATGCATTTTCCATCAAAGCTGGCGCGAATGCGATCGAACAACGCGAAAGTGGAAGTCTCGTCATAGGCGATCCCGGCGCGCTCGAGCCGGTTGCCCGACAGTAGATGCTCAAATGCCTGGTCGTGCCGGCCAAGATCGTCATTAGCCTTGGCGAGCGCGAAATGGAGGCGGATCGCCGAGGGCGGCGCCAACCTATCGATATCCTTCGCGAGGTCCTCCATCCTGGCGAGATAGGGGTCGTCGTCTCGGGTGATTTTTTCGCCATTCACCAGATTGAGGTAGAACGCGGGCTGCCGCGGATTCAGCGCCACGGCCCGCAGATGAGCCTCGCGTCCGCGTGCGAGCTGGCCCAGCGCCGTGAGCATATTGCCGGCGTTGCTATGGGCTTCGGCAAGGTCGGGCTTGCCTTCGATGGCGCGGCGGAACAGGGCGAGGGCCTCGTCCAGTTCGCCCCTTTCGCCATGCACCAAGCCAAGGGCGTTGAGCGCTTCGGGGTCGTCGGCGCGGACGGCGAGCGCCTCGCGGCAGACGACCTCTGCTTCCCCAACGCGGCGCTGTTCAAGCCGCAACCGCGCCAGGCAGGTCAGCGCCTCGACACAAGCCGGGTCGAGCGACAGGGCGCATTCGATGAGCCGCGTGGCCTCGTCAGGCCGGTCCAGGTCGATGACGGCGCGGGCGAGATTGGTCAGCACCTTCACGCCAAGCGGGTTCAGCGCATGCGCCTTGCGATAGGCGCTTTCCGCATCGGCGATCCGCCCCATGTCGCGCAGGGTCGTACCCAGGTTATTGAGCGCGTCGGCGTAGAGCGGCCGCAACGCTAACGCCCGGCCAAAGGCCGCGAGCGCCGCGTCGTGTTGGCGCGTGGTGCGCAGCACATTGCCGAGATTGTTGTGCGCCTCGGCGTAGTCAGGCGCCAGGGCGACGGCGCGGCGGTAAAGCTCGGCGGCGACACCGTACTCGCATCGCTCAAAGTGGACGATGGCCAGATTGTTGAGCGCCGGCGGGAACGACGGCGCGATTTCGATTGCGCGCAGGCCGGCGGCGAGGGCGTCGTCAAGTTGGCCGGCGAGGCGGCACAACTCGCACAGGTTGCCAAAATATACCGCCGCAGTGCCGTCGACCTGGGTCGCGCGGCGAACCAGGTCGATGGCTCTGGGAAGGTCGCCGGCGCGGGAAAGGATTACGCCCAGCAGATGCAGCGCCGGCGCGCAACCAGGATCCGCCGTTAATACGCGCAGGCAGAGCTCTTCCGCCGCAGCCAGCCCGCCTGCTGCAAGTTGCTCCTGGGCTAGCGCGAGCGCCTGGGCGAAAGTCAGCGACGGCGTGTCCGCCGGAATTGGTGGGTCGGAAGCTGGGGCGCTCATGCGGCAATCCTGAAGAGAGCCGCCAACGCGTCGGCCACCTCTGCGATCGTCGGCGCCCAGGCGCAATAGGTTTGCTGGCGAAAAAGTCGCATGGTCGGATACCAGGGGCTGTCCTTGCGCTCCAAGAACCACCGCCAGTCTGCGCCAACCGGGAGCAGGACCCAGGTTGGTATGCCAAGCGCTCCGGCCAGATGCGCCATTGCGCTGTCGACGCAGATCACCAGATCCAGACAGCTTATCGCAGCGGCGGCGTCGAGAAAGTCTCCAATGTAGGGCGCCGCATCGATCATCGTCGACGAATCGCCCACCCGCCGATTGCAATCCGGGCGCCTCGCTTGCAGGCTCACCCAGCTAATTCCCGCCACTGCTGACAACGGCGCCAGTTCGGCCGGCGCGATGAAAACGTTCCGGTCGTTCATGGGCCGTGGATCGCCCGCCCATGCAACGCCCACTTTCAGCGCGTCGGGGCCCGCCAGGCGCGTCCGCCACTTCGCCACTTCCAGCCGTGGCGCCCGCAGGTAGGGTATTTCCGCCGGGATGGTCTGTTCGACCGTGCCCAACAACAGCGGCAGGCTGAGCAATGGACTTTGCAGCTCATGGCGCGGGGCGGGTTCATCGTCGGCTACGACGGCAACGCTATCGAGGCTGGCCGACAAGAGTCGAACCAGCGCCCGTGGCGCCCGCAGCGCGACGTCTTCGCCTCGGCGCGCCAAAAACCTAGCGTAGCGGCAGAACTGAATGGTGTCGCCAAGTCCCTGTTCGGCATGGAGAAGAATTCGCCGCCCTACGAGATCCTCACCCTGCCAGGCGCGCCCGGGAAGCGCCTGAAGCGCAAGATCGCGTGAGCGCCATCGCCATTCGTATTCAAACCAGCCGGCGGCAAAATCTCCGCGCGACAGAAGCTGAAGCGCCAGACCGGTGTGTCCGGCGCCGTTCAGCGGGTCCTTCGCCACCGAGGTACGATAGGCGTCGATGGCCTCGTCGGCACGCCCCAGCGCGGCGAGCACTGAGCCCAGATCGGACCATGCGTCGGCGAGATTGGGGTCCATTTCGACCGCGCGCTGGTAGGAAGCGGCCGCTTCCGCCAAACTATTCAGCGCCCTCAGGGCGTTGCCGAGATTGCTGTGCGCCTGGGCAAAGTCGGGCCGCAAGGCCAGGGCGCGGCGGTAGCAATCGGCGGCGGCCGAGAACTCCCCCCGTTCGAAATGGACGATCCCCAGATTGTTCAGCCCCTTGGTTGATTCGGGATCCAGGGCGACAGCCTGGCGTCCGGCGTCGAAGGCGTCGTCCAGTCTGCCGGCCAGACGGCAGATCTCACAGAGGTCTTCGAAATAGGCGGCCTTGCCGCCGTCGGTAAGGCTGGCGCGCCGAACCCAATCGATGGCCGTGGGCAGTTCGCCGGTCCGCGCCGCGACGATTCCCAGACCGTGCATGGCCGCCGCGCAGGCCGGATCGGCGCTGACGACCTGGCGATAGGCGTCGGCCGCCGCGGCCCACTGGCGTTCGCTCAGGCGCTGGTTGGCCCGGGCGAGCGACCGTGCCGCCAAAGTCTTTGCCTGTGCAGGGGCCCTGGGCATCGGCCGCAGACTGGCGCCTTGACCCCGCCACGACAACGCCTGGGCTTTAGGGAGGGGCCGGCTAAACGATCTTGCAGGCGTCTTCGAAGCTGTGCCTCGGCGATCGCTCGAAGAGGTTGTAGTCGGTGCCATAGCCCAGCGAGCAGATGAAGTTCGACTTGATCCGCGTGCCGCCGAAGAACAACGCGTCGACCTTGCCGTTGTCGAAACCCGACATCGGGCCGCAGTCGAGCCCCAGCGACCGGGCCGCCATCATCAGATAGGCGCCCTGCAGCGAAGCATTGCGAAAGGCCATCTGTTCGACCAGGGCGGGATCGGTCAGGGAGTCCTTCATCTTCGGCGCGTGGGGAAACAGGCGCGGCAGAGTCTCGGGGAAGTCCAAATCGTAACCGATAATCGCCGTCACCGGCGCCTCTTTGATCTTGGCCTGGTTGTTTCCGGCGGCGACCGAAGCCAGCTTCTCCTTGGCCTCGGCGCTGGTCACGAAGACGAAGCGCGCCGGGGTCGAATTGGCCGCCGTCGGGCCGAATTTGGCCAGGTCATAGACCTCGCGCAGCAGCGATTCCGGCACCGGATCGCTCTTCCAGCCGTTGCGCGTGCGGGCGACGCTGAAGATCTGGTCAAGCGCCTCGGCGGTGAGGCGATCTGGCATGGCGGTTCAGACCGTCTGTTCGACGCGGGTGACTTCTGGGACGTAGTGCCGCAGCATGTTCTCGACCCCCGACTTGAGCGTGGCGGCAGACGAAGGGCAGCCTGCGCAGGCGCCGCGCATGTGCAGCCAGACTACCCCGGTATCGGGCTCGAAATGCGAGAACAGGATGTCGCCGCCGTCCTGGGCCACCGCGGGCCGGATGCGCGAATCGAGCAGCTCCTTGATCTCCGAAACGATCTGCGCGCTGTCGCCCTCGTAAGTGCGCGCCGCTGGACCCTCGGCCTCGCCTTCGGTGATCAGCGGGCCGCCGCCGGTGAAGTGGTCCATGATCGCCGCCAGGATCGGAGCCTTGAGATGCGACCAGTCGCGCCCCGCCTCCTTGGTCACGGTGAGGAAATCCGGCCCGTAGAACGCGCGGGTGACGCCACCGATGTCGAAGAGGGCGCCGGCCAGCGGCGATGCCGCCGCCTCGGATCGATCCTTGAACTCCCGCGTGCCTGAACCCAGGACTTCGCGGCCCGGCAGGAACTTCAGCACAGCCGGATTTGGCGTGGTCTCGGTCTGAATGAACATCGATGCTCTCTGAAAGAAGCCATAGATGGTCCAGCCGTCCGCCCGGCGCAACCTCGCCGTTGCTCCAGGGCCTAAACCTTGACTATGGGCGAATGTCACGCGCACCTTCGATGGCTTGAGACGATCGGGAGGGGAACCCATGAAGACAATGCTTGCGGCGCTGAGCATGACGGCCGCGTTTGCAGCGGCTTCCAGCGCATCTGCGTCGCCGGTGCCGGACGGGGGGATCACCGCGCAGGAGGTGTCGAGCGTCATGCAGGCGAAGGGCTATGTCGCCGAGATCGACAAGGACGCGGAGGGCGATCCCAGGATCAAGAGCGCCGCCGATGGCGGATCGTTCTACGTCTATTTCTATGGCTGCCACGGCGGCCCGCGGTGTTCCAGCATCCAGTTCGAGTCGGCCTTTCATCTGAAGGGCGGCATGACCCTGGTCCAGATCAACCAATGGAACAAAGCCCACCGTTTCGGGCGCGCCTATCTGGATGACGTGATGGACCCTTACGTCGAAATGGACCTCGACGTTGAGCACGGGTTCCTGACCGAGGGCCTGGCCAACAATCTGGATACCTGGAGCGCGCTGCTTCCGGATTTCAAGAAGTTCATCGGCTGGCAGTGAACGGGGCCGCCGAGCCTCAGCGGCCAGGCCAGAACCCAACCAGCTTGCTGGTTTCTTCCAGAACCGGCTGCGCCAGGGCTCGGGCCTTCTCCGCGCCGATCTGAAGGATTCTGTCGATCTCGTCCGGCGCCGCCATCAGCCGCCGTGCTTCGTCGGCTATCGGCCTCAGCGTCGCGACCAGCCGCTCGGTCAGGGCCGGCTTGAAGCTTTGGCCAAAACCCTGTCCGCCGTAGGTCGCCAAGACGCCCTCGACGCTCTCGCCTGAGACCGCGGCGAAGATCGTCACCAGATTCTCCGCCTCGGGCCGCCCCTTCAGGTCTTCAACCCGCTCCGGCAACGGCGCCGGGTCGGTCTTGGCCCGACGGATCTTGGCGGCGATCGCGTCGGCGCCGTCGATGAGATTGATCCGCGATTGATCCGAGGGGTCGGATTTGGACATCTTCACCGTCCCGTCGCGCAACGACATAATTCGCGCGCCCGGCCCTTCGATCAACGGCTCGGGCAGGGGGAAGAAACCCGGCGCGTCGAAGTCATGATTGAACTTCGCGGCGATGTCGCGGGCCAGTTCCAGATGCTGCTTCTGATCTTCCCCCACCGGCACGTGGGTGGCCTTGTAGATCAGGATGTCGGCGGCCTGCAGGACCGGATAGGTGTAGAGGCCAACGCTCGCCCCTTGCCTATGCTTGCCGGTCCTTTCCTTGAACTGGGTCATCCGGTCGAGCCAGCCGACGCGCGCGACGCAGTTGAAAATCCAGGCCAGCTGCGCGTGCTGCGGCGCCGCCGACTGGGGGAAAATAATCGAGCGCTCCGGGTCCACGCCCGCGGCCAGATAGGCGGCCGCGATCTGGCGTGTCTGAACGGCCAGAAGGGCCGGATCCTGCCACGCGGTGATGGCGTGCAGATCGACGACGCAGAACAGGCACTCCATCTGGCGCTGGAGCGCGACAAACTTCACCAGCGCGCCCAGGTAATTGCCAAGATGCAGGGCGCCGGACGGCTGAACCCCGGAGAGGACGCGGCTTTTGCCGCCATAGGTCGAAGGGGCCGGTTCGCTCATCGGAGTATCAGCTTCCTGCGACTGGGCTTGGCGAGATCACGGCTGCGGGCCGGCGGGTCGCCTACGAAGGTTGCGGCGGATTTCGCTAAGGGTAATGCCTCCCGAGGCAAACAGAAGCAGCGGATAAATCGCCGTCGCCGCCATCGAAACCAGGACGATGGCGATCTCCTTTGCATGCAAGGGACCCAGCCGCAGATGGGCGAACGGCGCCTGCACATAGGCCCTGAAGTGGGCGGCCGCGCCGAGCATCAGGCCGAGCGCCAGGCTGGCCGCGGCGATCCGGGCCAGCCTCGCCCACGCCGCGGGGCTCGGCTGATAGATGCCGCGCCTGGCGAGGCTGGCGCCCATCATGATCACGTTCAACCACACCGCCAGGCTGGTCGCCGCGGCGATCCCGGCGACCCCGACAAAGTGAAACAGCGTCACGCCCGCGGCCACGTTCACCGCAACGGAGATCAGCGCCAGGCGCATGGGCGTGTGGGTGTCCTGCTGGGCGAAGAACGCCCGCGAGGTGATCTGCGCCAGCACGAAGGCCGGCACCCCCCATCCGTACTGGCGCAGGGCGTCGGCGGTCGCGTGCGCGTCGACCACATGAAAGGCGCCGCGGGTGTAGAGCCCATCGATGAGGAAAAACGGCATGGCGCACAGCGCAGCGGCGGCCGGCAGGGTAAAGGCCATGGCGAAGGTGATCGCCTCGTCCAGGGCGGCGTTGGCGGCCGGCTTGTCCCCGGCATGCACGGCGCGCGACAGCCGGGGCAGCAGAGCCACGCCGATGGCCACGCCGACCAGCCCCTGGGGAAGCAGATAGAGCCGGTCGCACATCGCCAGCCAGGTACGGGCGCCGTTGACCTGGGAGACCAAGATACCGGAAACGAAGATGTTGATCTGGCCGGCGCTGGCGGCGATGGCGCCGGGAATGGCCAGGGCGATCAGAGCCCGGATCTGCGGCGTCAGCCTTGGCAGGCGCACATCGACCTTGGCCCCCGATCTGCGCACCCCCCACCAAAGGAGCGCGGCCTGGGACACACCGGCGACCAGGACGCCCCACGACGCCGCCACCGCCGCGCCAGCCGGCGTCTTCGCCGGCAGGACGGCGGCCAGCGTCCACAGGTTGAGCAGGATCGGCGCGCTGGCCGAAAGCACGAAGCGGTTGCGCGCGTTCAATACCCCCGACAGATGGGCGTAGATGGCCATGCATGGCAGATAGGGCATGGTGATCTGGGTAAGGATTACGGCCAGCTTGAACTTGGCCGGGTTGGCCGCGAACCCCGGCGAGATGGCGTACATCAGCCACGGCATGGCAAGTTCCGCGGCCACGGTGATCGCCAGGGTTCCGGCCGCGAGGGTGGCCATGGCGTCGGCGGCGAGGTGATCGGCCTTTTCCTCCCCATCCTGGGTCATCGCCCGGGCGTAGGCGGGAACGAAGGCGGCGGCGAAGGCCCCTTCGGCGAAGATCCGGCGAAAGAGGTTGGGAAACGCGAAGGCGGTGTTGAAGGCGTCTGCGGCGAAAGTGGCGCTGGCGCCCATGTGGTAACTGACAGCCAGGTCGCGCACGAAACCCATGATCCGGCTGATCAGGGTGAAGGCCGAATAGATCATCGAGGAGCGGATCATGCCGGGGGGGGTCGGCGCGGTCGGCCTGGCGGCGGGCGGTGAGTCGGCAATCACCGATGCGGTTCTGCGCCTGGGCAAAAATCGGGTCAAGGCGGGTATCGGCGCGGTCTGGTCAGCGGGCGGCGCTGGCCCTGGCTCTCGGCAATCGCGCGCGAGGCGCATCGCCTTCGCCAGCGTCGAGAACCTCGCTCAGCCGCGTGCGCAGGGCGGCGGCGCGCCTGGCGTCGGTAAGTTTCCCGCCTCTCCCGGTGACCACGTAGAAGGTGTCCACCGCCCGCTCGCCATAGCTGTCGATATGCGCCGACTGGATGGAGAGTTCCGCCTCGGAAAGGGCGCGGGCCAGGGCTTCCAGCAGGCCGGGCCGATCGCGGCCGGAGGCTTCGACGACCGTCGCGGCGTGGGACGCATCATTGTCGATGACTACTGAAGGTGAGATCGCGAAGGCGGCCGCGCGGCCAAAATCGCTGGGCCCACGCGTCTCCTGCTTGAGCGCCTCGCCGCGGCCCGAGGCTTCCAGGGACTGGGTCAGGCGACTGAGAAAGCGGGGGCTGTCGCCCCCGGCGGGCCTTCCGACCCCGTCCTGGACGTAAAACACATCCAATGCCTGGCCATCGCTCGATGTGAAGATGCGGGCGCCCACGACATTGCCCCCGGCCGACGAGATGGCCAGCGCCAGGTCGGCGAACAGCGCGCGGCGGTCGGGGGCGCTGACGACAATCTCGGCGGCATTGCGTTCGGCGCGGATGTGCGTCTCGGCGGCGGCCCCGCCCTGGGAGCGTGCACGCCGCGACAAGGCGAGGTGGGCCCTCTGCTCCTCGAGTGGGAAGGCGGCGAAATAGGCATCTTCCATCGCGGTCGCCCATTGTTTGGCATCCGGATCGGCGCTGACGATGGCGGTGCGTGCATCGAAGGCCATGGCTTCTTGCCGCCGGCGCGCGATGCCGGCCGCATCGGAGGCGCGACCGCCGCGAAATACCGTCTCTGTGGCGTTGAACAGTTCCCGTAGCAGCTGGCCCTTCCAGCCGTTCCATACCCCCGGTCCCACAGCCCGGATATCGGCGACGGTGAGCACCAGGAGCAGTCGCAGGCGCTCGGGATTTTCGACGATCCTGGCGAAGGCGGCGACCGTAGAGGGGTCGGCGACATCGCGCTTCTGGGCGAAATCGCTCATCGCCAGATGATTTTCCGCCAGCCAGGCGATCAGCTCGATCCGCGGACGCTCCAGCCCCAGCCGCTCGCAAACCGAGCGAGCCGACCTGGCGCCGGCCTTCTCCTGGCCGCCAACGCCGCCCTTGCCGGTATCGTGGAGCAGCATGGCGAGGAACAGCGCCTCGCGATCCTCGATCAGGGGCAGGATGGCCGTCGACAACGGATGATCCTCAGCCAGCCGGCCCGCGGCGATGTCGCCGATGATGCCGACAGCCCGCAAGGTGTGCTCATCGACGGTGTAGGAGTGGTACATGTTGAACTGCATCTGGGCGACGATGCGGCCGAACTCCGGAATGAAGCGGCCCAGAACCCCCGCTTCGTTCATCAGCTCCAGACTGCGCCTAGGATTTTTGCCAGCCGCCAGGACATCCAGGAACACGCGCGCAGCCGCGGGGTCACGGCGCACCTTCGAGGTGATCAGGGCCAGCCGCCGGGTGACGGCGGTGAACGCGTCGGGATGAAGATCGAGATCGCGCGCATCGGCGATCTGGAACAGGCGTAAAAGGTTGATCGGGTCGTCGTCGAAGGTCTGGGCGCTATCGACGGTCAGGCGTCCGCCCTCGATGTGGAATCCGATGGCCTGCGCCAAGGTCCTGCGCGGGGCGCGGCCCGGGAAAAAGCGCGAGAGGCCGCGCGGGGCCGATTTCATCTGGTCGGCCTCCAGCGTCGCCGAAAACGCGCGGGTCAGCGTCCCGACCTCCTTGGCGATGAGAAAATAGCGCCGCATGAAGCGCTCGACCGCCGGAGTGTTATCCCCGTCCTTGCGCGGCCTGTCGCCGTAGCCCATGCGCCTGGCGACTTCCGGCTGGATGTCGAAAGTCAGCCGTTCTTCCGGCCGCCCTGAGGCGAAGTGCAGATGGGCGCGCACCGCCTCCAGAAAGTCAAAGGCGCGGAGAAAGGCGCGCACTTCGGGCCCCTGGAACATGTCCATGCGCATCACCGCTTCGACGCTGTCGGCGGCGTGCAGATACTGGGCGATCCAGAAGAGGGTGTGGAGGTCGCGCAGGCCCCCCTTTCCCTCCTTTACATTCGGTTCGACCATGAAGCGGCTGGCCCCGGCCCTGGCGTGGCGTTCATCCCGCTCCCTGAGCTTGGCGGCCACGAATTCAGCGCCCGTACCCTTGACCACTTCGTCGCGAAAACGGCGTCTGAGGGTGCGCGCCAGAGTCTCATCGCCGTTGAGATAACGCGCCTCGAGCAGAGCGGTCCGGATGGTGAAATCCTCACGCGAAAGCTTGATGCATTCGTTGACCGTTCGTGAGGCGTGGCCGACCTTGAAGCCCAGATCCCACAGGGCATAGAGCATGAACTCGATGACGCTCTCGGCATGCGGGGTCTGCTTGTATGGCCGCAGAAACAGCAGATCGATATCGGAGAACGGCGCCAGGCCGCCACGGCCGTACCCCCCGACCGCCATCACCGCCAGGCGCTCCCCCTGAGTGGGATTGCGGGCGCGAAAGACGTGCACGGTGGTGAAGTCGTAGAGCGCGCCAATGACCTCGTCGGTGACCCCGCAGATCAGCCGCGCCGTCTCCATGCCGCCGGCGCCGTTCTCCAGCCGTTCCTTGGCGATCATCCGGCCCCGGAAAAGCGCCGCCTTGAGAATCTCGATGGCCAGCCGGCGCTGTTCGGCCTCGTCGCCGATCGCGCCAAGGGCCGCCGTCGACAGCTGCGAGCGCAGACGCAACCCGTCGACGACATGTTCCAGGCGGGTCGGGCGAAGGCGGGGCGGCATAGGGTTCTATAGCCGACCGCGTGAAGGAAAGGGATCGGCTAGAGCAAGCCCTTGAGCCGATAGAGCGCGTCCATGGCCTCGCGCGGGCTCATGCCATCGAGGTCCAGGTCCGCGAGCGCCGCGTGCAACGGTCCAGGCGCGGCAGGGACGAGGTCGTCGGCGCCGAATGAGGCGAACAACGGCAGCTCTTCAAGGCCCGCGTGCGATACCGCCTGGCTCTCCAGCCGATCGAGCACCTGACGGGCCCTGGCGACGACGGCGGGGGGGACCCCGGCCAGCTTGGCGACGTGAACGCCGTAGGAGCGATCGGCGGCGCCGGGCGCCGCTTCGTGCAGAAAAACCAACTCGCCCTTCCACTCCTTGGCCGTCATCGACAGGTTGGAGACGTGGGCGAGGCGGGCTTCGAGAGCCGCCAGCTCGTGATAATGGGTTGCGAACAGGGTCCGGCAGCGATTGGTGTCGTGCAGGGCCTCGGCGCAAGCCCAGGCGATCGCCAAGCCATCATAGGTGGCCGTGCCCCGGCCGATCTCGTCAAGAATGACCAGGGACCTTGGCGTCGCCTGAATGAGGATGGCGGCGGTCTCGACCATTTCCGCCATGAAGGTCGAGCGCCCGCGCGCCAGGTCGTCACCGGCCCCCACGCGGCTGAAGAGGCGGTCGACGACACCAAGGCGCAGGGATTTCGCGGGCACGAAACACCCGGCCTGGGCAAGGACCGCGAGCAGGGCGGTCTGGCGCAGAAAGGTCGATTTGCCGGCCATGTTAGGCCCGGTGACGATACTCAGCCGCGCGGCCGTCTCCCCCGATCCATCGAGCGTGCAGTCATTGGCGGTGAAGCCCTCGCCAGCCCTGCGAACGGCGGCCTCGACTACCGGGTGGCGGGCGGAGCGAGCCTCGAAGGCAAGGGTGCAATCGACGCTCGGGCGCACCGCGTTTTCTTCAAACGCCCATTGGGCCAGGCCCGCGGCGACATCGATCAGCGCCACCGCCTCGGCGGCGTTCTGGATGTCGCCGGCCGCTGACCGGGCCTGTTCCCGCCAGCCCTCGAATATGGAGAGTTCGAGCGCCAGGGCGCGCTGGGCGGCCTGAGCGATCGCCGCGTCGAGGCTGGCGAGTTCGAGGGTGGTGAAGCGGGCCTGGTTGGCCAGGGTCTGGCGGTGAAGAAACTGTGCCGCCAGCGGGGCCTGAAACAGAGGCTCGGCCTGTCTGGCCGTGGCTTCGATGAAATAGCCGAGGACGGCGTTGTGGCGAATCTTCAGGGGCACGCCGCTGTCGCGCGCCAGCCGCGCCTCCAGCGATGCGATCACCTTGCGGCTTTCGTCGCGCAACCCGCGGGCCTGATCGAGGTCCGCGCAGACACCTTGGCCGACAAAACCTCCGTCGCGCGCCTGGACGGCTAGGTCCTCGGCCAGGCCTTCGCGTAAGCTCTCGAGCAAAGTGGCCAACGGCGGGCTAGGCGCCAGAGCCTGGAGGGCGTCCGCGATTTCGCCCGGCGGGGGCATCAATGGTTCGGCCGCTTCGCTGAACAGAACGCCGATTGCCTCGCACCCCGCAAGGCCGTCGGCGAGACACCCCAGATCCCGTGGTCCGCCGCGTCCAAGGGCCAGCCGCGACAGGGCGCGGGCCATATCGGGAGCGCCCTTGAGCACCGCGCGAAGGCGCTCGCGCAAAGGGCCGTGTTCAACCAGCCAGGCGACGCTATCCAGTCGCGCATCTATGGCCGGCGGATCGACAAGCGGGCGCGCGAGCCGGCTGGCCATCAGCCGTGCCCCGGCGCTGGTGACAGTGCGATCGATGGCCGCCAGCAGTGAGCCCTCGCGTTTCCCCGATGCCGAACGCTCGAGCTCCAGGCCGAGGCGCGTCGCGGGGTCGATGGCCATGACGTCCCCGTCGATCCCCCGGCGAGGCGCGCGCAAGGCCGGCAGGCGACCGGCCTGGGTGGTTTCAAGATGCGCGGCGATCAGCCCAAGGGCGGAAATCTCGGCCCCGGTAAAATGACCGAGCGCGTCGAGCGTGGCCACGCCATACAGCCGTTTTAGCCGAGCTTCCGACGCCGCCGGTTCGGCCAGGGCATTGGCCATCGGCTGAATGCTTCCGCCGGCGGCTTTGAGGGCCGCGCTCACGGCGACATCCGCGAACAGGCGATCGGGAACCAGAACTTCGGAGGGCTGCATCGCGGCCAATGCCGAAGCCATCGCGCCGACCGCCAGGCAAAGGAACTCCACCTCCCCGGTCGAGATATCCACGCTGGCCAGCGCCGCGTGGCCCGCTCGCACCGCGACGGCCGCCAGGCGATTGGCGCCCCTGGCGTCCAAGAGGGTGTCTTCGGTCAGGGTTCCCGGCGTCACCACCCGCACCAGCTCACGGCGCACCACCGCCTTGGCGCCGCGCTTCCTGGCCGCGGCGGGATCTTCCATCTGCTCACAGACGGCGACTTTGAATCCGGCCCTGATCAGCCTTGCAAGGTAGGCGTCAGCGGCATGCACGGGGACGCCGGCCATGGGAATGGGCTGGCCGGCGTGCGTGCCGCGGTGTGTCAGAGCGATGCCTATCGCCGCCGCCGCCTTGGCCGCGTCGTCGAAGAACAGCTCATAGAAATCGCCCATGCGAAAGAAGATCAGCGCGTCGGGCTGTTTGGCCTTGGCGTCGAAGTACTGGATCATGACCGGCGTTGCGCCCGCCGCCGGCGATGGCGCGGACAGAATCGGCGAGGCTGGGACTTCCATCGCCGGCGAAGCTACAGGCGCGACGACCACGCGTCAGCCCTTGACGCCCAGTTCAGGACGTCGATTCTGCTGCGCCATGGAGCGTTTGGCGGACTGCGTGATCCTGCCAGCTGGGCCTGGCGATGCGGCGGAACTGGCGCGGGTGCACGTTGCGTCCTGGCGCGAGACCTATGACGGGATCCTGCCTTCCGCCTATCTGGCTGCGATGCGCGCCGAGCCGCATGCGCGCCGTTGGCGCCGCGAGCTGACAGCGCCATCGCGGGGCGACATCGTTCTGGCGGTCGAAAGTTCCCGCGGCCTTGTGGGTTACTGCGCGGGCGCGGTGTCCGGAGCAGCGTCGGGGGCGGGCGAAGCGGAAGTCTTCACCCTCTATCTGATGAAGGCCGTTCAAGGCGCGGGGATTGGCCGCCAACTGCTCTGCGCCACAGCCAAGGTATTGCACGCCAGAGGCGCGCGGTCGCTGGGGCTCTGGGTTCTGGACGCCAATCGCGCCGCCCGGGGTTTCTATGAAAGGCTGGGCGGGCGGCCGGCTGGCCACCGTCCGGTGACGGGATGGGGCGGGCGCCTGAGCGAGACGGCCTATAGGTGGGAGACCATCGAGGTGCTCAGCGGAGCGGCTGGCTGAGACGTCGCCTAAGCTAGCTGGCGCGAGCCTCGGCCCCGGTCAGTCCGTCCCAGAACGTTCGGGCCTTTGCGAAGAAGCGGGCCGAACGCGGGTTCTGTTGATCTCCGCACAATCCGGCCAGTTCACGCATCAGGGTTTTCTGCGCGAAAGTGAGTTTGGTTGGCGTCTCGATGAACAGTTCGACGACCAGGTCGCCGCGTTCGCGCGAACGCAGGGAGGGCATTCCCCGGCCCTTCAGATGGACGGTGCGGCCGGTCTGTGCGCCTTCCGGCACCTTGATCCTGATCTTGCATTGGCCATCGCAGTTTTCGCCGCCGAGCAGGCAGGGCGCCTCGATTTCGCCGCCCAGAGCGGCGGTGGTCATCGGCACGGGGACCGAGCACAGCAGATCCAGGCCATCGCGCTGAAAGAGCTCATGGGGCTGAACGGAGACGAATATGTAGAGGTCGCCCCTGGGGCCGCCCCTGGCGCCGACGTCGCCTTCACCGGCCAGGCGGATCCGTGAGCCATCGTCGACACCGGGCGGTATGCGCACCTGGAGAACGCGTTCGCGACGGATCTGTCCACGGCCCTGGCAGGTCTGGCAGGGGTCGAGAACCAGCCGTCCCGCGCCCCCGCAGCGGGGGCAGGCGCTCTCCAGCGAAAAGAACCCCTGGCTCCTGCGGACCCGGCCGGCGCCGCCACACGAGCCGCACACCGTTGGGCTGGTGCCAGGCTTGGCGCCCGAGCCGTCACACGCCTCGCAGGCGACGGCGGCCGGAATGCGGATTTCCGACTCGGTTCCAGCGTAGGCCTGTTCCAGGATGATCTCCAGGTCATAGCGCAAGTCCTGGCCCCGCGCCGGGCCGCCGGGGCGCTGGCCCCGGCCGAACATGTCGCCAAAGACATCCCCGAAGACATCGTTGAAGATATCGTGGACATCGCCAAAACCGGCGCCGCCCCCGTTCAGTCCCGCGTGGCCGAAACGGTCATAGGCGCCCCGCTTCTTGGCGTCGGACAGCACCGAATAGGCTTCGTTGATTTCTTTGAACCGGGCCGAGGCGTCGACGCAGCCCCCGTTGCGATCGGGATGATGCTCCATGGCCAGCTTGCGGAATGCGGCTTTGAGACCGCTATCGTCGCAGCCTCGTTGCACGCCGAGCACTTCATAAAAGTCGCGCATCTTAAAGCTCGTGTTCGATATCGATGGCGAGGCGGCCGGCGGCGCGAATCCCTAGCGTCGGACCCTTCCACGCGGCCGCCCGCCTGTCCATCAGGACGCGGCCTTGTCTTCCGAGACCTCTTCGAACTCGGCATCGACGACGCCGTCTTCGGCCTTGTCCGTCGGCGCCGCGCCCTCGGACGAAGCGGCGCCCTGCTGGGCCTGGTACATCGCCTCGCCCAGCTTCATCGAGGCCTGCATCAGGGTCTGGGTCTTGGCCGCAATCGCCTCGACGTTTTCGCCCTCGCTCTCGGTCCTCAGATCGGAGACGGCTGCTTCGATGGCGCTCTTGTCAGCGGCGTCGACCTTGTCGCCGTGCTCGGCCAGCGCCTTCTCCGTGGAGTGGATCAGGGCGTCGGCGTGGTTCTTGGCCTCGACCAGCTCCTTGCGCTTCTTGTCCTCGGCGGCGTTGGCTTCCGCCTCCTTGACCATGGCCTCGATGTCGGTGTCCGAAAGACCCCCGTTGGCCTGGATGCGGATCGACTGCTCCTTGGCGGTGGCCTTGTCCCTGGCCGAGACGTTGACGATGCCGTTGGCGTCGATGTCGAAGGTGACTTCAACCTGTGGAATGCCGCGGGGGGCCGGCGGAATTCCGACCAGATCGAACTGCCCCAGCAACTTGTTGTCGCCGGCCATCGGCCGCTCGCCCTGAAACACCCGGATGGTGACCGCGTTCTGGTTGTCGTCGGCGGTCGAGAACACCTGGCTTTTCTTGGTCGGGATCGTCGTATTGCGTTCGATCAGGGGGGTGAATACGCCGCCCAGCGTCTCGATGCCGAGGGTCAGGGGCGTGACGTCGAGCAGCAGCACATCCTTGACATCGCCCTGCAGGACGCCAGCCTGGATCGCCGCGCCGAGGGCGACGACTTCGTCGGGATTGACCCCCTTGTGCGGTTCGCGGCCAAAGAATTCCTTCACCGTGTCGACGACCTTGGGCATGCGGGTCATGCCGCCGACCAGCACAACCTCGTCGATGTCGGACTTCTTCAGGCCCGCGTCGCTCAGGGCCCGCTCGCAAGGCCCGACCGTCTTGGCTATCAGATCCTCGACCAGAGCCTCCAGCTTGGCCCGCGAAAGCTTGATGTTGAGGTGCAGGGGCCCGGATGCGTTCATCGAAATGAACGGCAGGTTGACCTCGTACTGAGCGGTCGAGGACAATTCCTTCTTGGCCTTCTCAGCCTCTTCCTTGAGGCGCTGCAAGGCCAGCTTGTCCTTGCGCAGATCGACGCCCTGCTCCTTCTTGAACTCATCGGCTAGGTAGTCGACGATCCGCAGGTCGAAATCCTCGCCGCCCAGGAAGGTGTCGCCGTTGGTCGCCTTGACCTCGAAAACGCCGTCGCCGATCTCGAGAATGGAGACGTCGAAAGTGCCTCCGCCCAGATCGTAGACGGCGATCTTCTTGCCCTCGGTCTTTTCCAGGCCATAGGCCAGAGCCGCCGCCGTCGGTTCATTGATGATGCGCAGCACCTCGAGGCCGGCGATCTTGCCGGCGTCCTTGGTCGCCTGGCGCTGGGCGTCGTTGAAATAGGCCGGGACGGTTATCACCGCCTTCTCGACCTTTTCGCCTAGGTGGGCTTCGGCCGCTTCCTTCATCTTCTGGAGGATGAACGCGGAAATCTGCGGCGGCGAATAGTCCTTGCCGTGCGCGCGCACCCAGGCGTCGCCCGTCGGACCCTTGACGATTTCGTAGGGCACCATGCCCTTGTCCTTGGCGACGACGGGGTCGGCGAAATTACGCCCGATCAGGCGCTTGATCGCGAACAGCGTGTTCTCCGGATTGGTGACCGCCTGGCGCTTGGCCGGCTGGCCGACGAGGCGTTCGCCGTCGTCGAGGATGGCCACCACCGAGGGGGTCGTGCGCACGCCTTCGGCGTTTTCGATGACCTTGGGCTGTTTGCCCTCCATGATCGCCACACACGAATTGGTGGTGCCCAGATCGATACCGATAATCTTGCTCATCAGCTCTTACCTCGTTCTCTCAACTATGGACGGACGCGAAGGCCTTCTCACATGAAGCGCCTCAAAAGCGCCCATCCCCGGATGGATCGACCATCGCGCCTCCGATCTGGGACAGCCCGATGAAGCGATATTTCCCTTTGCTCGCGTTCCTGAACGAAGGCGCGCCTAGCTTCGAAAACGGATATGGGAACCAAGGCCAGTGTCGCAAGGGCGCGAGGGCGGCCAACTGGAAGCAGGCGGCCAAGCCTTGCGCGAACGGACAAGCAAAGCTGAAGGTCGGTGCGTGACCCCCGCTGGATTTTTGCATTTTCCACAACGCTTGGCTGGGCCAGCCCAGGAGGCGCTCCTCCGGCCCGTGCTCGCCGCCGCCGGGGCCGCGCCTTTCTATCGCCCGGTCACCCCTGGCGGAAGGCCGATGAGCGTGGAGATGACCAACCTGGGCCCGCTGGGCTGGACCACCGATGCCGGCGGCTACCGCTATCAGTCCGAGCATCCGGTGACTTGGGCGCCGTGGCCGCCCATTCCGGCGGTTCTGCTCGAGCTGTGGTCGGTGCTCGCCGATCCGGCGACGCCGCCGGACGCCTGCCTGGTCAATCTCTATCGCGGGGATGCGCGCATGGGCCTGCACCAGGATCGCGATGAAGCCGACTTAGGCTTTCCCGTGCTCTCGGTTTCCCTCGGCGACACGGCGGTCTTTCGCATCGGCGGAGCGGTGCGGGGCGGCCCGACTTCATCTTTTCGGCTAGCCAGCGGCGATGTCTGCGTGATGGGCGGCGAGGCTCGGCTCGCCTATCACGGGGTCGATCGCATCGTCGCCGGATCGTCCGGATTGATACCGGGCGGCGGCAGAATCAATCTCACGCTTCGCCGAGCCCGCCCGTCGGTCAGCTTAGGGCCGTTGACACAGGACCCCCGCTTGTCAAACGATGGGGAAACTCAAAACCTTCGACGAGGCGCCCGATGCAGAGATTGACCCGTCCCGAGGGCGCCGCGCCCGAGGATTTCCACCTGTCCAGGCCAAGCGTGGGCGCAGTCTTCTTCGCCGGCTATGCCGCGGCCGCCCTCAGCGCGACGGCCATGCCGATCCACACCGATGACGACGGCATCATCGTCGAGACCGTCACCTATCCGTCGGCCGGATTTGCGCTGCCGGCCTACCTGGCGCGCCCCAAAGCACCTGGACGGTTTCCGGCCGTGTTGGTGGTTTCGGAGGTGTTCGGCGTTCACGAGTACATCAAGGATGTCTGCCGCCGCCTGGCCAAGCTGGGCTATGTCGCCGTGGCCCCGGCCTTCTTCGTGCGCGTCGCCGATCCCGCGCCGATCAGTGATCTGTCGCAGGTGATCAAGATTGTCGACCAGGCCTCGGACCAGCAGGTCATGGGCGACATCGCCGCGACCCTGACGTTCCTCAAGTCCCAACCGTACGTGAACGCCGCGAAGCTGGCGGTGACCGGGTTTTGCTGGGGCGGCGGGATTACCTGGCTCGCCTGCGAGGAATTTACCGATTTTCGGGCCGGCGTCGCCTGGTACGGGCGCATGGCCCCCTTGCCAGGCGCGCCGGACGACCCCCGCCGACTATGGCCTATCCGCCTGATAGGTCAGCTGCACGCACCGGTGCTGGGCCTCTACGGCGCCAAGGACGGGCTTGCCGCCGCGATACAGGCGATGCGGGCGGCTCTGGCCGGGGCGGGCAAGACTGGAACCGAAATCATCGTCTATCCCGACGCGGGCCACGGCTTCCATGCCGACTATCGCGATAGCTACAACGGCCCGGACGCCAGGGACGGTTGGGCGCGCATGCTGGCCCACTTCGCCAACAACGGCGTCGGCCCCCGCGCGTACAAAGCCTGAACCCTAGCCCCGCAGCTTGCGGACCAAGGTCTCCAGGTCGCGGTTCAATTGCGGGTCGAGTGCGCGCAGCTCCTCGATCCGCCGTACCGCGTGCAGGACCGTGGTGTGGTCGCGGCCGCCGAACCGGCGTCCGATATCCGGAAGAGACCGCGTCGTCAGCTGTTTGGCCAGCCACATCGCCGCCTGCCTGGGCCGCGCCACGGCGCGGGTGCGACGCTCGGAAAGCAGATCGACCTGTTTCAAGCCGAAATGTTCGCAGGCGGCCTTCTGGATTTCGTCGACGGTGACCCGTCGCTCGCCCCCTCGCAGGTGCGGGCGCAGCAGGCTCTGGGCTTCATCGAGGCTGAGCGCGCCAACGCCCGCGCCGGCCCGCACGATCAGGGTGTTCAGCGCGCCTTCCAGCTCGCGGACGCTGTCGGTGAAACGGTCGGCGAGGAACTGGAGAACCTCGGGCCGTAACGCGCCGGAAAAGCCTTGCTGGCGTCCCAAAACCTGAAGTTTGCGTTCGAGGATGCCCAGTCTCAAAGACCGGTCGGCCGGCTCGATACCGCAGACCAGTCCGCAGGAAAGGTGCGAGCGCAGGCGGGCGTCGATCTCGAGCAGCCCGGACGGCGCGCGGTCGGCGGAAAACACCACCCGACGGCCGTCCTCCATCAGCGCCGCCAGGGTGTGAAAGAGCTCTTCCTGTGTCGATTGCTTGCCGCCGATGAAATGAACATCGTCGATGAGCAGCAGATCGGCTGAGCGGAGATCCTCCTTGAACGCCGCGGTCTGTTTTTCCATCAACGCGCGCACGAAGCTGGAAAGAAAGCGCTCCGCGGTCAGGTAGACCACCCGACGCGTCGGAGCCGTCTTCATCGCTTCCCAGGCCAGCGCATTGAGCAGGTGGGTTTTTCCAAACCCGTATGGGCCGTGAAAGACGACCGGATTGAAGTGGCCGTCGGCCCAGGAGGCTACGCGACGGGCGACCGCATGAGCGAACTCATTGGCCGGCCCGGCGACAAAACTTTCAAAGGTGAAGCGGTCCTGCAGGCCGCCGGTTCTGGAAGACTTGAACGGTAGCGCGCCACCGGTCATCGCCGGGTCGTTCGCCACCGGGCCTACGGCTTCGCTCGGGGGCGCCCGGTCGTTGTCCGCGCCGCTCTCGGCCTCGAATTCCAGGCGCGACTTGAGGCGCAGCACGCGGCCTTGCGGATCGATCGCCGCCCAGATTTCACCGATCCGCCGCCAAGCATAGCGTCGGATCCAGTCGCGGGCGATGCCGGTGGGCGTCACCACGCAGAGTCCGCCGTCGCTGCCAGCCCTAAGCGAAGCGTGGGCCAGCCATGACCCGTATGTATCGTCCCCGAACTCCCCCTTGAGCGTCAGGCAGGCGCGTGTCCACACCGTCGCGTCCGGCGCAGACTGATCCGGGCCGAGATGTTCCTTGATCGCCATTTGGCTCATTTTTTCCCTGCCCTCTCCGTCTTCCGGCTGGAAGAAGGTTGGCGCGCGCCCCCACGACGCGTGACCCTTAGTTTTCAACACACACAGAGATGCCCTCGGCGGAGTTTGATGGCCTCCGCCGCCGTTTTTTCGTCCGTACAAGATCAAAAGCTTGAGGGGCGCAGACTAGTCCTGGCCCCCCCTTCGTCAACGATGAATCGGAGCGATCAAAGCCGATATTTCTGTTGACATCAGCGGGCCAAGGACGGGCAAGGGAAATCCGCGCGATCACAAATTGCACAGGGGCCGATTGGTCGAATTTGTCGCAGGTTCGAGCCCGGCGGAAATCCGCCCGGCGGGACATCTTTCTAGATAATAGATTGAATATACAGAGACTTAAGGGCTCACTCGTGAGATCACGCGGCCGCCAGTTTCCTTAACTGGGCGTGCAGACGCGATACCTTGCGCGCGCCGGTATTCCTGTGCATGACGCCTTTGCCAACGGCCCGCATCAGCTCCGACTGGGCGAGAGAAAAAGCCGCTGTCGCGGCGCCCGCATCGCCGGCGGCGAGGGCCTCTTCGAACTTGCGAAGAAAGGTGCGCACGCGAGAGCGGCGCGCCTTGTTGACTTCCGTGCGGCGCTCGATCTTGCGAATGGCTTTCTTGGCGCCGGGGTTGTTGGCCATCGATGGTCTCGTCTTTTCTTAAGGCGCGCTCGGGTCCGTCTATCGAATGTAAACGGCCGGCGAAAACAGGGAGGCGCGGATATAGGCGAAGGGGCCTATCCGGTCAATCTGAGCTCGGCCGCGCCACTCACGGTCCTTCGACCGCCAGGCCCTTGGCTCGCAGGAGCGCGGGGACGCCCCCTGGGCCAATCAGGTGGCCCATGCCGACCACGACCACGATCATGCCGCCCTTGGCGAGCCTTCGTTGGAGCACGCCTGCCCAGCGGCGGTTCCTGTCGGTCATCAGGCGGCGATAGAGCGCCGGCGAGGCGATGAGCAGCGGCGTCAGGGCCTCGGCGCGCAGGGCGGAAAGATCTCCCGCCATCCAATCGCTGACCAGCTGATGGTAGGCGTCGGGCTTGTCGTGGATTTCAGTCAGGCTCTGATCGAGCGACGCGACCTGGTCGGCCATCGGCGCGCCGGCCAAAAAGCCGATCTGCTGGGCGGGCGTCTCCAGGGCGCGCCTGCGAACGGTAAGGGGGGTCAATGTCTGAAGCTGTCGCTCGACGCCCTGATCGGCCCGTGCGCCCCCCTTCATGTCGACAACCAGAGAGAGCGTCATCTCCGCCAGCCATGGCCGCATCCGCTCCATGAAGGCAGACGATAACCCCAGCGCCAGGTCCGTTTGGCGCAGCCGCTCGCCCAGGGCGGGATCGAGATGGCGCAGCAGGCTGTCGTCGGGGGCGAGCTCGCCGCGGGCCAGGGCCAGGCGGGCGGCCTGCGCATCGGCGGCGTCATCGATCGGCAGTTCGAACCACAGCTCGTCAGCGTGGGCCAGGGCCGAGGTGAGTTCCGCCGGCCGCCAGTCGAGGCCAGGGGGAAGCAGGTGCACCGAGCCAAACAGAACCAGGGTCCCGTGGCGGCCGTGCACGGTCCAGACCGGCGGCTGGGCGAAAGCTTGGCCGCAGGCGAGGACAAGCGCCATAAACATCGCGGGCGGGGCGAAGAGACTCCACCCTTTGGAAGCGCGCGGCCGTCTCACCGCTGACACCGCGGGCAAAAGAAGGTCGAGCGCCCCGACTGGACGATGCGCGATACGACTCCGCCGCAGCCGCGCCTACGGCAGGCTTCCCCCTCGCGGCCGTAAACTTCGAAGCGATGCTGGAAATAGCCAAGCGCGCCGTCGGCCCCGGCATAGTCGCGCAGGGTTGAGCCTCCCGCCTCGATGGCGGCATCGAGGACCGACCGGACGGCGGCGACAATCCGTGCTCTCGCGGCCCTGGAAATCGTCGAGGCGGGCCCGATCGGCGAGACGCGGGCGCGATGGAGCACCTCGCAGACGTAGATGTTGCCAAGTCCGGCGACGATCCTCTGGTCAAGCAGCAGGGTCTTGGCGCCCTGCCGCCGACCGGCGAAAGCGCGCGCCAGATGAGCCTCGTCGAAACCGCCCTCGAGCGGCTCGGGCCCCATGAACGCGAACCACGGGTGGCTCGCGAGTTCGGTGCTTTCGATCAGGTCCATGAACCCGAAGCGCCGGGCGTCGAAGAAGGTGACCCGCGCGCCGGCTTCCGTCTCGAAGACCACGTGCGCGTGCTTGGGATTGGCCGGCGCGGCCCGCACGAAGGGAACCGCCGGCTTTGCGGGGGGCAGGCCCGCGATCTCGAAACGCCCTGTCATGCCCAGATGCATGACCAGGCTCACGCCACGATCGAGGGGGCCGATGATGAACTTGCCTCGCCGCTCGAGGCGCTCGATCCTGGATCCGGTGAGCCTTTGGACGAACCCCTGCGGTAATGGAAATCGCAAGTCCGGACGCCGCGCCTCGACGCGCGCCAGTCTCGCGCCGGCCAGCGCCGGTTCGAGCCCGCGCCGCACTGTCTCAACCTCGGGAAGTTCGGGCACGCGTGGTGACTAAAGCAACACGGCCTCGTCCGCCACGCCCTGTGCTGGCGCGCGCCGGGCTTCGGGACTAAGAGCCGTTGCGATGAGCCAGAGCGTCGCCAGTTTCGGCAATCGCGATGTCGATCCGGCCGACAAGCCACGCCTGGTTAAAGGCGTCTTCGACCGCGTGGCCGGTCGCTACGACCTGATGAACGATCTGATGAGCCTGGGCGTGCACCGGCTCTGGAAAGACGCGGCGGCGGCCCGGCTCAATCCGCAACCGGGCGAACTCGTCATCGATTGCGCCGGGGGCACCGGAGACATGGCGCGGCGCCTTTCGGCGATGGCCGAGGCCGCGCGCAAGCGGCGCGGAGGCGCCCCAGCGCGCACGATCGTCGTCGACCTTACCGCCGCGATGCTTTCCGCTGGGCGCGCTCGCGGGCCGTTCAAGGGCGTCTATTGGGCCGCGGGTGACGCCCAAGCCTTGCCGTTCGGGGATGGCGCGGCGGACGCCTATTGTATCGCCTTTGGCCTGCGCAACGTCACCGACGTGCAGGGCGCGCTTGGCGAGGCTCGACGGGTCCTGAAACCGGGAGGGCGTTTCGTCTGCCTGGAGTTCTCAACGCCGGTGACCTCGGTCGTCGCCAAGGTCTACGACGCCTATTCCTTCAGGCTGATACCCGCGGTCGGCGCGGCCGTGGCTCGGGATCGGCAGGCTTACGAGTACCTGGTCGAGAGCATCCGCCGTTTTCCCGATCAGCGCCGCCTGCTGGCGATGATGACGCAGGCGGGCTTTTCACGCGCCTCGGTCAGCAACTTCTCCGGCGGCGTCTGCGCCCTGCATCAGGGCTGGGCGCTGTAGGGCGAGCATGGGGGCGTTGGCGTCCTTCGCCCGGCTGATCGCGGCGGGCTGGATACTGGTTCGCGCCGACGCTCTGGCGCCGCGCGAGATCGATCCGATACTGCCCGTCGGGCCGCGGGCCTTGGCCCGGGCGTTGCGGATTTTTTCCGGCCCGGCGTCGCGGCGAGGGCGCGCCGGCGAGCGCCTGGCGCGATGTCTCGAGACCCTCGGGCCGGTGGCGATCAAGTTCGGCCAGTTCCTGGCGACCCGGGCCGACATCTTCGGCGGTCTGTTCTGCGAGGACCTCTCCCGTCTCAAGGATCGGCTTGCCCCCTTTCCGACCGCCGAGGCCAGGGCCGAAATCGAGCGGGGATTGGGCCGGCCGCTGAGCGCGATCTTCGCCAGTTTTGAAGAGCCGATCGCCGCCGCATCGCTGGCCCAGGCCCACCGCGTCACCCTCTTGGACGGGCGACCCGGCGCGGTGAAGGTGCTGCGGCCCGGCATCGAAGCGCGCGTCGCCAGGGACGGCGCGGCCCTGAAACTGGCCGGCGATATCATCGGCGCCTGGGTTCCAGCGGCGCGCCGCCTCGAGCCGGAGGCGCTCGTCGCCACCGTTCTGCGCACCCTGCAACTGGAGCTCGACCTGCGTCTCGAAGCCGCCGGCGCCGACGAGCTTCGCGTGGCCATGGCGGCCGACCCCTATATGCGGGCGCCCAGGGTCATCTGGGAGGGTGTCGCGCAGCGGGTGCTGACCCTGGAGTTGGCGCAAGGCATTGCTCTTTCCGATCCGCTCAGCCTGCAGCAGCCGGGCCTGGACCGGCGGGGCCTCGCGGACAACCTCGTTCGGGCCTTTCTGGCCCAGGCGCTGGACCACGGCGTCTTTCACGCCGACCTTCACGAGGGCAATCTGTTCGTCGAGGCGCCGGCGATCCTCACCGCCGTGGACTTCGGCATTATCGGCCGGCTTGGGCCCGGCGAGCGCCGCTATCTGGCCGAGATCCTCTGGGGTTTTCTTCAACGGGATTATCCGCGGGTCGCGGCGATCCACTTCGACGCGGGCTACGTTCGCGCCGACCAGGATCGGGCGGCGTTCGCGCAGGCGCTGCGCGCGGTAGGCGAACCGGTGTTTGGGCGAACGGCGACCAACCTTTCCATGGGCCGGCTCCTGGCCCAGCTGTTTCAGATCACCGCCCTTTTCGACATGCGTCTGCGCCCTGAGCTGGTCTTGCTGCAGAAGACCATGGTCACGGTCGAAGGCGTGGCGCGGGTCATCGACCCGGACCACGACATCTGGGCCGCCGCCGAACCGGTCGTGCGGCGCTGGATAGCGCGCGAACTGTCGCCCGTGGCAAGGGCCCGAAGCCTGGCGCGGGACGCGTTTGCCGCCGTCGCCGCCCTGGCCCGCCTGGCCGAGCGCGAGCAAGAACCGCCGCTACTCATCCCTGCGCGCAACGACACCGTCACGCCGCTGCTGGCGTTCGCTTGCGGAGTGGTCGTGGCGGCCCTGGCCTTCGCCCTCACCGTCCTGGTCCGGTGAGGGCGAGCGGTCTCTAGTGTGCCGGATCTGAAGTTCGACTGCTCGCTGGATCGTCCACTGAGCGAACTTCAGATCCGAAAAGCACACTAGAAAACATATACTTGTCTAGTGTCCTTATCGATTCCGAAGTTCGTCGGAGCTCGCCATCTGCGCAAGCGAACTTCGGAATCGGGACACTAGCCTCAGCTCTGGTCTGAGCCGGTGTCGGAACCGGTCTTGCCGCGTTGGGCTTCCCGATCCTTCTGCTGGGTCCAGTACGATGCGCCGTCACGCGGCTTGAACATCGTGCGCGGAGCCCCGTCTTTGGAGACCACCGCGAAGACGTTGGTCTTGGCGGCGTACATCAGGCGGTCGCCGTTCTTACGATCGAGGGTTTCGATATCGCTGGGCGGCCGCTCGATAAAGGCGTGGACCTTGGTCACGTAATCGGTCTCGCTTCTGGCCCCGAAGTCGCCGCCATTCTTGGCGAACTGATACTGAGCGTTATCTTCGGCCGAATGCTTGCGATTGGCGGCCCACATCGGTTTGCCATTGACCAGGGGAACCGCGGCCTGGCTTGGTCCATAGCCGCTGGCCTGGTTGACGCTCGATGAATAAGGCGCCGGAGCCGCCTCGTTCGCGCCGGCCACCGCCGACGGCTTTTGCCCGCAGGCGCCGAGCCCGAGGGCCAGGGCGGCGGCGCCAAGAAACAGCACTACTCTCATGTTCGTCTCTCCCGTGTGATAAGCCAAAGATGATGGGCACTGGAACAAACAAAGAACAATTGCGGCGGTTTGTCCAGAGGGAGTCTCGGAATCAATGAGCGTCGCCCCTGCCGAAGGCCTTCACGCGGCGCCCGACAAGCGCGTGCTTCTGATCGTCGGCGGCGGCATCGCGGCCTACAAGGCGCTCGAACTGGTGCGCCTGCTGCGCAAGGCGCAGGTCGCCGTGAGGCCGATCCTGACCGCGGCGGGGGCCCAGTTCGTCACGCCGCTGTCGCTCTCTACCCTGGCCGAGGATGAGGTCCGGGGCGACCTCTTCGCCCTCGGCGACGAGGCGAAAATGGGCCACATCGAACTTTCCCGCTCCGCCGACCTGATCGTCGTCGCGCCGGCGACGGCCAATCTGATGGCCAAGCTGGCGGCGGGCCAGGCCGACGACTTGGCGTCGACGACGCTGCTGGCCACCGACAAGCCGGTGCTGATGGCGCCGGCGATGAACGTGCGCATGTGGACCCATGCGGCGACCCGGCGAAACCTCGCAACGCTCCAGGGGGATGGCGTGATATTCGTGGGCCCGGACGAGGGGGCGATGGCCTGCGGCGAGTTTGGCCCTGGGCGCATGGCCGAGCCATCGGCGATCCTCGAAGCTATTCTGGGCGCCCTGTCGGAGCATCGGGGAAACAGTCTGGGCGGCAGGCATGTGCTGGTCACCGCCGGGCCCACGGCCGAGCCGATCGATCCGGTTCGGGTCCTGACCAACCGTTCGAGCGGCAAGCAGGGCTATGCAATCGCCAAGGCTCTCCAAGCGCTGGGCGCGCGCGTGACCCTGGTTTCCGGGCCGACCGCGCTCGCCGCGCCAACGGGTGTCGATAGAGTCTCGGTCGAGACCGCCGAAGAGATGCTGGCGGCCTGCCGCGCGGCATTGCCTGCTCATGCCGCGGTGTGCGTCGCCGCGGTGTCCGACTGGCGTCCGGACGCGGCCTATGGGGTCAAGCTCAAGAAGGGCAAGGACGGGCCGCCGACCATCACCCTGGTCGAAAACCCCGACATTCTGGCCCACCTCGCGGCCGCCGGACCCCTGCGACCGGGCCTGGTGGTCGGTTTCGCCGCCGAGACCGACGATCTGGAAGCCAATGCAAAAGCCAAGCTCTCCCGCAAGGGCTGCGACTGGATCGTCGCCAACGACGTCGGCCGGTCCGGGACGATGGGCGGCGATGACAATGAAATCCTGCTGGTCGACGCGGAAGGGGTCGAGCGTTGGCCCATGGCCTCCAAGGCCGAGGTGGCGCGGCGTCTGGCGGGCCGCATCGCCACGGCGCTGGCATGAGCCTGACCATCGAAGTTAGGCGCCTGGCCCATGGGCTCGATCTTCCCCTGCCCGCCTATGAGACCGCCGGGGCGGCCGGCATGGACCTGCGCGCCGCTGTTCCCGCTGACGCGCCGCTGATCCTCGCGCCCGGTCAAAGGGCCGCGGCCCCGACAGGCATCGCCATCGCCCTGCCGGAGGGCTACGAGGCGCAGGTGCGGCCCAGATCCGGCTTGGCCCTGCGCAGCGGCATCACCCAGCTCAACACGCCCGGCACCATCGACCGCGACTATCGCGGCGAGATCAGGGTCATCCTGATCAACCATGGCCAGGAGGAGGTCGTGGTCCGGCGTGGCGACCGCATCGCCCAGCTGGTCATCGCCCCGGTGGTTCGCGCCGCCTGGACGGTGGTGCAGACCCTGGCCGATACGCCGCGAGGTGAAGGGGGCTTCGGCTCGACCGGCGAGGGCTGATCCAGGCGCAAGCGGGTAAAGCGAATTGCGATCCGGTTGATCGCCGCCTTGCGCCCCCTCCACCTTCCGCTTCGCGGGCGGTCCCCCTCCCCCGCGGCGCTGCGCTTGCGGGGGAGGAATTTTCCTTTCTAAAGTCCTGCCCCGCGCAGCGGGGAAGGTGGCGCGGCGCTTTTGTTTGCGCCGTGACGGAAGGGGCGCACGGCGGATAAATCTAATCGGAAGAGCGCTAGTTTTCAGTTGGCGCATCCCGGAAACCCAGGACGTCGGCCATCGTATAGAGTCCGGTCGGCCGGCCGACGATCCACAGCGCCGCTTCGAGAGCCCCGCGGGCGAAGAGGCGTCGATTTCGCGCCGAATGGGAGAGGGTCAGGATTTCGTCGTCGGAGGCGAACACCACCGCATGTTCGCCGACAATGCCGCCACCGCGCAGGCTGCTAAAGCCGATATCGCCTTGGCGGCGAGGCGGGTCGGCGCCTTCGCGCGGGGGGCCCCGCAGGTCAGCCAGCCGCGCGCCTCGTCCCCGAGCGGCGGCCTCGCCCAGCATCAAAGCCGTGCCGGAGGGCGCGTCCCGCTTGCGCCGGTGGTGGGCTTCGAAGATTTCAATATCCCAGTCCGCCCGGCCCAGGCGCCGCGCGGTCTCTTCGACGATGCCGGCCAGGATATTGGCGCCCAGGGAAAAGTTTCCGGACTTGACCATGGCGAGGCTCAGGGCCGCCCTTCCGAGGGTGTTTTCCTGTTCGGAGCTAAAACCCGTGGAGCCGATGACCAGCGCCGGGCCGCCGGCCGCGGCGGCGCGCATCGCCAGCTCGCAGGACGCGGCGGCGGTGGAAAAATCGATGATCACGTCGCAGCCGGCGAGCGTGCGGCCCAGGCCCGCCGCATCGTCGCGATCGAAGGATCCGCCGAGCGTGACGCCTTGGCTGTCAACGACCAGCTGCGCGACCACGGCGCCCATTTCACCAAGGCCGCCGGCGATGCCGACGCGAATTGGAACGCCCACGACCATTCTCGCCTCCCCCATTGGGCAAATGAGCCCCGCCCCGCCGGGCCATGAGCAAATGGGCACATTCAGTTGTCGCGATCCAGGCCCGCCGCTAGGGTGTTGGCCCATTTCCGATGCGAGGGGCGGCCGCGTCGGCCTGCCGGCGCGCCGGCGGTCCCATGAGGTTGAAGACCCGATGAGCGACGCCGAAAAGCGCACCTTCACCGACGATGAGGCGCTGGCCTTCCACAGATATCCCACCCCGGGCAAGATCGCCGTTGCGCCCACCAAGCCAATGGCCACCCAGCGCGACCTGTCGCTGGCCTACTCCCCCGGCGTTGCGGTCCCGGTCCTGGCCATCGCCCAGGATCCCGACCTCGCCTACGACTACACGTCCAAGGGCAACATGGTCGCGGTGATCTCCAACGGCACCGCCATCCTGGGCCTGGGAGATCTGGGCGCGCTGGCGGCCAAGCCGGTGATGGAAGGCAAATGCGTGCTTTTCAAGCGCTTCGCCGATGTCGACAGCATCGACATCGAGGTCATGGCCCGCGATCCGGACGAGATCATCACCGTGGTCAAGAACATCGGGGTGACCTTCGGCGCGATCAATCTGGAGGACATCAAGAGCCCCGAATGCTTCCGGATCGAGACCGAGCTGCAGGAACTCCTGGACATCCCGGTCTTTCACGACGACCAGCATGGCACCGCGATCATCTCGGCGGCCGGACTGATCAACGCCTGCGCCATCACCGGCCGGCGGCTCGAGGACATCAAGCTGGTCCTGTGCGGCGCCGGGGCCGCGGGCATCGCCTCGCTCGAACTGATCAAGGCCATGGGCGTGGCGCCGGCCAACTGCATCGCCGTCGACATGACCGGGGTCATCTACCGCGGGCGCGAGCAGGGCATGAACCAATGGAAGTCGGCCCACGCCGTCGACACCGACGCGCGCACCCTGGCCGACGCGATGAAGGGGGCTGACGTGTTCCTGGGGCTATCGGCCAAGGACGCGGTCACCCAGGACATGGTCCGGTCGATGGCCGACCGGCCGATCATCTTCGCAATGGCCAACCCCGATCCGGAAATCACCCCCGAGGAAGTCCATGCCGTGCGGCCCGACGCCATCGTCGCCACCGGCCGCTCGGACTATCCCAACCAGGTCAATAATGTCCTGGGCTTTCCCTATATCTTCCGCGGCGCGCTCGACGTCCGCGCCCGGCGCGTGAACCTGGAGATGAAGATCGCCTGCGCGAAGGCCCTGGCGGCGCTGGCCCGCGAGGATGTCCCCGACGAGGTCGCCGCCGCCTATCATGGGCTGCAGCTGAAGTTCGGTCCGCAGTACATCATCCCGACGCCGTTCGATCCGCGGCTGATCCACTACATTCCGCCCTTCGTGGCCCAGGCGGCCATGGACAGCGGCGTGGCCCGGCGGCCGATCGTCGACATGGACGCCTATCGCGACAGCCTGGCGCGGCGGCTCGACCCGACGGCGGGTTTTCTGCAGAAGATTTCCGGCGCGGTGCAGTCGGGACCGGCCAAACGCATCGTTTTCGCAGAGGGGGAAGAGCCCAGCGTCATCCGGGCCGCCTATGCCTTTCAGGTGCAGGGCCTTGGCGCGGCCGTGCTCGTCGGCCGCGAGGATCTGGTGCGCGAAAACATGCGGCTAGCCGGTCTCGATCCGGCCGAGGTAAAGCTGGAAGTGATCAACGCCCGGGTCTCGCAGCACAATGCGGAATTCGTCGATTTTCTCTACGCGCGCCTGCGCCGCAAAGGCTATCTGAAGCGCGACGTCCAGCGGCTGATCAATCAGGATCGCAACTCCTTCGCCGCCTCGATGGTCGCCTTGGGCTACGCCGACGGGGTGGTCACCGGGGTCACCCGCAACTTCGATCAGGTGCTCGAGGAGGTCCTCCGGGTCATAGACCCGGCGCCGGGCGGTCGGATCATGGGCATGAGCATCGTCCTGGCCAAGGGCCAGACCCTGTTCATCGCCGACACCAACGTCACCGAAATGCCCGAGGCCGACGAGCTGGTCGAGATCGCCTGCGAGGCTGCGCGCGCGGTGCGCAGGCTGGGCTTCACCCCCCGCGTGGCCTTCATGTCCTATTCGACCTTCGGCAACCCGATGGGGGTGCGCTCGCAGAAGGTGCGCGAGGCGGTCGAACTTCTCGACAGCCGCGGCGACGCCGGGTTCGAATACGAGGGCGAGATTCCCCCCGACCTGGCGCTCGATCTCGATCTGGCCGCCCGCGAAAACTATCCGTTCATGCGCCTGACCGACCGGGCCAACGTGCTGATCATGCCGGCCATTCATTCCGCCTCGATCTCGACCAAGCTGGTCCAGTCGCTGGGTGGGGCGACCGTCGTCGGACCGATCCTGCTGGGACTGTCCAAATCGGTGCAGATCTGCCCGCTCTCCGCCTCGGTGTCGAAGATCCTGACCATGGCGCAGATGGCCGCTTATGAGGGCCCTTTGGCGGAGGTGAACGCGCCTCTCTAGTGGATAGAATCTGACACTTGGCGCCACCCGCAGACCGCCATGAAAGCCTATCTGGTGCTCGACTTCTCCATTCGCGACTTCCCGGGCTTCCGGGCGTACATTTCCGCAATCCCTGCCTTCATCGAGAAGCACGGGGGGAGATACATCGTCCGGGGGGTCGAGCCGACCGTCATGGAGGGCGACTGGGCTCCCGAGCTGATGGTCATTCTCGAGTTTCCCTCGCGCCAGAACGCAAAGGCGTTCCTGGACGACCCCGAGACTCAGCCGCTCTTCGACGTGCGCCATAAGACGACCATCAGCAAACTGGTTCTGGTTGACGGATGCTCCTGAAGTCCGTGGCCAGGCGCGGTTAGTTCGGAGATCGGCTGGAGGCCCTTCCGACCGGGCTTGGTCCGGCCTTGCGCCCCTTCCACCCCCGCGCTTGCAGCGCGGCGGTCCCCCTTCCCCGCGTTGTGCGTGTGAAGGATTTCCGGTTTTGCCCGCGGGAAGAGGTGCGGAGCGGCGAGGGTCGCGACGTGGCGGATTGGTGGGAAGGCGCGCGGCGCTTGGCCGCGATCTTCTCCGCCTTTCGATCAGGCGGGAAG
>DATCCB010000062.1:0-10523 GCA_036511515.1 Caulobacteraceae bacterium | reverse complement strand
GCTGTGGTCGGCCTTGGTGAACCAAAGGGCCCCGATCAGCGGAACCATCGCCGCCACCACCAGCGCGAGCCAGATCTTGCGGCGGCCGAGCTTGTCGATCGAGGCGCCCAGAAACGGCGCCGTGGCCATCACCGCCCAGCCGGAATACTGGCTCCAGCGAGAGATAAGCTCCTGGCCCCTGACCGGGTTTCCAACCACGGTCTGCGCCACGTAAGGCATGAAGATGTAGATGGTGATCAGGATCACATAGGGGTTTCGCGCCCCTTCGAAGAGCGACCAGCAAACGGCGCCCGGAGTAAGCCGGGCATGCGGATCATGGGCATGAGCCGGCACGGCGATCATGTCGGCTTCTTGGATGAGCTCGCTCAACGCTTGTCCCCCTATTCTCCCGCGATACCTCATAACTCCTCGCCAGCGAAGCAGCGCCCCGACGTTGAGTGGGAAGCCGCGCCCCCTCCTATGAGAGGACGGCGGAGAATCTCGCTAAATTCCTCACCCGCGGAGCGGGGGAGGGGGACCGCCCGCGAAGCGGGTGGTGGAGGGGGCGCGGGGCGGCTCCCGCGAAATCTAATGTGGCCTTGCGCCCCCTCCGTCACGACGCAAGAAAAAGCGCCGCGCCACCTCCCCCGCAAGAGGACGGGGGGGGATCCGCTACGCCTTCTCCACCGCGCGGGCGGCGGAGTCGATGGCGGTGACGATGGCGTCGAGCTGTTCGGCGCTTACCGGACCGCTGCGCATGCGAACGCCGATGGCGGCTGCCAGGTTACCCATGGCCCGACCGATGTGGGGCGATGGCCGCTCGAACCGCGCCTGGATCTCGTCCATGCGCGCGAAGATGGCGTCGATCGCCGGCTTGCGTTCGGCCAGCGCGCCCTCGCCCTCGGCGGTGATGCGGTAGAGCTTCTTACCGCCGGTGGCGGCCTCGACGCTGACGTAACCCAGCTCCTCGAGCAAGGTGAGGTTGGGATAGACGATGCCGGGGCTTGGGCTATAGGCGCCGCCGACCCGCTCTTCGATGTCCTTGATCAATTCGTAGCCGTGGCGGGGCCGCTCGGCGATCAGGCGCAGAATGACAAAGCGAAGGTCGCCCTGGTCGAAGATGCGCTCGCCGAGGCCGCCCCCGCGGCGACCACGGGGATGGGTATGGACGCCCTCTCTTGGCGAAAACGCTTCGCGCTGGCGGCGGTGGGAGTGTCTGAACATGGTCATCCTTTGGATCTATGTCAGATATAACGGACTATAGATATATCTAAGTTCTATCGAACGCAAGGGCCATGAGTTCCCACGCGATAATCGGTGACATTTTCGTGGTTGGGGGACGGTGCAACCCATGCGGGCCGGGCTGCGTTTGGATGAGTAGTGCTGGCGCGGCCGCCGGCTCGACACTAGATGGGCCAAGCGGGTTCATTTGGTGTCACGGCCGCGAGAGCCGCCGCCGGGCGCGACGCGCATCGGTCACGGGGGTCAGGGAGTCGATTAGATGAAGATAGCGCAGGTCCCTCCGCTCTATGAGGCCGTTCCGCCCCGGTTCTATGGGGGCACCGAGCGGGTCGTCGCGCACCTTTGTGACGCGCTGGTCGATCTGGGTCATGAGGTGACGCTGTTTTCCAGCGCCGACGCCCAGACTCGCGCGAATCTGGTGCCCGTTCGCGATCAGGCGATCCGCCTGGATCCGGCCCCCCTGAAGTCGGACCTGGCGGCGCACCTTTCCATGTTGTCGGAAGTTCGGCGCCAGAGCGCGCGCTTCGACATCATCCATTTCCACACCGACATGGTCCACTTTCCGTTGTTCGAGGCGGACGCCTCGCGCACGCTGACCACCCTGCATGGCCGCCTGGACCTGAAGGACCTGCCGGAGGTCTATCGGCGTTGGCCGAAGTTTCCCCTGGTCTCGATCTCGAACGCGCAGCGGACCTTCCTGCCGTTCGCCAACTGGGCCGGGACCGTCTATCACGGCATGCCAGAGGCCCTTTACCGCTTCTCGGCGACACCGGGGGGCTATCTGGCGTTTCTGGGCCGGATTTCGCCCGAGAAAGGCCCCGACCGCGCGATCGCCATCGCCAAGCGCCTGGGCATGCCGCTGAAGATCGCGGCCAAGGTGGACGCCGCCGACCTCAACTACTTCAACGATGAAATCCGGCCGCTGCTCGATCACCCGCTGATCGAGTTCGTCGGCGAGATCGGCGATGCAGACAAGTCAGCCTTTCTCGGCGGCGCCGAAGCCCTGCTGTTTCCGATCGACTGGCCCGAACCCTTCGGGCTGGTGATGATCGAGGCCATGGCCTGCGGCACTCCGGTGATCGCCTATGACTGCGGCTCGGCGACCGAAGTGGTCGATGAGGGTGTCACGGGCTTCATCGTCTCGGGCGAAGAGGAGGCCGCCGCGGCCGTCCGCGCCGCACAGGCGCTGGACCGGCGCGCCGTGCGCCGCCGATTCGACCGGCGGTTCTCGGCCACGGCGATGGCGCGTGGGTATCTCGATCTGTATGCCGATCGCCTAGCGCATTGCCCTTTTGCGCCTGATCTTGCCTTCGAAGTCGACGTGGTGGACCCTGAGGCGCACGCACAGATCGCCTGATTCTCCCCAATAAAGCTGCTCAATGGACGACCTCGCCGCTTCTGTCGCATTGGACTCCGACGAGGCGGCCGGCGATATCGTCCAGCTGTTGTCGATCAAGGACGCGGACGCCTTTCTGGTCGCCGATCCCTGGGGCGATGTGCGGGGCGGCGTCGATGGTCTGTTTTTCGACGACACCCGGATCCTTTCGCGCTTTTGCATGACCATCGGCAACAAGCGGCCGTCTAAGCTGAGCTTCGCGCTCTCGCCGGACGGGGCGGTGTTCACCTTTCACGGAGCCAACCTGGCGCTGCCGCCGGTCGGCGACAGCACCACGCCGCGCGGAGTGATCCATATCGAGCGGCGGCGCTGCCTTCACCACGGCACGGTCTTCGAACGCTTGCGCTTGACCAATTTCGGTCTCGACGAGATCATGACCCCCGTCTCATTCGAATACGAAGCCGACTTCCGCGATATGTTCGAGGTCCGTGGCCTGAAGCGGCCGAGGCGGGGGGTCACGGAGCCACCGCGCCTTCTCGGGCGGGGGGTCGCCTTCGCCTATCTGGGCCTCGACCAGCTTTCGCGTGGCGGAGTGATCGGTTTCTCAGAGATTCCGTGGCGGTTGCGCGCCGATAAGGCCGACTTCATGTTCGCACTGGCTCCGGGCCGGCGAACCGATCTCTACATTGAGGTGGGGCCGATGGAAGGCGAAGCGCCGAGCCGCGACCGGTTTCTGGCCGCCATGGGCGCAGCCAGGCGGGCCGTGCGCGAGCGCAAGGAGCGGGGCGCGCGCCTGACCGCCCCGGACGGAGCCTTCGGCGCATGGCTGGACCAGTCTCGCTCGGACGTGGCCGTACTGACCACCGAACTGGCCACCGGCCTCTATCCCTATGCCGGCATACCCTGGTTCTCGACGCCGTTTGGTCGCGACGGCATCATCACCGCCTGGCAGATGCTGTGGCTCGACCCATCCCTGGCCAAAGGCGTGCTGACCTACCTGGCGGCGCGCCAGGCCACGGAAGCCTCGGACTTCGGCGACTCGACGCCCGGCAAGATCATGCACGAAACGCGCCGCGGCGAGATGGCGGCTCTGAAGGAAATTCCGTTCGGCCTCTACTATGGGGGCGTCGACACCACGCCGCTGTTCATCGCCCTGGCCGGGGCCTACCTGACGCGAACTGGGGACATTGAGCTGCTTAAGGGAATCTGGCCGGCGCTGCTGGCCGCGGTGCGATGGCTGGAAACCTTCGGCGACACCAATGGGGATGGGCTGATCGACTATGCCCGCCGCGCCGAGACCGGGCTCACCAACCAGGGATGGAAGGACAGCATCGATTCGGTCTTCCACCAGGACGGACGCCTGGCCGCGGGGCCGATCGCCCTGGTCGAGGTGCAGGGCTATGCCTTTGCGGCTTGGCGAGCGATGGCGCAGATCTCCCGGCGGTTGGGCGTAGCCGGCGCCGAGGCCTGGACAGGGCGCGCCGAGACGATGCGGGCCGCCGTCGAGGATCGCTTCTGGATGGAGGACGAGAGCTACTACGCCCTGGCCATCGACGGCGATGGCAAGCGGTGCGAGCCGCGGACATCCAATCCAGGCCATCTGCTGTTTGTTGGCCTGCCCAGCCCCGAGAGGGCGGCGAAGATCACCGCGCGCCTGCTATCTGGTGAATTCGACAGTGGCTGGGGTATCCGCACCCTGGCCGTCGGCATGGCGCGGTTCAATCCGATGTCCTACCACAACGGCTCGATCTGGCCTCACGACACGGCGATCGCCGTCCATGGGATGGCGCACTATGGCGACCGCGCGGGCGCGGCCAAGGTGCTGCGCGATCTGTTCGAGGCGTCCAAGAGCTTCGAAATGCGCATGCCCGAACTGATGTGCGGGTTCGTCCGAGAGGCCGATGAGCCGCCGATCGCCTACCCGGTGGCGTGCATGCCTCAGGCCTGGGCCGCGGGCTCGACATTCATGCTGCTGCAGGCCTGTCTCGGCCTCAGCATCGACGCGGACAAGCGGCAGGTGCGTCTGGTGCGCCCGGCGCTGCCAGCGGGTGTCGACCAACTGTTCCTGAGTGGCCTGGCGGTCGCCGACGCCAGCGTCGACCTGCGTTTCCAGCGCTATGGCGAGAGCATTGCGGTCACGCCCGGGCCTTCGTCGGATCGAAGCATATCGGTGGTTCTCGAGGGGTGAGCGTTGTTGGCCGGGCAGATCGAAGCCTGGCGCGGTGTCTGGCCGCCGGCCATGAGGGAAGACCAAGTTGAAGACAGCGATCGCGGTTTCATCGCCGGCCGACGAGAGGCTTCCGCCGCCTCCAAGCCTGGATCTGGGCCGCAGCGCGGTGTTCGCCGATCTCGACGGCACGCTGGCGCCCATCGAGGCGACGCCGGGCGGCGTCAGCCCCGACGCGGACCGCCGCCGTCTGCTAGACGCACTGTCGCGGCGACTGTCGGGGCGCCTCGCCGTGGTCAGCGGTCGGGCCCTGGACGACCTCGATCGGCTGCTGGATGGACGGGTCCCGGCCATCGGCGCGGTTCATGGCCTGGTTCGGCGCACCGCGGCCGGCGTTATCGAGGCCCCGGCGCCCGATATCGGCGCCGATCAGGCGCGCGCGGCCATGCTGGCCTTCGCCAAGGCCGACGCCGGTCTGCTGGTCGAGGACAAGGGGCCGGCGGTGGCGCTGCACTATCGCCGCTCGCCCCAGGCGCGCGAAGCCTGCCTGGAGCTGGCGCAGGGGCTGGCCGCGAGGCTGGGCCTGGTTGTTCAGCCAGGCGACATGGTGGTTGAATTGCGCCTGCCGGGGCCCGACAAGGGCGACGCCGTCCAGGCGTTCATGGGCGAGGCGCCGTTCAAAGGCTTCATGCCGGTGTACATCGGCGATGACTTCACCGATGAGTCCGGGTTTCGCGCGGCGCGGGCCAACGGCGGCTTTGGCGTCATCGTCGGCGCTCGCCGGCCCACCGACGCCGCGTACGGCTTGGCTGACGTAGACGCCGCCAAGAATTGGCTTGCCGCCGCCATTGAGGCTGGGCGTTGACCCGCGATCTAGACCTGGCCCCGATCGGCAACTGTTCGATCAGCGCCCTGATCGACCGGCAGGGGCGGTTCGTGTGGTGCTGCGCCCCGCGCGTGGACAGCGATCCCCTGTTCTCCAACCTGCTCAGCGATCACGACCCGGCGGACGCGGAGGCGGCCGGCTTCTGGTCGATCGATGTGGTCGACGCGTCCCAGACGCGCCAGGCCTATCTGCGCAACACCCCTATCCTGCGCACCGAGATCACCGATTCGACCGGCGCCTCGCTGGAGATCATCGATTTCGCGCCGCGTTTCCGGCTTTACGGCCGCGGCTATCGGCCAACCTCGTTCATCCGCCTGATCCGGCCCATCGCGGGAGCGCCCAGGATCACCGTGCGGCTGCGCCCGACCGCCGACTGGGGCGCCGAGCGGGCGCCGGTCACCTCGGGCTCCAACCACATCCGCTACGCGGGCAAGGACGTGGTCATGCGCCTGACCGGCACCGTGCCGGTCTCGCACATTCTCGAGGAGCGGACCTTTCGGCTCGAGGAGACCGTCGCCCTGTTCCTGGGCCCAGACGAGCCGTTCCAGGGCGAGGTCCTGGCCAACGCCAACGCCATGCTGAACGATACCTGCGTCTATTGGCGCGAGTGGGTGCGCACCCTGGCGGTGCCGCTCGAATGGCAGGAAGCGGTGATCCGCGCGGCCATCACCCTGAAGCTGTGCGCTTACGAAGAGACCGGCGCGATCGTCGCGGCCCTGACCACCTCCATTCCCGAGGCGCCGGGCAGCGGCCGCAACTGGGACTATCGTTATTGCTGGATTCGCGACGCCTATTACGTCGTCCAGGCGCTCAACCGCCTGGGCGCCGTCGACATCCTGGAAAACTATCTCGGCTATCTGCGCAATATCGTCGATGCGGCCGGGGGCGGTCATATCCAGCCGGTCTATGGCGTCGGCTATGAGCCGATACTGACAGAGCGGATCGTCGAAACCCTCCCCGGCTATCGCGGCATGGGGCCCGTGCGGGTCGGCAACCAGGCTCACGAACACATTCAGCACGACGTTTATGGCCAGATCATCCTTTCCAGCGTCCAGGCGTTTTTCGACGAACGCCTGCTGAGGCCGGCGACCCACGAAGACTTCGAGATGCTCGAGGGGATCGGCGAGCAGGCTTTCGCGGTTTACGACAAACCGGACGCCGGCCTTTGGGAACTGCGCACCCGGGCGGCCGTGCATACCTATTCCGCGGCGATGTCATGGGCGGCGTGCGACCGGCTGGGCAATGCGGCCGAGAAACTTGGCCTCGCCGCTCGCGCAAGGTTCTGGAACGATCGCGCGGCGACCATCCGCGCCGCCATCGAGGAGAAGGCGTGGAACCCGCAGGGCGGCCACTTCGCGGCGACCTTCGGCGGCGATGAGCTCGATGCTAGCCTGACCCAGCTGGTCGACCTGCGATTTTTGAAGCCCGACGATCCGCGTCACCGCGAGACGCTCAAAGCCATCGAGGCGCATCTGCGCAGGGGGTCGAACCTGTTGCGCTACGACCAGCCGGACGACTTCGGCGCGCCGGAGACGGCGTTCAACTTCTGCACCTTCTGGTTCATCGAGGGCCTGCATCTGATCGGGGAGACCGAAGAGGCGCGCCGTCTTTTCGAGGAGATGCTGAAGCGGCGCAACCACGCCGGACTGCTTTCGGAAGACGTCAGTCTCACCGACGGGGCGCTATGGGGGAACTTTCCCCAAACCTACTCGCTTGTTGGACTGATTAACTGCGCGGTTCTGCTGAGCCGCCCTTGGAGTTCTGTGCGTTGAGCCGCCTCATCGTCGTCTCCAACCGCGTCAATCCGCCCCAGATTCGCGGAGAGGCGCCCGCCGGAGGCCTGGCAGTCGCCCTGGCCGCGGCGTTGCGGGAATATTCCGGCTTCTGGTTCGGCTGGAGCGGCGAGACCACCGAGACCTTCACGGGTGAGACCACCACCCGCCGAGTCGACGATGTCACCGTGGTCACCATCGATCTCGATGAGGCAGACTATCAGGAATACTACAACGGCTACGCCAACGGCGCTCTTTGGCCGCTGTTTCATTACCGCATCGACCTGACCGCTTACGATCGCTCGTTCGGCGCCGGTTACGAGCGGGTCAACCGGCGCTTCGCCGAAACCCTGGCCCCCCTGATCGAGCCCGGGGACCTGATCTGGGTCCACGACTATCACCTGATCCCCCTGGGACGGGAGCTGCGCCGCCTGGGGGTGGCCAATCCCATCGGTTTTTTCCTCCACGTGCCGTGGCCCGCGCCGCAGCTGCTGACGACCCTCCCCCGCAACCGACAACTGGTCGAAGCGCTGTTTTCCTATGACCTGGTCGGCTTTCAGACCGACGAATGGCTATGGGCGTTCGAATCCTATGTCCTGGGCGAAGCCGGCGGCGGCTGGGCGCGCGACGGGCGGCTGGAAGCCTTCGGCACCAGCCTGCGGGCGCAAGTGTTTCCGATCGGGCTGGACGTCGCGGAGTTCCAGACCCTCGCCCAGTCGCAGGTCGCCATGCGCGCCTATGACCGGATGGCGGCGCACAGCGTCTTTCGTTCGCTGATCGTCGGCGTCGATCGGCTCGACTATTCCAAGGGCCTCGAGGAGCGGCTGCTCGGCTTCGAGCGGTTCATGCAGGACAATCCCGAACTGCGCCGCGAGGTGCTCTATCTCCAGGTGGCGCCGACCTCGCGCGGCGAGGTCGAGGCCTACCAGGACATGCGGGGGCGGATCGACGCTCTGTGCGGACGAATCAACGGCGCCTATGCCGACATGGACTGGACGCCGATCCGCTACGTGAACCGCACCTACCGGCGTGACGAACTGGCGGGCGTCTACCGTGCAGCCAAGATCGGATTGGTGACGCCCCTGCGCGACGGAATGAATCTCGTCGCCAAGGAGTATGTGGCCGCCCAGAACCCCGACGATCCCGGCGTGCTGGTGCTCTCGCGTTTCGCCGGCGCGGCGCGGCAGATGACCGCGGCGGTGATCGTCAATCCCTTCAGCCGCGAGGAGATCGCCGACGCCCTGAAACAGGCCCTGTCGATGGGGCTGGCGGAACGGGTGAGCCGCTGGCGGAGTTTGATGGACGGCATCGCCGGCAGCGATGTGCGGATGTGGCGCGACTCCTTTGTCGAGGCCCTGAAGGCCTCTCACGAGCCAGGTCTGCCGCTGTTCGAACTGCCTACGGCGTCGATCAGGCGAAAGAGGGTGCAGACCCATGGTGCGGACCAAGCTGGCGACCTATCGAGCCAAGCGCGACTTCAAGGTTACGGCGGAGCCCAGCGGAACCGGCCCCGTGCCGAAATCCGACCGACTCCGCTACGTCGTCCAGAAACATGACGCGAGCCGCCTGCATTACGATCTGAGACTGGAAGCCGGCGGCGTCTTCAAGTCGTGGGCGGTTACCCGCGGTCCCTCGCTCGATCCGGCCGACAAGCGCTTGGCGGTCGAGGTTGAGGACCACCCGCTGAGCTACGGTGACTTCGAGGGCACGATCCCCAAGGGCCAGTACGGCGGCGGCACGGTGCAGATGTGGGATCGCGGCTTCTGGGCCCCCGAAAACGGCGCCGACCCCCTGAAGGCCCTGAAGAAGGGCGAGTTGAAGTTCGTTCTCGAGGGCGAGCGCCTGCACGGGAGCTGGGTGCTGGTGCGCATGAACCGCGACCGGGGCCGAGGCAAGGCGACCAACTGGCTGCTGATCAAGCATAAAGATCCGGCCGCGCGCCCGGGCCGAGGAGCCGAGATTATGGCCGAGGACCGTTCGGTGGCGTCCGGACGGCCAATGGCGGCCATCGCCAAGGGGTCGGGCCGTGCGCCCAAGCCCTTCATCCTGGCCGCCGCGGGCAAACCCGACGCGGTCTGGCATTCGGCTGGGAGCAAGGATGCGGCGACCGCGCCGGCGCCCAGCCGCGGCAAGCTCGCCCAGGCCATGCCGGCGTTTATCCCTCCGCAGTTGTGCAAGCTCGTCGACCGGCCCCCCGCGGGCACGGGCTGGGTCCACGAGATCAAGTTCGATGGCTATCGCATGCAGCTGCGCGTGCACGCGGGCCGCGCCACGCTTCTGACCCGCAAGGGGCTCGACTGGACTTTGCGTTTTGCCGAGATCGCCAAGGCCGGCGCGGCGTTGCCCGACTGTGTGATCGACGGCGAGATCGTGGCTCTCGACCATGCCGGCGCGCCCGACTTCGCCGCCCTGCAGGCGGCGCTCTCCGAAAAGGCGACGCAGAACCTTGTGTTCTTCGTCTTCGATACGATGTTCGCGGACGGCGAAGACCTGCGCGAGCTGCCCCTGTCGCGGCGCAAGGAAAAGCTGGCGCGGTTGGTCGGCGCCTTGGCCGCCCCGGCGCGCGCACGTATCCGCTTTGTCGATCACTTCGACACCGGGGGCGAAGCTGTGTTGCGCTCGGCCTGTCGGCTTTCGCTGGAGGGGATCGTCTCCAAGCGGCTGGATGCGCCCTATCGCTCGGGCCACGGAGAGAACTGGACCAAGGCCAAATGCCGCGCCGGGCACGAAGTGGTCATCGGCGGCTGGACGACAACGGGGGATGCCTTCCGCTCGCTGATCGCGGGCGTCTACCGCGATGGCAAGCTGGTCCACGTCGGGCGGATCGGCGCCGGCTTTGGCCGCACCAAGGTCGAGGGATTGATGGCCAGGCTGCGAGCGCTCGAAACCGATGTCTCGCCGTTCGGCGGGCCGCTAGCGCCCAAGAAGGCGCGCGGCGCGCACTGGGTCAAACCGGTGCTGGTGGCCGAGATCGAATACGCCGGCTTCACCGGCGACGGCGTTCTGCGCCAAGCCTCGTTCAAGGGTCTGCGCGAAGACAAGCCCGCTTCGGAAGTGGCGGCCGAAACGGCGCCCCCACTGGCGCCGGCGAAACTGGCCAAGCCGTCAAAGGCTGCGCATCCGCGGCGGGGGAGCGCCCCC
>DATCCB010000061.1:0-14956 GCA_036511515.1 Caulobacteraceae bacterium | reverse complement strand
CTTGCGAAAGGCCGCCGAGCGAGCCGTGGGCGCACTCTGGGACCGGATCGGACACGTCCTCGACGAGTTCACCCCCCAGGAATGCGCCAACTACTTCCGCCACGATGGATACGCTTCAGCGTGACCGCAAAACGCTCTAGACTTTCAGGCCATCCAGGAACGCCGCGATCGCGGCGTTCACCGGCCCGGGGTGGGTGAGGTTGGCTGCGTGTCCGGCGCCGGGAATGACCACCAGCCGCGCATCGGGCAGGCCGGCGACCAGTGTCCGCGCCAGGGCAAGGTCGATGGCCGCGTCGGCGTCGCCGTGGATGACCAGTGACGGAACCCTGATTTCGCCTAGGCGGCCGGTGATATCGTCGCGGCCGCCCAGGGTCTGCATACAGGCGGCGAGATTCGCCGGCTTCATCGTCTTCCACCTAGCGCGCCAATGGGCGGCACCATCCCACCCCTGGCCCAGGATGGTGGCCTCCACGACGCCCGCGATGTCGTCGGTCAGGCCGCCGTTCATCCATCGCGCGGCAAGATCTTCATAGCCGGGCAGGCGGGCCGGATCCTCTTTGCCCGCCTGGGTGTCGATGAGGATCAGCGCCCTGACCAGGCGCGGATGGGTCAGCGCGCAGCGCAGCGACAGAAAGCCGCCCTGTGACACGCCGGCCAGGACCGCGCGCCCGATCTTCAGGTGCGCCAGCAGGGCGGCCAGATCGTCGGCGGAGTCGTAATAGCTGAACGGCGCCAGCGTATCGCCGGCGGTGGCGCCGTGGCCGCGCTCATCCCAGGCGACGCAGCGCCAGCGGTGTTTCAGCGCCGCGATCTGGGGCGCGAACATGGTGTGATCCATGAGCAGGCCATGGGAGAAGATCACCGCCGGCCTGGAGCCGCCGGTGTCGGTGTAAAAGACCCGCTGGCCGTTGAGGCTGGCGACGGGCATGGCGAAGGCTCCCTCTCTAAGATAGCGCGGCTTTCCCTTCGCTTAGGCGAACCTGGCGTCGCGCGCCACGGTGGTTTTTTTCAAAGCGGGCCGGAAGGGCGCCGGTGGACGCTCGCAAGGCGGCGCCAACCGTGTAAGGTGATCGGCGGGTCGGGGGGCTGGGCATGGGGATATCGAAAGCGAAGTGGCTTGCGGCCGCGGTCGCCTGTCTGGCCGCCGTGGGCGGCCCGGCCATGGCCGCGGGCTTCTATGCCCAGGAACAATCGGTCGAGGGCCTGGGGCGGGCCTATTCGGGCGAAGCGGCGAGCACGGGGGCGGACGCCCTTTGGTGGAACCCGGCCGCCATCGGCGATATCGACGGCCGCACCTATTATTCGGGCAACCACCTGGTGGCGGCCGACATCGACATCGACGATGCCGGATCGACGATCCGGCGGCCGTCGTCGGCCACGGCCCCGGTCGGCGGCGCCGCCCGCTCTGAGCCGTTCGACATCTCGGTGGTTCCCAACACCGCCGCGGCCATGCGGCTGAACGACCAGTTTTCGCTCGGCGTGGCCATCACCGCGCCATTCGGTTTCGGGGCCGTCTCGCGCCCCGACGCCTTCACCCGCTATGAGGCGGTGAAGGTGCGGCTGATCGATCTGGATTTCCAGCCGACCCTGGCCTGGCGGCCGGTTCCCTGGTTGCGGCTGGGCGCGGGGGCCGATGCGGAAATAGCCGATACCAAGTTCTCGGTCGCCCTGCCCAACCTCTCGCCGCTGGACGCCGACGGCCGCGCCAACCTGGCGGCGAACGGCTGGAATTTCGGCTGGGTGGCCGGGGCGCAGCTGGCGCCGACCGCCGCCCTGACCCTGGGGGCCAGCTATCGCGCCGCCATCGCCCACACCCTGGGCGGCCATGTGACCAGTGTCGGGCTGCTGGGTTCGCTGGCGACCGACAACGGCCAGTCGGTAACCAACGTGCGCTTTTCGACCCCGTGGCTGGCCACCCTGGCCGCCCGCTGGCGAGTGGCGGAGCGGCTGACCCTCGAGGCCCAGGCCCAGCGGATCGGCTGGAGCGACTACGGCGGTTTTGCGATTAGCACCGTCGGCGCGACGCCGCCGGCGCCGGGCGTGCGCCAGCGCGACACCACATCGATCGCCGTCGGTTTCGACTATGCCGCGAACGCGGCCCTGACCCTGCGCGCGGGGATCCAGGACGACCCGCGGGCGATCCGCGATTCGACCGTGCTGCCCGACGGCGACCGGCTGATCTTCGCCGCCGGGGCCAGCTGGCGCAAATCGCCCCGCACCACCTTCGATCTGGGCGCGGCCTATGTTTCCTTTCGCCACACCGCGATCGGCAGCCAGTTTTCCGCCTTTGCCGGCACGTCGAACGCGACCCCGGTCAGCCTGGCCGGCGAGCTTTCGTCCCACGCCGTGGTCCTGTCGTTCGCGGTGCGCGGGGCCTTCTAAAGACGAGGCGGGACCGGTCTTGCGCCTGGAGGCGTGCGGCGCCCCGGGCAAGGCAAGGCCCGGGGAAGCGTTCGCTTCTCCCGGGCCTCTGTTCCCGCCTTCAGTCGGGGGGGCGAAACAATAGGCGGGAATGACAAGACGAAAACGCCGCCTGGTCCCCCTGGTTCCGGCGCGCTCCTAAAAAATTCCGACGGGCGATAAATCGGCGCTTGACGACCGGTTTGAAGTGTGTTGCAATATGCAAAGTGGCGATGTGTGACCTCGCCGCTCACCCCTTCCCTTTACAAACTCAGTCAGTCGCGAGGCGCCATGAATCCATGGCAAGCACAGCCCGGCCCGCAACATAAATTCGTCTACAGCGACGTTTTCGAAGTCGTCTATGGCGGCGCTCGCGGCGGAGGAAAGACCGACGCGTCCCTGGGCGAATTTGCCGACCACGCCAAAAGGTTCGCGTCGGCGCGCGGGCTGTTCGTTCGGCGCACGCGCGTGGCGCTGGAGCCGACTCTCGACCGGGCGCGCGAGATCTACCTCCCGCAGGGCGCGTACTGGCAGGAGCAGAAGTCCCGCTCCCGGTGGCCAAACGGCGCTGTGCTCTATTTTCGCTATCTCGATCGCGTCGCGGACGCCGATCGATACCAGGGGCACGACTACACCCGGCTCTATGTCGAAGAGCTCACCCAGTTCGCCTCAGCCGTCCCGATCGACAAGCTGAAGGCCACTCTGCGATCCGCCACCGGCGTTCCGTGCCGTTTCAGGGCGACGTGCAATCCCGGCGGCCCCGGCCACAACTGGGTCAAGGCTCGCTACATAGATCCGGGTCCCGGCCGCATCCTGACCGGCCCCGGAGGTCTGACGCAGCTCTTCATCCAGGCCCGGCTTGGCGACAACCCGATCCTGGACATCAACGATCCGCTCTATCGGGAGCGCCTGAAGCTGTCCGGCTCGGCCGAGTTGGTCCGCGCTTGGCTGGAAGGCGATTGGAACATCATCGAGGGCGCGTTCTTCGACAAGTGGGGCTCCGGCAATGTCGTTCGACCCTTTCAGATTCCCGCGCTCTGGACTCGGTTCCGGGCTTTCGACTGGGGATATGCAGCGCCGTTTTCGGTCGGCTGGTGGGCGATTGTCTCCGACCCCTATCCCGTTGAAGGCGGCCATGTCCTTCCACGCGGGGCCATGGTTCGTTACCGCGAATGGTATGGCTCCAACGACAAGCCGAACGAGGGATTGAGACTAGAGGCCGAGGCTGTAGCTCAAGGCATCCTCGACCGTGAGAAGGGCGACACCATCGCTTACGGCGTGGCCGATCCCTCGATCTTCCACGAGGCTAATGGCCCCTCGGTCGGCGAGCGGATGCGGCGGATGAAAATCCCGTTCCGTCCAGCCGACAACACCCGCGTCGGCAAGGCGGGCGCGCTATCGGGATGGGACCAGATGAGGGCCAGGATCGTCGGGCAAGGCGACGGGCCGATGCTCTACGTGTTCGAGACCTGCCGGGACTTCATCCGCACCGTACCGGTGTTGCAGCACGATCCGGCCAGGCCCGAAGACCTCGACACCAAGGGGGAGGATCACGTGGCCGATGAAACGCGCTATGCCTGCCTCTCGCGTCCCCTGACCGCCATGGCCGCGCAACCGCCGGTCAATCCCAGCGACCTCGGCTACGGCCAGGCGCGACGGCCCGGCGCGACGAGCTGGAAGACCGCTTAATGGCCAGCGCACTGCAACAGATTGCGGGACCGGCAAACAAGAGCGCCGGACTAGCGGCCGGAGACGATACCGGCGATTCCACCCAGCCGCCCGATCTCGCCAAGCTGAAGCGCTACTTCACCGAGGCCGAGCAGCTGACGCAAGCGGCGCGCAGATGCGCCCTCACCGCGCTCGACTACTACGACAGCGATCAGTTCACCCGCGAGGAGCTGGGCAAGCTCGACGACCGTGGCCAGCCGGCCATCGTCATCAACCGCATCAAGCCGGCCATCAACGGCATCATCGGGGTCACCGAGCGCGGGCGTTCCGACCCCAGGGCCTGGCCACGCAATCCGGGCAACGAGGACGCAGCCGACGCGGCCACCGACGTGCTTCGCTACATCGCCGACTTCAACCGCTTCAAGCGCCTCAAGCGCGACTGCTTCCTGGACATGCTGGTCCCCGGCACCTGCGCGGCCCTGGTCGGCGTCGATGCTGATCTACAAGTGACCATCACCCAGGTGCGCTGGGAGGAGTTTTTCCATGATCCCCGCGCGCGCCGCGCCGACTTCAAGGACGCGCGGTATCTGGGCATCGCCAAGTGGATGTATGCCGACGACGCTTCGGCGCTCTATCCGGACAAGGCCAAGGCCATCGAGGCCACGGTCGAGAACGGTTCCGGCGGCGGGATCATGCCCGACGAGTCCTACCAGGACCGACCGCTTGCCGGGCCGGGAACGGGCGGGGCGTGGATAGACCGCAAGCAGCGGCGGCTGATGGTGGTCGAGATGTACTACCAGGAGAGCGGCTGGAAGCGGTGCGTGTTCACCGGGACCGATGTGCTGGAAGCGGCCAGGAGCCCGTATCTCGATCACAAGGGCAAGCCAGACTGCCCGATCGAGGCGATGAGCGCCTACGTCAAGCGCGACAATGCCCGCTACGGCGCGGCGTGGGACATGATCGGCCCGCAGGATGAGATCAACAAGCGGCGGAGCAAGTCCGTCCATCTCTTGAGCGTCAGCCGCATCGAGGTCGCCGATCCCAGCGCCATCGATGTCGACGCCGACGTGGCGCGCAAGGAAGCGGCGAGGCCAGACGGGGTGATCCCGTATGGCTGGCGGATCAGCCCCAACACCGTCGCCTTCCAGGGCAATATGGAGATGCTTCTCGAAGCGAAGAGTGAAATCGAGCGCATGGGGCCAAGCCCCGCCGTGCTCGGTCGCGACGAGAACGACGCATCGGGCAGGGCGCTTCTGGCCCGCCAGCAATCGGGCCTGATCGAGCTTGGCAACCTCTACAGCGCGCTGGAGGACTGGGAGCTTCGCATCTATCGCCAGTGCTGGGGCCGGGTGAAGCAGTACTGGAAAGCCCCGCAGTTCATCCGCGTCACCGACGACGAGAACGCGCCGAAGTTCGTTGGCCTGAACCAGCCGGTCCACGGCGGGGCGCCGACCATCGGCGCGGACGAAAACGGCATGCCGATGCTGAAGCCCGGCATCCTCGGCTACAAGAACGTCGTCGCCGAAATGGACGTCGACATCGAGATCGACGCCCAGCCCGATACCGGCACCGTCCAGCAAGAGGCCTATAACGAAATCCTGCAGCTGGTCGGGATGAGCCAGGTCTATCAGCAGCAGATCAGCCTCAAGCAACTGCTGCAGCTATCGCCGATCCCCCACAAACGGGCGATCCTGGACAACATCGACCAGGCCAGTCAGGCGCAGCAGCAACAGGCCGACCAGGCCCATCAAATCCAGGTCGCCGGCGCATCGGCCAAGATCGACGAAACCACCGCCCGCACCGCGCTGCATCACGCCACCGGCTTCGCCAAGACCCTGAACGCCCTGACCGAAGCCCACGCCATGCACGCGGACAACGCGGCGAGGGGGCTGGAACAAGGGATGGCCAGCGTCCAGCAGCCGCAACAGCCGCCGCCCGGCCAGCAGAGCGCCTCGCCGCAATGACGGCCTCCGTCCCCTTCATGGAGAACCAAGATGGTGCAGCCTTTGGGGTGGGAAGCGGCGATTTCCCATTGCAGGATGGTGGCGATTGCGGATTGCCGATTGTCGCCGCATCGGCGCAGCGGGTTTGTCAGACAACTTTGGTCGGAAAGAAAGCGGCGCCGCGCAGCTGGCGCTCCGTTTCGCATTCATTTGGTCATAACCGAGCACCGCAATTCTGCTGGGTCCAGAATGTGCTACCGCTTTGCTCGAGGCGCTTGCTAGCCTCCGCCAGTGCAATACCGTGCGGACATTGACGGTCTGAGGGCAGTTTCCGTTCTTGCCGTCCTAGCCTTTCACGCGACATGGCTCGCGGGGGGCTTCGCCGGCGTCGACGTGTTTTTCACGATCTCCGGGTACCTCATTACGGGCATCATCGCGACGGAGATTGCCGAGGGCCGTTATCGCGTTGGCCACTTTTACGAACGTCGCGTCCGCCGCCTCGCTCCAACCCTGATCGCCGTCCTGGTGGCGACGACGCTTGGCGCGTCCCTACTGCTTTTGCCGAACGACCTGGCGGCGTACGGCAAGTCGCTCATCGCGACCAATCTGTTTGGCTCCAATATCCAATTCTGGCGCGAGTCGGGGTATTTCGACACATCCGCCGCCCTGAAGCCCTTGCTTCACACCTGGTCTTTGGCGGTCGAGGAGCAATTCTATATTGCCTATCCGCTGGGGCTCTGGATTTGCTGGAAGCTGTTCGGGAAAAAATGGGTAATACCGCTCGCAATTGTCGGACTTGCGTCATTCGCCGTTGGCGAATGGGGAGCGCTGCACAATCCGTCAGCGGCCTTCTATCTGCCTGTGACACGGGCGTGGGAACTTCTGCTTGGCTGTGCGCTCGCCCTAGTGCAGCCGAAGAGGCCCCCGCAATACGCCAGCGTCATTCTCTCCGCGTTGGGGATCGCCCTGATCATCGGCGCCTTCCTGCTGCTGAACACGCACACGCCGTTCCCAGGCGCGGCCGCGCTCGCTCCGTGCGTGGGTTGTGCTCTTCTTATCTACGCGCCGACGCCGGCCCTCGGCGTCAAGCCGCTGGCCTATATCGGCCGCTTGTCATACGCGCTCTACCTTTGGCATTGGCCAATCCTGTCGCTCGCCCGCTATTGGAGTCCCGCGCCGCTATCGACGCTGGAAACGATTGCCGCGCTGAGCGCATCGTTTCTGCTCGCAGCGGCTTCCTATCACTGGCTTGAAATTCCGGTTCGCCGCCGCGCCATACTTGCCAGAAGGCGAACGCTGGTCGTCACATTCGCTGTCGCGTCACTGACTTTGATCGCCACCGGCGCGGCATTCCTGATTACCGGCGGGTGGTCCCAGCGCTTCACGCCTTCAGTCGTCGCCCTCGACGCTAAGCAAAACGACAAGGCACCCCTTCGTTGCAAAACCGAATGCCTGATCGGAGATCGAACAAGAGCGCCGACCATCCTGATTTGGGGAGATTCCCAGGCTTGGGCAATTTCGGACACATTGGACACCGCCCTGAAACGCAACGGGTTGGCCGGCGAGCTTGTATCCCAAGATGGCTGCGCCCCGATGTTCGGCCTGCAGAGGCCCCTATTCACCTGTGACACGCGATCTCGCGTCAAGGCATTGATACGCGCGCAGCCAAAAGTCGTCGTATTGATTTCGGCGTGGGGCCCGTACTACGGAATGCCCAAGATGAGTTTCGGGACTGCTCTGGGCGCACGGGCGGTAGATGCCGCGCTCGAAAACACGCTATACTTTATCCACAATGAAGGGGCGAAAACGATCCTCTTTGACCCACCGCCAGGCGCGCAGGATGATGTCCCTCGCCGTAGTGCACAATCCCAGGCCCTCGGGCGTGTCGAACCAATAACCTGGAAGCTTGCACACTATATTGCGTCTAACGCCCCATATTTCTCGGAAGTCGCGCGGCTTTCACCATTGATCAGCGCGCGGGTATCGCCATGGCGCCATCTCTGTAAGACCGGGACCTGCCAGGTGTCCATCGATGGCCGGCCGATCTACATCGATAGCGGCCACCCGACTTCGCACGGATTTGACTTCGCTTTGCCGGACATCGCGGCGGCGCTCCCGCTTGAACCGGCTGAGCCGCACCCGGGCGCGCGCAAGCCGTCCTAACGCCAGGCCGCGCAGGCCGCCGCACAACAAACCGCCGCCGGGCAGGACCAGCAAGGGTCCTAACGGGCGCTACGGGCATCCAGCCCCGCAAGCTGGATCAGGCCGCCACTGTTTGGGCGTCACGGGACCGCCGCCGCTACGGGCGTGGGATCAAAGATGGATAATCCGCTGGAGTTCGTCGGCAAGCCCGAGGCAGACGACGCCGCCGTGGCCGATGACGCCCCGGCGCAAACGCCGCAAGACGCAACCGCCGAGACGACCTCCGAACGCCCTCGCGACGCATCGGGCAGGTTCGCCTCGGCCGCTCCCCCGGAGGCCGCCAGCGAGCCTGAAACGCCCGCCGCGCCCCCGCCAGCACCGCCGCCTGCCGCCGATCCCCGCCTTCGCGAGGAGGGACACGTTCCCATTTCGGCGATGCTGGATGAGCGGGAGAAGCGTCAGGCCCTTGAAAAGGAATTGGCCGCCTACAAGGCGAACCAGTCCCGTCAAGAGCCGAGCCGTCAGCCCCAGATCGCCGACCCGGCCGTCGAACAACGCCTTTACGTCCAGAACCTGGAGTTCTCCAGGCGCTGGGCGACCAAGGAATACGGCGCCGACACGGTGACCAAGGCCTACGAGTGGGCCAACGCGCGATGCGAGCCGACCTCGCCCGCGTTCGATCCGATCTTCAATCAGCAGATTGCGACCTCGAAGGACCCCTACGAGACGGTCGTGCAAGCCTGGAAGCGGGAGCAACTCCTCGCCAAAGTCAGCCCGGACGACCTCGACGAATACACCGCCTGGAAGGCCGCGAAAGCACAAGCCGGCCGGGTCCAGCCTTCAACCCAACAACAGACGCCCCAACCTCCCCCGCCACGCTCGCTGGCCAACGCCCCCGGTTCCGGCGGCGCTGGACGGCCGCACGTGCCGGTCGGCGACGGCGAGGCGTTCAACTCCCTGTTCAAAGGATAGCCTCCAATGGCCGAAACCACTCTCGCTACCGCATCGGAGCGGCAAGTCTGGGTCACCACCTACTTCCAGGAGTATGTGCGCCAGTCCCGCTTCATGCCCTACATGACCAATTCCGACCTCAACAAGGGCGGGATCATCCTCACCAAGTTCCAGAAGGAAGAGGAAGCCAAGCGGACGATCAACATCCCGTTCATCGGGCGGCTGAAGTCGGCCGGCGTCACCGGCGCCACGGTGCTCGACGGCGTCGAGGAGGAACTGACCAACTTCAACTGCCCGATCACCATCGACTGGCGCCGCAATGGCGTCCGCCTGCCCAAGTCGACCACCTTCCGCACCGAGATCAACCTGTGGGACGCGTCCAAGGACGCGCTCAGGGTCTGGGAATCGGAGAAGCTGCGCGACGACATCATCAAGGCCCTCTTCGCGACCGTGACCGATGTCAACGGCACGGCGGTGAACTGGGATGTGGCCACCGCGGCGCAACAGAACACCTGGTGCGCGGGCAACAGCGACCGCATCCTCTTCGGATCGCTGAACTCGAACTATTCGGGCACCTTCGCCACCGGCGCCGGCAACGTCGCCACCACCGCCAAGGCCAGCGTCGCCAACATGTCGCTCGCCAAGCGGATCGCCAAGCTCGCCGATCCGCACATCCGCCCCTTCCGGGCCACCGAAGGAGACGGGCGTGAGTTCTACGTCGCCTTCCACGGCGCGCGGACGTTCCGGGACCTGAAGGCCGATACCACCATGGTCACGGCCAACACCCAGGCCCGCGCCCGTGAGGCCACCGGAATGAAGGAAAACCCGCTCTTCCAGGACGGCGACCTGCTCTACGACGGCGTCATCCATCGGGAGATCCCGGAGATCGACACCTACGCGGCCACCGCCGGCTTCAACGCCATCGGCGGCTCGGCTGGCGACGTTCGTCCGGTGTTCGTCTGCGGCGGCGGCGCGGTCGGCATCGCCTGGGGCCAGGAGCCCACGCCCCGGACCGACATGATCAAGGACTACGGCTTTCGCCCGGGCGTCGCCATCGAGGAGCTGCTCGGCGTCAAGAAGATCAACTTCAACGGCGTCCAGAACGGCATCGTCACCGCCATCGTCGCTGCGGCGGCCGACAGCTGATCCCCGGGACAACAAACCCCGGGGATGACGCGTTGATCATCGTCGGGCGCCCCCCTTCCCGCTCATCTTAAGGAAACACCTCACATGGCCACCTGGTCTTCGTCCCTCTACAACAACAAGACGCCCGCCGGGACCGGGCACGGGCCTTACCAGCTCACCCAGCATCTGCACGCGACCGTCTCGGTCCCTGCGACCCTGGCGGCGAACGACGTGCTCAACTTCGGCTATCTGCCCAACAACGCCATCGTCGCTTCGATGGTGCTGAAAGCCGCCACGCAACTGGATAGCAACGGCTCGCCGACGCTCTCCATCGATATGGGCGTTGTCGGCACTGCCCAGCTGTTCAAGGCGGCGATCACCACCGTTGGTCGGACGGCCGGAGCCAGCGCCGATATCGGCACCGGATTGGCGGCGGCCGGCTATCTCTACAAGAACACCAGCGGCGCCAAGCAGCTGGTCATCGGCACGGTCCACGCCGCCGCCGCCACGGCTGTCGCCGGGACGCTGGAACTCGACGTCGAATACTACCTCGAAGACACTGTCGGATCGCCGGCGTAGGGCCTGACGGTCGACGCACTGTGGCGAGCGGGGAGGGGTGCACCCCCTCTCATCCCTCCCCGCGAACATTTCCTAGAGCAAAGGATATTCCCATGAAAGCCACCTTCCAGGGCGATGCCGCCGGCGAACCAACGACCGTGTTCGGCAAGACCTTCGCGGTCGGGAAGGAGGTCGATGTTTCCGATCTCAGCCCCGAGGCCCAGGCGCAGCTGATCGAGCATCCGCTGTTCAAGACCACCGGCAAGGCCGCCGATCCCCAACCCGAGCCGGAACCCGCAGTCGCCTAGATGGCCACTTGCCGCGCCGCACTGACCCAGGCGCTGGCCGCGTTCAAAGCCATAGCGCCCGGGGATGACCTGCCGATCGATGAACTGACCACCGGCCTGACCGAGATCGGCAATCTGCTCCTCGATCTGCATGAAGCCCGCGGCCCGATGATCGATGTCGACGCCACGGCCGACTATACGCCCGGCGAGGATCAGCGGGTGCGTATCCAGGCCGGCGATACGATCAGCGTAACCCTGCCCAACTCAATCGCCCTGAACGACGGCTACGATCCCTACGACTACGGCTTCATAGCGCAGAACCAGACGCCGGCGCAGGGATCGGCCGTCGCCGCCGATGGCATCGCCTGGCGCCAGCCGCGCGACGGGACGCGGATCGAGATCGTCGGGACCACCCAGGCGCTCTACCTCTACCGCGCCGACCTCAACGCCTGGATGAGCACCACCGGCCTGGGTGTCGATGATGAACTTCCGATCAACAACCGCCTGACCAGCGCCTTCACAGCCATGCTGGCCGAGCGCCTGGTCGACCAGTGGCCCGGCTCGTTCGAACCGTCCCCCGGCCTTATGCGCCGCGCCGCACGGGGCCGCATGGCGCTGATGCTGCAAACCGGCAGGGCGCGCGACGGCGTGATCCCAGATTACCTCTGAGGGATTAAGGAGACATCCACATGGGCGAGAAGTCTGGCGTCGACGGGACGATCGATGTGTCGGTCCTGGGCGGCCCCGCTTCCGCGGGCGACGCGACGATCACCACCGGCGGCGCGGCGCAGAACCTGTTCGCCGGCGCGACGCCCACCAACGGCTTCGCGATCTACAACCCCGACATCAGCAACGACCTCTGGGTCAGCGACAGCGCCACGGCGGCGGCCAATGGCCAGGGCTCGATCCGGGTTGTGGCCAACGGCGGCGGCTACGAGACCCCGCCCGGCTACAAGGCCTTTGGCGCCGTCAGCATCATCGGCGGCGTCACTGGCCAGAAGATCACCGCGAGGAAGTGGTAGATGGCCGTCATCAACCCGGGCCTGACGCCGCAGCAGGCCACGCCTGGGCTCTTTCAGTTCGATCCGCTGATGCTGCCGAAATGGCGGCTGCAACGCTCGCTGGTCAGGGCGAAGGGCGGCACGTCGCGGGCGAGAGTGCTCTGCATCGGCGACAGCACCACCCTCGGCCAAGGGGCGGGCACGAGCGTCGGAGGTTATCTGATCGGCCTGGCGCGGGACAAGGCCGTCCCAGCCCGCATGGGCGCGCTGCTTGCCGCCGCCGAAAATCTGCCCTGCTCCATGGAAAGCATGTTCGGCGAAGGCAATGTGCTGAACCTCGGCCTGTCGCTGAGCGCCTATGACAGTCGGATTACGCTCGGCGCGGGGTGGGCAATGTCCAACACCACCGTTGGCGGCGGCTCCTACCAGAACAGCACCACCACCAACCCGATCACCTACACGCCGGAGGTCAATGTAGACACGTTCGAGGTCTATTTTCTCGAAGCTCCGACCACCGGCGTCGTAACCTTCGACATTGATGGCTCTGCCCCCTCCAGCGGGCCGACCACATTCAACACCGTCAACGCCAGCTACGGTTACGCCAAAGTCACGATCAAGGCCGCCAGCACCGGCGCTCATACCCTGCACGTCAAGGGACCCGGCACGGTGGGCGTCATTGTCGGCGGCATCGTTGCTTACGACAGCACCGTCGGCGGCGTGGACATCATCAATGCCGGATGGGGCGCCTCGACAACCTCGAACTGGGCCGCGACCAGCTATCCGTGGTCCAACGTCAATGCTCTGTCGGTGATCCTGCCGCACCTGACGATCATCGAACTGATCAACGATAGCTGGGCGATCCAGAACGCCGCCCTTACGACCTCCAATCTGCAGACGCTGATTACCGAAGCCAAGCTCTCCGGCGACGTGCTCCTGTGCGTGCCGCACGCTGCGCAATCTGGCTGGGATGGCGGCAGCTTGGCTACCCAGGCCGCGGTCGCCGCCGCGATCAAGGGGCTGGCGGCGTCGAACAACGTGCCATGCATCGACTGGCAGGCGCGTTACGGGACCTGGGCCGCCGCGAACACCATCGGCTGGATGAACGACGCCGCGCACTGCAACGCCGTGATGTACGAGGACAAGGCGGCGCTGCTCGCGCGGGTGCTGGCGGCGTGATGAGGTGAGCCAGTCCGGGGCCAGCTCGGAAAGGACGGTCCCCGCGACCGGTTCGAGTGCGCTGCGGGCGGGGGCGTGGACGGGCTACGCACCGACGACGTCATCTAACCTTTTGCTGGCCGTCGATGGATCCCATGGCTTCGGGGCAAATGGATCGCAAGGCTTGGCGGTGCGGCAAACCGGGGAATTCACCGGCAAGAGCGCGGCGGAGACAATATGACGCTCAGCTCGTCAGACATAATGGCGCTCAATGCGCTGAGTGAGAACACCGCGCTGGCCGACAGCGACATTCTGCCAGTCTATCGCTCGAGCCCGTTACAGTTCGCCAAGGCGTCCACCGTGGCCGCCTACGTGCTCCGAACGGTCAAGGCGTTCGGCGCCATCGGCGATGGGGTCAACGACGACACCAGCGCCATCCAGGCGGCGTTCAATTCGGGCGCTCCAGTCTACTTCCCGGCCGGGCGTTACCTGATCAGCGCCACCCTGACGATGACCAGTGCGGCCAATCACGGCCAGGTCGTCAGAGGCGCGGGCTCTGTCGCCACCGACGGCGCTGGCGCCGCCAAGACGGTGTTGGCGCCGACCAGCGCGGTCAGCGTGCTCTTCAGCATCGACGGCACGCCGTTCGCCGGCTTCGTGCAGGGCTTCGGCTTCGAGAACTTCGCCGTCGACATGGCGGGCATGACCGACGTCGCCGGCTCGGTCGCCTTCGACCAGGTCCAAGCCTTCGGCGGCCACTATGCGGGGATCGGGGTCATCAACGACGGCGTCAACAAGCGCGGCTTCAGGTTCCAAGCGGGCGCCTACACGACCGCGCTGCGCGACTGCGACTGCGCCAACGTCGAATTCGCCGGGGTGATGGACACCAATCGCGCGACGACGATCAGTTTCTCCAACTGCGACCTGCAGAACGTCATCGCCAACTGGGCGCTGAACATCACCTTCACCGGCGGGGCGATCCAGCCCAAGTACAACCCAGCCAACGTCATCTACCTGCCGCCCGGGGTGACGCCCTATGACTACCCGGCCAACACCACCGGCCTCTATGCCTGGAGCGGCTTCAGTTTCGGCAACGTCAAGGGCATGAGCTTCTTCGGCGTCGATCTGGAGAACGGCGGCTGCCCGGCGAACATCAATGGCGGCGTCCTGCCGACGACGTTCAACGACGGCGTGCATGGGGTCCTGAACCTGATCAACGTGGTCACCGTCGGCGCCAATGCCCTGAACACCATCTTCGACAACTGCGACTTCGCCGGGTGCTACGTATTCGACCTGTCCGACGCGACTGGCAGGTTGAAGGTCAGGGGCTACCACCAGTATGCCCATGACATCGATACCTCGGGGGCGCCGCTTGCCAATCTGCGCAACACCGCGGTGCAGAACATGCCCAGCGGCGCTTACACCGCTGTAGATGTGGGCGGCCAGGAACTCGAGCTGGACACCGACTACTTCTCCTGGGATTCCGTCAATAGGCAGGTGAACATCCTGCGCCGATGTGTCCTCTTGATCGCGGCGCAGGTGCAAATGGCCGCGACCGTCGCCTGCCAATCGCGCTTGCAGATCGTGACCACGGAAGGCAGCTACTACGGGCCCTGGGTCCAAACGACCGCGAGCCTCCTTCTCGGCCCCGCCATCGCCGGAATCGCCCGAACCTTCAATGCGGGTGATACGATCCAGCTGCAGGTTTACCAGAACAGCGGCGGGG